>JABDKP010000091.1 GCA_013002175.1 Ilumatobacter sp.
CGACCGCCTGACCAGGACAGGCGTCACCGGATGCGACACAATGGCGCCGTGGCGACCAGACCCGAATTCGTGACGTTCGACGTCGACGGGGCCGCGCTCGGCGCGCTCCACTGGCCGGGCATCGACGGGGCGCCGACGGTCGTCGCGGTACACGGCATCACGGCCAACGCCTGGGCGTGGGATCCGATCGCCCATCACCTCGCCGGCGGCGCCGACCTCGTCGCGGTCGACCTCCGCGGGCGCGGGCGCAGCCACACCTCGGGCGGGCCGTTCGGCATCCGCCGACACGCCGACGACGTCGCGGCGATCATCGAGCAGCTCGGTGGACCGGTCGTCGTGGCCGGCCACTCGATGGGCGCGTACGTCGCCCTGATGGCGGCTGAACGACATCCGGCGCTCGTCAAGGATCTCGTCCTCGTCGACGGTGGAGCACCGCTGGAGCTGCCCGACGATGCCGATGTCGACGAGGTGCTCGAAGCGACGCTCGGGCCGGCGATCGAGCGGCTCGGCAAGCTGTGGGTCGATCGCACGTCGTATTACAGCATGTGGTCGGCGCACCCGGCGTTCGCTGACGGCATCAGCGTCGACCTCGAACGCAATCTGCTGGCTGACCTCGTCGAGGTCGACGGCGGATTCCGGACCGCGGTCGACGTGGACGCCGTGCGCCACGACGGCCGCGAACTGTTCGCCGACATCGAGGTCCGCTCGCTGCTGGAAACCCACCCCGCACCGGTCACCATCATCCGGGCGCCACACGGACTGCTCGGCACCCCTCCCCCGCTGATCAGCGACGACGTGGTCGCCCGCCACACCCGGCATCGGTGGGTCGAGGTTCCCGACACCAACCACTACACCGTGCTGCTCGGGCCTCGGGGCGGACCCGTGGTCGCCGACCATGTGCGGATTGCGATCGCGAGCTGACTATCCGAATGCGGCGCGCAGCACGACGTCGCCGGACGACGACTGACCTCCGTCGTCACCGGGGACTGCGGACTCGAGCGTGACGACGAACGACGCCACCCGATCGAGTTCGACACCTGCCCACATCGTGATCCGGCCGCCACGCCGGAACGTGCCGACGGGGACGAGTGCACCGTCGGTTGTACCGACCCACGCCTGGTAGAACGTGCCGTCGATGCCCCGGGGCAGATTCGGTGCGTCCAGCACCACCTCGAGGCCGGCGTCGAAGGACGTGATCGAGACGTCGCCGCTGACATCGAGCACCAACCCGGTCGGGGTCAACTCGGCAGTGACGGCGTCGCGCTCGGTGGTGCCGCTCAACGCGCTGAGCACGACGACGCCGCCGAACACCAGCGTGATCGCGGCCAATGCGCCGAGCAGCGCCGGCCGGACCCACGACGACTGCGATGAGGAACGCGTGTCGCCGATCGACGGCGGCCGCGCGCCGACGTCCGCGGCGACTGCGACGTTGATCCGGTCGCTGAGGTCGGGCGGGGGGTCGAGCCAGAACATCGGGTCGGAGAGAAGTGCCGGCACCACCTCCGCAGCGACACTCGGGACGGAGGGACTCGCGACGGAGGCGACGCGTCGCTCGGCGCGTTCGAGCTGTGCTCGCACGTCGTCGGGGTCGGTGTCGCCGAGGTCTGCGATCGCGGTGCGGTCCACTCCTTCGAGGCGGCTCAGCCGGAGCATCTCGCGACGGTCCGCATCGAGCGAGTCGACTGCGACACGGACGGCCCAGACGAGATCGACGTCAGGTGCAGGTGCAGCGCCGCCGTCGGCGTCGACGAACCGCCGAGTGATCGACGCGAGCCACGGCGCGAAGTCGTCGCCGGGTTCGATGTCGCCGGCATCACGCCACGCCTGCACGACGACCCGTTGAGTGAGCTCGGCGGCCCGCGCCGGATCACCGGCGGCGACGGCGGCGACCGAGTACAGGACGGCGCCGTGACCGGCGTACAGCGCACCGACGGCGGCGGTGTCGCCATCTCGAAGTGCCGTCGCGATCTCGGCGTCCTGCCGGACGACGTGGACGGGTCGGAACAGCTCCATGACCGGCCCGATCGTATTGCGTCAGCACCGAAGCGGGCTGAGCGCGCCTCACCGAAGCGGATGAGGGTCGGTTTCGACCGGCCTGGCGAAGGCGACGACGTTGTCTTCGTAGCTGCGCTGGGCACGATTGAAGCGGCCCCCACACGTGAACAACACCAGGGTGGGATCTCCGTCTTTCGCCCAGACGAGCGCTTCGGGCAGTTCGTCCTTGTCGTACAGTTCGACTGCGACGATCTCGAACGTCTGCGTGGTCCCGTCTTCGTAGCCGATCTCAACCAGTTCGCCACCGTCGAGGTCACGAAGGTAGCGGAACACCCCAGGAACCCCGTTGTAGTTCACGTGTGCCGCGAGGACCGACGCGCCGCGCCGCCCGGGGACCGAACTCCCCGTGTACCAACCGACCACGAGCGGGTCCGGCACGTCGAGTTCGCCTTCGTTCTTCACCCCGACGGGATCGATCGGCGCGCGCTCGACACCCAGATCGGCGATGGAGATCGTGAGCGGACGGGCCGCGGTGACGTGGTCGTTCGGGTCGTAGGTCGCGCTGCCGATCGGCTGCACGAGCTCGGCGAGCGGTGACGGGGCCGCCGCCGGCCGGGTGACGACCGAGCCGGCGAGGCGGGTGGAGTCGTCAGCGACCTGATGAACGACATCGGCATCAGCGGATGACTGCGTTCCGCTCGGAGGTCGGACCGTCACGACCGACGGCGGTGTGGTGCCGGCGGGGAGGCCCGGCACCACACCGTCGATCGTCGCAGCGATGAGCGCCTCGGTCGCACCGCGTGAAGGCGTCGAACTGCACGCGCCCGCGACCAGCACGAGTGCGAACAGCCCGATCCACATGCGTTTCACCGGTGCGATCACGTCGGTGTCAGGCGGTGCGCTGCACGCGGACGACCGCTCCGGTGCCGGCGAGTGCGAGCATCGCGATCAGCAGGATCGCCAGGTACGGAACGCCGCCCTCGCCATCGATCGGCGTGTTGCCGGTGTTGACGCGGGTCGGGGCCGTTCCGAGGCCGTCGATCGTCTCCGTCAGCACCGTCAGCGAGTCGTCGGACAGCGAGCCGACGGCGTAGACGATGAGGTTCTGCCCATCGGCGATGCTGAGATCAGCCGGCCCGATCACCGGATCGGTCGTTCCGGCCGGGGCGACGCTGGCGTTGATCGTGCCGACCGGAAGGTCGACCACACCCTCTTGCGGGTTCGTGACGCCTGCGAATGCGACGTTGCCGTCTGCCAGGACATCGACGGCCGGCGCGGCAGCCGTGTGACGGACGGTGAGTCGGCCCTCGCCCGCGGCAATCGAGCTGACGTCGTTTTCGAAGACGCCGAGCGACGGCGTGCCGTCTGCGCTCAGGTGGGCAATCACCGTGTAGTTCCCGCTGCCCGGCAACGTGACGTCACCGGCGTCGATGGCGACGGTGTCGGTGCCGGCTGCCTTCACCTGCACGCCGACCAGCGTCTGGCCGGCCAGCGCCGACAGATCCTGGGTGTCACCGAACGAGAAGCCCTCGAACACGTTCGCTCCGCCGGCCGCGACGTCGACGTCGACGCCGGGTATGCCGTGGATGAGATGGATTCGGGCTTCGGACTGTGCATCGGTGCCCGAGCCGAACGCGACGAGGCTGGTTGCCGCAACGAGCGTCGTTGCGAACGTCTTCTTGATGGACCACATGGGGATGCCTTTCAGTAGGAAGTGTCATCGTCCCTACGCAACGGTCCGCCTCCGTGGATGCAGCGATCCCAGAAAATGTCGAAAGTCGTCGGTCGGGTGCATCCAAGTCGCACGGTGCGTCCGAACCGTAGATGCATGTCTGCTGCCCTGCTGACTCGTCCGGACTGGCACAATGTCCCGGAGGAACCGCTCCGGCGCGTCTCCGATCAGATGACCGAACCGACAACGCTCGACGACGCGTTCGCGCGCGGTGGTGACTCGGTCCTGCGCGCCGCATACGACGAACACGGCTCATTCGTCTACTCGTTGTGCCGTCGGACCGTCGGCGAGGACCTCGCCGCGGACATCACGCAGGAGGTGTTCGTCGCCGCATGGCGGCAGCGGGCGTCGTACGACCCGGCTCGGGGCAGCCTCGGCGCATGGCTGACCGGGATCACCCGGCACAAGATCGTCGACGTGCTGCGGCGCGAGGCCCGCCACCGAAACGAACGCCTCGACTCGTCGAACGTGCTGCTCGACGTGTCCGACCCGGTCGAATGGGTACGCCAGCTCGGCGACCGGATGCTCCTCGCGGATGCGATGGAAGCTCTGACCGAACGAGCACGCGCGGTGATCGAGCTCGCCTTCGTCGAGGATCTCACCCATGAACAGATCGCAGCATCGACCGGCATCCCGCTCGGCACCGTGAAGAGCGACGTGCGCCGGGGCCTCGACCGACTGCGACGCCACATCGACTTCGACCCCCCGACCGGTGAAACATGATGAACGACCCCGATGACCGAGTCCGCCACCTGCTGCGCGACGTGACCCCCGATGACGCGCGCCGCACCGCGCCCCCGCCGGCCGTGTGGGACGCGATCGCCGCTGAGGTCGGCCACGATGCCCGCGCCGACACCGCCGACGCGACGGACGAGACCGTCGCAGGGGTCGTCGCGCCCATCCCATTGCGGGCACGTCACCGGTGGTCATGGACGCTCGGCGCAGCGGCCGTGTTGCTGGTGGCGATCGGAGCCGCCGTGATCATCGACGCGCGCCGTGCGGACGCACCCGACCTGATCGCCGCGGTGGACGTGACCAGCGAAGGCCTGCCGGATGCGCCCGCTGGGATCGCCACCCGCGCGATCATCGAGGAGACCGGCGGCGTACGCCGGGTCGCGCTCGACGTGTCCGGCGTCGACGTCGGTGCCGATGAGTTCCTCGAACTCTGGCTGATCAACGACGACATCACCGACATGGTGTCGCTCGGCGTCGTCCGCAACGGCGGCACGTTCGAGATCCCCGCCGAGGTGGAACTGGCCGACTTCCCGATCATCGACGTGTCGGTCGAACCCGACGACGGCGTGCCGACGCACTCGGGACGCTCGGTGCTGCGCGGCCGCCTCGAAGCCTGAGCCGATGGTGCAACTGGTGGGCACGACGGGACTCGAACCCGGGACCTCTACCGTGTCATGGTAGCGCTCTAACCAACTGAGCTACGCGCCCGTAGCGGCTGACAAGTTATCACCGCGGACCTCGCACACCACCGACCGCGCCCACGGTGGGAACGGTCAGTCGGCGAGCCGCATCGAGATGTCGTTCGCCATCAGCCGCCCTGCCCGGGTGAGCACCACGCGATCCGGGTCCTCGGGATGCGGTGCGATCATCCCGTCCAGCAGCTCCAGCGTCTCGGGCGCGAAGGCCGACCGTTCGATGCCGTCGCGCGTGCGCAGGATCAACTGCTGTCCCTCGATGTGCCGGACCGCCGGATCGAGCGTCTCTGCTGCCGCCTCGACCGACTCGCCGCGGTCGACCAGATCGATGTAGCGGTCGGGCGTGCGCACATTCCACCAGCGCCGGCCGTCCTGATGGGAGTGGGCGGCACATCCGAAGCCGCGGTAGTTCTCCTGCCGCCAGTACAGGAAGTTGTGCTGCGACTCGTGCCCGTCGAGGGCCCAGTTCGACACCTCGTAGTTGGCGAGCCCCGCGCCGGTCAGCAATCGGTCGGCGACCTCGTACTTGTCTGCCTGATCGTCGTCGTCCGGATGGCGGTCGGATCGGTCGGCGAGCGGCGTGCCGGCCTCGACGGTGAGGGCGTACGCCGAGACGTGCGGGGGGCGGAGGTCGAGTGCCGCCTCGACGGTCTGCGTCCAGTCGTCGACCGTCTCGCCCGCCGCGCCGTAGATCAGGTCGAGATTGAAGGTCGGCAGGCCGACGGTGCGGACCGCGTCGACCGCACGCGCCACGTTGTGCCGGTCGTGGGTCCGGCCCAGCGCGGCGAGCACGTGCGCGGACATCGACTGCACACCGATGCTGACCCGGTTGACGCCGGCCGCGACGTAGGTCTGCAGCAGCTCGACCGTGACGTCATCGGGATTGCACTCGACGGTGACCTCGGAGTCGGCGGTCCTCGGGATCGCAACGATCGCTGCTGCCAGCGCCTCCGGCGCCACGAGCGTCGGCGTCCCGCCCCCGACGAAGATCGTGTCGGCGGTCGGCATCCCAGCCTCGACGGCGGCGGCGATCTCGGTCTGGAGCGCGTCGAGGTATGCGGTGGTCAGATGGTGCCGGTCGGTCCACGTCGCGAACGCGCAGTAGTCACACTTCGAGGCGCAGAACGGGATGTGGAGGTACACGCCGAACATGCGTGCACCAGTCTGGCGCGGATCGGCGTCAGAGCGGCTTGAAGAGCAGGTCGAGCGCGGCGAGCCGGTCGGCGACCTGGTCGACGGGGACGTCGAGCATCGCCGCGATCGCACGGGTGTCGTCGCCTCGGACCGTGATCACCCGGCCGTTGAAGTCCTGGCGCTGCACTTGGATCAGCCGCAGGTACCTGGCGAGCATCTCGAACGGCGAGCCGCTGAGCTGCACCAGCTTGGAGACGTCGATGGGCAGCTTCTTGTTGATCGGCGAATCGATCGCCGCAGCCTCGGACCCGGTGATCTCGCGAGGCAGCAGCTGCTCGATCGGGACGTTGTAGAACTGCGCCAGCCGGTCGAGGCGCGGCACCGACAGTGCCCGCTCGCCACGCTCGTACGCGCCGAGCACCGAGGCCTTGAACTCCTGATTGGACTGTGCCTCCACTTCCTGGAGCGACAGCCGCTTCTGCTTGCGAATGACCCTCAGCCGCTCGCCGACCTGCTGGCTGTAGGCAGACGGCGCATCTCCGTCGAATGTGACCATGGTGATTTCCGCCTTCGAAGATCCCAGAGGTTGCCGCCACCCTCTAGCGGCGTGATGTGAGGGCGCACTCAACCTAATCCAATTCGTCACGCAAACCAAGGATTCTGTGACGGAACGCTACGGAGAGTGTGATTATCACTAATGCGGCCGTCTCAGTACGCAGAACGTTCGGCCCCAAATCGATCCGTACGCTGGCACGTTGCAGCTCAGTGTCGCTCCAACCACCCTCCGGGCCCACCGCGACCACCGAATCGGCGGGCCGCAGTTCGCGACCGCCGGGCTCGGCAACCGCGGCGCCGGCCAGCACGATGTCGGCCGGAACCGGGGCGTCGACCGCCACCCGCCAGACGCGCCGGCTCTGGCGCGCGGCCTCGTCGGAGATCCGCTGCAATCGGCCCAGTCGCCGCTCGACGCGGTCGGGCTTCCACCGCACGACGGAACGGTCGGTGTGGAGCAATGCGATGCGGTCGACACCGATCTCGGTCGCCTTCTGCACGAGCCAGTCGAGGCGATCGCCCTTGGGCATCGCCGTGGCCAGTGTCAGCGGCTCGTGCCGGCGCGGCTCGTGCACGACGTCACCGGCGGACTCCAGCCTGATGGCGGTCCCCGTATCCGTGACGACGGTGGGCTGCCAGTGGCCCGCGCCGTCGCTGACGGTGACCGGGTCGCCGTCGCGCAGGCGCAGGACGCGGGCGAGGTGATGTGCGGTCTCGTCCGACAGGTCGATCGTGTCTCCGAGATGGTCGACGAAGACGTGCGCCGAGCTGTGCCGGCGCGGGTTCACGAGAACGCTGACTTGATCCGGGAGAACAGGCCTTCCTTGCCGTTGCCGACCGTCTCGCCGCGGCCGGTCGCGTACGTCGTCAGCAGCTCGACCTCGTCGTCGGTCAGCTTCGTCGGGACGTCGACGCGCACGCGAGCGATCAGGTCGCCGCGTCCGCGACCCTGGAGGTGCGGCACGCCCCGCTGCCGGAGGACGAACTCGCGGCCCGGTTGGGTGCCCGGTGCGATGACGAGGTCTTCCTCGCCGTCGAGCGTCTCCAGCTGCAACGAGGTGCCGAGCGCGGCCTGCGCGATCGAGATCCCGACGTCGGTGACCAGGTCGTTGCCTTCACGCACGTACCGGTCGTGTGGAGCAACGCGCAGGTGGACGTAGAGATCACCGTTGCGGCCACCGCGGGGCCCGGCCGCGCCGCGGCCGGTGAGACGCAGCGTCGACCCGCTGTCGACCCCTGCCGGCACGTCGACCTGGTAGCTCTTGTCGACCGTGACCCGGCCCTGCCCGTGACACTCCGGGCACGGCGTGGCGATGACCTCGCCCATCCCACCGCAGCGACCGCACGGGCTCGCCGTGACCATCTGGCCCAGCAGGCTCTGGCGGACCCGCTGGATCTGCCCGGAGCCGCCGCAGTCGCCGCAGCTGACCGGTTTGGTGCCTTCACCCGCGCCGCTGCCGTCGCACGCCTCGCAGCGCACCGGCAACTTGAGCCCGACCGTGACCTGATCGCCGAACACCGCTTGTTCGAGCGTGAGGTCGGCAACGACTTCGAGGTCCTGCCCGCGCGGCGGACCGCTCGGACCTCGGCTGCGCCCTCCGCCACCGCCGCCGAACGGGTTGCCGCCGGATCCGCCGAAGAACGCGTCGAAGATGTCGCCGAGGCCACCGCCGAAGAGATCCTCCGCGGATGCGCCGCCACCACCACCGGCTCCGGCGACACCGGCTTCACCGAAGCGGTCGTAGCGCTGGCGCATGTCGGCGTCGGAGAGCACCTGGTAGGCGCGCGCGACTTCCTTGAACTTCGCCTCGGCGGCCGCGTCGTCCGGGTTGGCGTCCGGGTGCAACTCCCTGGCCCGCTGGCGGTACGCCCGCTTGATTTCGTCGGCCGTCGCGCCTCGCGACACGCCGAGCAGTTCGTAGAAATCTGCCATGACGGACTCCAGGATGCCGGGAAATCGCCCCGGTTCAGCCTTCTTCGATGCGATGACCCAGCTGTTCGCTGACGACGTCCACGGTCGCCAGCGCCTGGGGGTAGTTCATCCGAGTCGGACCGAGCACGCCGACGCTGCCGAGGTGTTCGCCCTCGACGACGACGGGCGCGACGACCACCGAGCATGCCGAGAGTTGCTCGACGCCGTGCTCGAGGCCGATCGCCACCGACATGCCGCGACCGACGATGTCGGTGACGAGCGTGACGACGACGAACTGTTGCTCGAGCGTGTGGAGGACGGAGCGCACGACGTCGACCGCGTCGAACGCATCGGCCACCGCGGACACGCCGCCGGTGTAGACGTGGTCGACCGAACCCATGTTCCTCAGCGCATCCAGCGACACGTCGCACAAGCGGTCGACCGCCGCGTCGCCGGTCGGCGACGCCGTCCCGACCGCGCCGAGCACGGTGCCGCCGATCGCAGCGGAGAGGTGAGCGCTCGCAGCCGCCAACTTGACGTCGTCGTCATCGTCGACGAGATCGATCCCGACGTTCTCGACCGAGCCGTTGGCGAAGACGACGACCACCGTGGCCGTGGTCGGCGACAACGACACGATCTGCACGCTGCGGATCGGGATCGCCTCGGCCTTCGGGCCGACGACGACGGCGGCGTTGTTGGTCAGGTCGGCGAGCAGGTTCGAGGTCTGGTGCAGCAACTCCTCCAGCCGCCCATGGGCCGCCGAGAAGAACTCACCGACCTGCTTGGCGGTGGCCATGTCGAGCCGGCGCGGCGAGGACAGGTTGTCGACGAAGTACCGGTACCCCTTGTCGGTCGGGATGCGCCCCGCCGACGTGTGCGGCTGCACGAGGTAGCCCTCGCTCTCCAGCTGGGACATCTCGTTGCGCACGGTTGCCGACGACACGTTGATATCGGGCGCGCTCGCGATGTGGGTCGACCCGACCGGCTGCGCGGTGGCGATGTACTCCTGTACCACCGCCCCGAGGATCGCCGTCTTGCGCTCGTCCAACATTGCCCGTTCAGCCTACTGACCGCCGCTCGGAGCGCGGAGTTCGCGGGCCCACCCGCAACTGGAGCCGGAACCCCTCACTCCCCCGCCGACAGGGTCTTCAACCGACGCAGGGCCTCCTCCCGCTCGGCCTTGTGGTCGAGCATCGGTTCGCCGACATCGGGCGCCCAGCGGTCGACGTACTCGCCGGTCGGGTCGTACCGCTCCTGCTGGGTCGTCGGGTTGAAGACCCGGAAGTACGGCGCCGCATCCGTGCCGGTGCCGGCGGCCCACTGCCAGCCGTGATTGTTCGACGCGAGATCGCCGTCGATCAGGTGGTCCATGAACCACCGCGCCCCCCACTGCCACGGCAGGTGCAGGTCCTTGACGAGGAAGCTGGCGACGATCATCCTGACCCGGTTGTGCATCCAGCCGGTCGCGAGGAGCTGGCGCATCCCGGCGTCGACGATGCCGAAGCCGGTGGTCCCCGCGGCCCACCGGTCGAACTTGGCCCATGCGGCGGCATCTGTGTCGAGCGGCATCGCGTCGAACTTGGCGTTGAGGTTCTCCCACGCCGATCGCGGATTGACCGACAGCACGTCGGCGTAGAAGTCACGCCAGGCGAGCTCACTGGAGAACACGACCGGGCCGTCGTCGCGAGGCCCCGACAGGTCGAGGTCCGCGAGCAACGTCCGGGGATGGATCGCCCCCCACTTGAGGTCCGCCGACAGCCGACTCGTCCCGTCGAGGGCAGGGAGGTCGCGCAGCTCCTCGTAGGCCTCGACGCCCGACCGCAGCGTTCCGTCGGCGGCCGACGCCGACTCCAGGAAGTCCGTCCACCTGCGGTGGGCCGCCTCCTCGCCGACCGCCGGCAGATCGACGTCGAGGTCGGGCCGGTCGAACAGCGGCTCGGAGAGGTCGTCGAACGTCGTCGCATCGGCCCAACGGACGTCGTCGGGCTCGGGGTGTGGCGCCTCCCAACCCACGCGCCGCCAGATCTTCGAGAACGGGGTGAACACCTTGTACGCGGTGCCGTCGTCCTTGCGGACATCGCCGGGGTCGACCGCATAGGGCGAACCGATCGGTACGAGGTGACGGCCCGACTCGGCGAGCGCACCGGCGACGGCGGCATCACGTCGCCGGCCGTACGGCATGAAGTCGTCGCTGACGTAGACGGCGACGGCCCCGACTTCCTCGGCGACGTGCGCGACGACCTCCTCGGGATCGCCGTGGCGGATCAGCAAGCGAGCGTCGGAGCGGGCGACGATCGACGCATCGAGCGATGCGAGCGAGTCGTGCAGGTATGCCCGCCGGGGCGCCCCCGCCGCGGCGAATGCCGGGTCGACGACGAACAGTGGCACGACCTCGCGCCCGTCCGCCCCGGCTGCGAGCAGGGCCGGCAGGTCGCCGAGCCGCAGATCGCGTCGGAACCACATGATCGATCGGCTGGTCATACCGGATCGTTTCTAGTCGCGCCGCGGGTCACACGCCGATGTGGCGCCGCCACCAGTCGTTGACGAACACACCGTGGGGGTCGAACCGGTGCGCGAGGTCGGCGAAGTCGTCGAGACAGACGTAGGCCGCCGCAGCCGAGAATGCATCGTGATGAAAGACCTTGCCCCAGTGCGGTCGCGGCGCGAACGGCGCAAGGGCCTCCTCGACCGCACGCACCGCGGCGTCGACGGCGGCGTCGTCGTTGACCCAGGTGAAGTGGAACGCAGCCGAGTCCCGGCCGTACTGCGGGCTGAGCCACAGCTCGTCCGCAGCGACCGCGCGGATCTCGCTGACCATCATCGCCGGCCCGAAGTCCGCCCGGCGGGCGCGCAGTGCCTCCAGAGCGGCCGGCCCCGCCGCGAGGTCGACGAAGAACTCGCTCTGCTGCTCGTCGCCGTCGCTCGGTCGCGCTCCGATCCGGAAGTGCGGAAGCCGGTCGCACCACGGCCCCGGCACGCCGAGCTGTCGCGTGCAGTGCGTCGGCGTCAGCCCCGGGATCGGATGCTGCTCGGCGGTCGCCGCAATCGCCTCGTGGAACACCTGACCGGGACGCAGCGACCGGTCGCGGCCGTCGGTCCGGCGCTTGATCCAGACGCGCCCGCCCTCGTCGCCATAGTCGGTGAACACGCTCACGCTGTACGCGGTCGACAGGATCGCCTCGAATGCGCTGGCCAGCACATCGAGGGACAGGTGCTCGAAGAGGTGTTGCTCGATCTCGTAGTCGAACTGGACGTCCAGCGTGACGGCGGTGACGATGCCCAGCCGGCCGAGCGAGACGACCATGCCGTCGAAGTCGATCGACGAGCGATCGACGTGGACGATCTCACCACTCGTCGTCACGATCTCCAGACCGGCGACCGAGGTGGCGAGATTTCCGTTCGTGGCGCCGCCGCCGTGCGTCGCGGTCGCGATCGCCCCGGCCACCGAGACGTCAGGCAGCGACGCCATGTTGTGCAACGCCAACCCGTGTGGTTGCAGCATCCGCGCGACGTCGCCGTAGGTGGTCTGCGCCGGCACGGTGATCGTGCCGGCATCCTCGTCGAGCTCGACGTCACGGTCGAGGTCGGCGAGCGTGACGACCTCGTCCGAGTCGGCGATGTCGGTGAACGAGTGGCGCGACCCGACCACCCGGAGGTGCTGCGCCTGCTGCGCCAGCGAGGCCACGTCGTCGATCGTGCGCGGCCGGTGGAGGCGGGTCGCGCGAAATTGGTGGTTGCCACCCCAGTTGCGTGCGATGTCGTCGGCAGCCATCAGCCGCCCGCCGGACGCTCGACGAGCCGGCGCCCGCCGGCGAACCAGAACACGTAGATCCCACCGACGCACAGCAGGGCGATGATGCTGCCGTAGCCCAGCGCCCACTCGGGGCTGATCGTGTCCGCGATCAGCCCGGTGATCGGGCCGCCGATCGGCGTCGAACCCAGGAACGCCACCGCCTGCAGCGCCATCAGCCGTCCCCGCATGTCCGGGGGGCTCTCCTGCTGGGCGATCGCGTTGGCGGACGTGATGAACGCGGCCGCACCGGACCCGAGCGGAATCGCCCACAGGAACGCCACCCAGATGTTCGGTGACCATGCGATGCCGAACCCCGTGACCGACAGCACGACGAGGTTGCCGACGTACCAGCGGAACGTGACGTGGCGGAGTCGCGCCGTGAGCAGCGCGCCGGTCAGCGAGCCGATCGACATCACGCCGAGCACGTACCCGAACGCGTCGTCGCCGCCCCACGACTTGTCAGCGAGCTCGGGGAAGACCACTGACTGGTTGTAGGCGAACGTGCTGACGATGACCAGCGAGACGAACAGCACCGCCATGTCGCGGCGCCCCGAGACGAAGCGCAGCGCGTCGCGGACCGGCTGGCCGCCACGTGGGCGCGGCGGCATCGGGTACATCTCCGCCGGCCGGATCGCGAGCAGCGACACGATGATCGCCGAGAACGACACACCGTTGAGCAGGAAGCACCACCCCGTGCCGAACGCCCCGACGAGCACCGCCCCGAGGGCAGGACCGAAGATCCGCGACGACGTCATCACGGCGGTGTTCAGCGACGTCGCGTTGGTGATCTCGACCGGCTCGACCAGCTCGGTGACGAGGCTCCGGCGCGCGGGATTGTCGAACGCGTTCGCCACACCGAGCACGAACGACATCACATACACGAGGGGCAGGTTGATCAGCCCGGTCAGGTCGAGCACGCCGAGCGTCAACGCCTGTGCGGCCATCAGCGATTGCGTGATGATCGCCATCGTCCGCTTGTCACGCGCGTCGGCCACCGCTCCCGCCCACGCCCCGAGCAGCAGCATCGGGAGGAACTGGCAGGCGACCGTGTAGCCGACGGCGGACGACGTGCCGGTCAGGCGGTACACGAGTAGCGACATCACGGTCAGCTGCATCCACGTCCCGACGTTCGACACGAGCAGGCCCGTGAAGAAGAGCCGGGCGTTGCGGTAGCGCAGCGACCGGAACGTGGTCGAGCCGATCCGCTGCCGGGGCGCCTGGAGATCGGTGCCGGCGGGCTCGGGCAGGCGGCCGACGTCGGCGCCGTCGCGCGGGGGCGGTGCGGACACGGTCATCGGCCCGACGGGATCACTCGTCGAGCTTGAGGGCGTTGATGAACACGTCGCCGGGGACTTCGACCCGGCCGATCGACTTCATCTTCTTCTTGCCCTCCTTCTGCTTCTCCAGCAGCTTGCGCTTCCGGGTGATGTCGCCGCCGTAGCACTTGGCGGTGACGTCCTTGCGACGCGCCTTCACGGTCTCGCGGGAGATGATCTTGCCGCCGATCGCCGACTGGATCGGCACGTCGAACATCTGCCGCGGGATCAGCTCCTTCAGCTTCTCGCACATCCGGCTGCCGTACTGATACGCCTTGTCGCGGTGGACGATCGTGGAGAACGCATCCGCGGGGATGCCGTTGAGCAGCAGATCGACCTTCACGAGGTTGCTCCTGCGGTACCCGGCGAGTTCGTAGTCGAGGCTGGCGTAGCCCTTCGTCCGTGACTTCATCTGGTCGAAGAAGTCGACGACGACCTCGGCCAGTGGCACCTCGTAGACCAGCTCGACCCGTTCGGGCGACAGGTACTCCATCTTCTTCATCTCGCCGCGCCGGCTCTGGCAGAGTTCCATCAGTGGACCGGTGAAGTCGGTCGGCGTGATGACCGACAGCTTGAAGTACGGCTCCTCGACGAAGTCGATCTTCTGCGCCTCGGGCAGCTCGGCGGGGTTGTCGACCTTGATCTGGGTGCCGTCGGTCTTCGTGACGAGGTACTCGACGCTCGGCGACGTCGCGATCAGGGCGAGATCGAACTCCCGCTCGAGCCGCTCTTTGACGATCTCCATGTGCAGCAGGCCGAGGAAGCCGCAACGGAACCCGAACCCGAGCGCGCCGGACGACTCGGGGGTGTAGGTGATCGACGCGTCGTTGAGCTGGAGCTTGGCGAGCGCGTCGCGCAGGTTCTCGAAGTCGTCGCCGTCGATCGGGAAGAGGCCGGAGAAGACCATCGGCTTCGGTTCGCGGTAGCCGGGGAGGGCCTCGGTGGCGCCGCCGGTGGCGGTGGTGATCGTCTCGCCCGACTTGGCGTCGCCGACGCCCTTGATGCCCGCGATGAGGTAGCCGACCTCGCCGGGGCCGAGTTGCTTCACCGGCGTCGGCTCGGGCAGCCGGGCGCCGATCTCGATCGCCTCGTGTGTCGAGCCGGCCTGCATGAACTGCAGCTTGGCGTTGGCCGGCATCGTGCCGTTGACGATGCGGATGCTCGACACGACGCCGCGGTACTGGTCGAACTGCGAGTCGAAGATCAGCGCCTGGAGCGCGGCGTCGGGGTCGCCGACCGGCGGCGGGATGCGCTCGATGATCGCGTCGAGCAGGCCGTCGACACCGGCACCCGTCTTGGCGGACATCAAGAGGATCTCGTCGCGCGGGATGCCGAGGATCGTCTCGATCTCGCCTGCGTAGCGGTCGGGATCGGCGGCGGGCAGGTCGATCTTGTTCAGCACCGCGACGATCTCGAGGTCGTGCTCGAGCGCGAGGTAGCAGTTGGCCAGCGTCTGGGCCTCGATGCCCTGCGCCGCGTCGACGACCAGGACGACGCCTTCGCAGGCGGCCAGGCTGCGGCTGACCTCGTAGCCGAAGTCGACGTGGCCCGGCGTGTCGATCAGGTGGAAGACGTGGTCCTTCCAGTCGACGCGCACGTTCTGCGCCTTGATCGTGATGCCCCGTTCCCGCTCGAGATCCATCGTGTCCAGGTACTGGGCCTTCATGTCCCGCGTCTGCACCGCGCCGGTGATCTCGAGGATGCGGTCGGACAGCGTCGACTTGCCATGGTCGATGTGGGCGATGATCGAGAAGTTCCGGATCCGGTCGAGCTGCATGGCCCGCCCAACGCTATCGGCGCGGCCGACGCGGGTGGGCGGCCAGCTCGTGGTGGGGGTTTGCCGGGGCCGCCGCTAGAGTTTCACGGCTGTTCGGAGCCGGTCGGCTGCGAGCGAATTCGACGAAAGAAGCACCAGGCAACATGGCCAACATCAAGAGCCAGAAGAAGCGCATCCTCACCAACGCCAAGCGCCACGACCGCAACCAGTCGGTCCGCGCCGAGGTCAAGACACGCGTCAAGGCGGCCACGGCTGCGGCGGGCACCGACGACGAGGCCGAGGCGCTGCGCCTCGCCGTGAAGCGCATCGACAAGGCCGCCCAGAAGGGCGTCATGCACAAGAACGCGGCGGCTCGCAAGAAGAGCCGCCTGATGAAGCAGCTCAACGCCACCGACTGAGCCGTCGATTCCCGACCCGAGCGCCGCCGCCGTGCGGCGCTTTCGTCGTTTTCGGTCCCGGTCGCCGTTAGCGCAGCTTCGACAGCCGCGCGACGAGCACTTCCATCACGAGGTCGGCGTCGAGGTCGCGGGCGCCGCGCAGGTCGAGGTCGGCCTGGGCGAGCAGCTCGACGGCCCGCTTCACGTTGGGTCCGCCGAGCCGGCGGTAGTTCTGCAGCGCCTTCTTGGCCGGAAACGCGGACTTGATGCCGGTCGCGGCCATCGCCTCCTGCTCGGACACCGCGCCGGCCCCGTCGAGCTTGGCGAGGTTGGCATAGTGCGTGTGCAGGATCGACATGATCTGCAGCGGGTGCCGACCTCCGCCGTGCATCATCCGCGCGAGCAGGTCGAGTGCCGTCGTCGTCCTGCCCCCGTCGATCGCGTCGGTGAAGTCCCACGGTGGCACGCCGCCGGCCTCGCCGAGGAACGGCTCGATGTCGGCGAACGTCAGCTTGCGGTCGTCACCGAACGTGCTCCGCAACGTCGCCAGGATCCCGTCGACGCGTCCGGCGTCCTCGCCCAGCCACTGACCCAACTGCGCGATCGCCCCGCCGTCGAGGCGCAGCCCGGTCTCGGCGATGTGATCGGACAGCCAGCTCTGACGATCCTTCGCCCGGCTCGGCGGCGACGTGTTGGTGATCGTGCCGGCCGCCTTGACGGCGTCGGTCAGCTTCTTCGCGATGCGCCCCTCGCCCCCGACGAGCACCAGGTCGGACGTGTCGAGCGGATTGTCGAGATAGGCCAGCAGCGGCGTCAGGTCGTCGGTGACGAACCGGCCGATGCCGCGTGCGACGATCACCCGCTTGTCGGTGAGGAACGGTGGTGTCTGGGCGGCGTCGACGACGTGGCGTACCTCGTACTCCTCGCCGTCGAACTCGTCGACCATCATCGATCGGTCGCCGTCGCCGATGAGGTCGTGGACGAGGTCGTGGACCGCGGTTCGCAGGATCGATTCGTCGTCACCGGTCAGGAGATGTGTCGCCATGCAGGGACTGATTCTTATCGCGTCGGCCGCGCGGTGCGACAATGAGCGCTGCAACGGCCGCCAGCAGCGCCCACCCGACCCACGACCACGGCGGCGCCGGCTCGACCCGCTCGCCCAGCAGCGCCACGGTGTCGACCCAGCGGGTGCCGAACCGTGCCGGCAGCATCACCGGTGTCGCGAGCGCCGGGATCCACCCCGCCAGCAGGCCCGCCGGCATGCCGTACAGCATCACCGCGCCGGCGACGGGCACCGCGAGGAGGTTGGCGGGCACGCTGACGAGCGGCAGCCGGCCGAACACGAGCACGGCCGGGACGATCACACCGAGCTGCGCGCCGAGCGTGATGCCGAGCGGCATGGCGAACAGGCCGAGCGCCTGGAACCGGCGCGCGAGCCACGGGCCGGCGGTGCTGACGCCCAGCGTCGCGCCGACCGACAGCCAGAACCCGATCGACCACACGAGCAGCGGATCGACGAGCACCAGACCGGTGACAGCGAGCGCGAGGATCCGCAGCGGCGCCCGCTCGCGGCCGGTTGCGTACGCCAGCGCCGACAGCGAGGCCATCGCGCCGGCCCGGATGATCGACGGTTCGAACCGGGTCAGCGCGACGAACCACGTGATCAGCCCGATCGTCACCGCGAGCCGCGGCCACGTCCGCAACCGCCGCAGCAGCGGCCCACAGGCGGCGAGCACGAAGCTGACGTTCTGCCCCGACACCGCGGTGAGGTGGGACAGCCCGCTGGCCCGGAAGCGGGTGATCATCGCCACCGGTTGATCACGGTCGTCGCCCACGACGAGCCCGCGGAACAGCGCCCCGTCGTCGTCGGGCAGGGTCGCCGCCGCCCGCTCGATCGCCCGGCGAACACGATTCGACGCCCGCGCGACCGCGCCGCCCTCGTCGACGTCGCTGGCCCAGTCGAGGACGAACTCGCCGACGACGTGCTGCCAGGCGACGCGATGCGCGCGCGTCGCATCCAGTGCCACCCGCTGCCCGCTCATCGCGACCCACTGCCCGCCGCGCCAGGTACGGACGCGCAGCTGCCGGGCCCGACCACGGGACCACACCTCGTAACGCTCGCCGTCGACATCGACGATCACCCGCGTGCTGGCGGCGTACGGCTGCGGATCGTCGACCACGCGCACCCACCCCTCGAACGGCCCGAGCTCGTCGGGCGCGAGACCGGACCATGCCCGCTCGGACCGCACCGACCCGACGACGCACACGAACATCACCACTGCGATCAGCGCAGCCGACCGAGTCGACGTCCACAGCAGCAGCGACGTTGCGGCGCCCATCGTGACGGCGACGGTGATGTCGCCGGCCCAGACCGACACCGCTGCCAGCACGGCAACCAGCACGACCGCACCATCACGATGTGACGTCCGCCGGTGCCGATATTCATCATCCGCACTGCCGTACGATGAGGACACCGTGACGTCGTACTCATCAGCCCCCACCGGGCTCACCCCCCACCCCCAACGAATCGAAACCGGCGGCGCGCTGGTCGACGGGCCGCGCTGGTACCGCTCACGCATTCGTGGTTGGGGGCCGCTGCTCGGCGTGCTCCTGCCCGGGTTGATCGGCCTCGTCGCGTACGGCTCGCTGCGGTTGTCCGACGCGCCGTGGAGTGGTGCGGTCGGGCTGATCGGCGGCGTCGTCGCAGCTCCCGGGCTGCTGGCGGCAGGCGCACCGTTCGGTGACCGAGGGCTGTACCCGGCTGCGATCGCCGCGTCCGGGGTGATGTGGGTCGCAGTCGGCCTCCTGGCCTCGCGCCGCGCCACCCGCAACCCGCTCGCGACGTGGAGCGACTACTGGCGGCACTACCTGTGGCTGGCCGGCGGCATCTGGGCCGGGGCCGGCGTCGCGCTCGGCGTGGCGACCGCCGTGATCGGCGACCCGCTGTTCTGACGCTGCCGTCCGGCCGGCTCACGTCGTCACGAACTCACGCAGCGACGCCAGCTTCGCCGGGCCGATCCCCGGCACCCGTTCGAGATCGTCGACGGTCAGGAACGGCCCGTTGCGCTCGCGTTCGGTGACGATCGCCGCCGCCGTGGCGGGCCCCACACCCGGCAACGACTCCAACTCCGCCGGCGACGCCCGGTTGACGTCGATCGGCCCCGGTGCGGCCGTGCCGACCGCCGCGGACCCCGCGACGATCTCGACCTGCTCGCCGACGAGCGGGACGTGGATCCGGCTGCCGTCGACCACGACAGCGGCGAGGTTCAGCGCGTCTGCGTGCGCATCGTCGGATGCACCCTCGGCCGCGACGATCGCATCGAGGACCCGCGCTCCCGCCGGCAGCCGGTACACCCCTGGAGCGCGGACGGCGCCGGCGACGTGCACGGTGATCGAGCCCGGTTCGCCACCGGAGCCGGCGGGCTCGGCTGCGGACGGATCGGCGGTGGTGGCCGGCGTCGGCATCGTCGACTGCGGCGCGGTCGACCCAGCCGCTCGTGGCAGCGACGCCTCGCTCGGCGGCGGCGGCGTGCGCACCAGCCAATAGGCACCTGCGCACACGACGGCGACCGCGAGCGCCGACGCGAGCAGGTGACCGAGGCCGAACCAGGCGAGCCAGTCGCGTGTCCGGTCGCGAAGATGCTGCGGCGGCGCGGGACGTCGGGGCTGCTGCGGGTCGTGCGGCGCGAGCTCCGCGATCTCCATGGTCGACCTCCTGGGATGTCGCGCCGGGGCGCGACGGGAACATCAGGAGGGAGTCGGTGACCGCATGCTACCGCCGGCGACGTCGACCGGCGATCCCGCGCCCGGTGCCCGGCGCGCGGGCGTCAGCCGGACGAGCAGGCCCGCCAGAACGCCCGGTAGCTCGGGTATTCGAGCGCGTCGACGACCCAGCCGGAGCGAACGAGTTCGGTGTGGAGCCGTGGCAGGTTGCGCCAGGGCACACCCATGTCCACGTGGTGGGCGAGATGCCAGCCGGTGTGGTACGGCACCATCCAGAATCGCGCCCAGGGTGTCTGGCGGATGACGTGGGTCGTCTCGCGCCGATCGCGCGAGCGGATCATCCCGCCGTGCTCCGCGATCGCCCGGAGCCGGTTGAGGACGCGCCACGACGTCGACCACGCCACGAACCACACGACGTACGCCAACGGTCGCATCACGGCGATCGAGCCTGCGAGCATCACGGCGTGCACGGCGATGATGTAGCGGGCCTCCGGCTGCCCCCGCCGGACCGAGCGCCACAGCCCCTTGAAGATCTTGACGGCGCTGGCGCCGGTTGCGTCACGGCGCAGCTTGCGGTGCCACGAGTCCTTGCTGATCGGGTACCCGGCGTACAGCGACGCGTCGGGCTCGTCGGGGCCCATCTCGGCGCGATGGTGGGCGAAGTGGGCCCGGCGGTACGCGAGCATCGGCGAGAACGTCGGGTACGACAGCAGCCACCGGCCGACGCCGTCGTTGAGCACCCGGTTGGTGAACAGCAGGCGGTGCGCCGCCTCGTGCCCGAGGATGTTGAGGCAGACGTGGCCCCGGCCCATCAGCACGAACGCCACGAGATACGACCACCAGGTGTGGATCCAGGCGGCGGCGACCACGACACCGAACGTCTGCAGGAGACAGCCGACGACGGTGACCGCGCTCCGGACGTCGGAGATGCGCCGCAGCTCGTCGCGCAACTGGCGAGTGGGCTTCGCGCGAGCGTTCAGCCGATCGGTCGGCAGGACGTCGGGCAGCAGCTCGCGTCCGGGCACGAGGGTGACGCCGGCTGCGGTGTCCGGATTCGTCATTGCATCGCCCCGTTTCCCCGCGTCGGCTCAGTACAGCCGGGCGGTCAGTTGCCTCCGGTAGTCGGCCGTGCGCGGGTCGTCGGCACCCATCAGCTCGAGGATGTCGATGAACTTCTGGCGCGCCTCGTCGTCGGTCTTCACCGAGTCCAGCAGCTCGGCCAACTGCGCGTCGTAGTCGTCGCTGGGCTCGTCGCCGACCCTCGCCGCGGCGGCGACCTTGCGGGTGCGATCGGACTCGGGGATGCGTGCGAGCACGAGCAGCGCCTCGTCACCATCGCCGGCATCGACGAGCAGCTCGGCGAGCGCAACGGTGGCATCCTCGTTGGCCGGCTCGATCGCCAGCGCCTTCCGCAGGCTGTCCTCGTCGCCGGCGCTGATCAGCTCGGACACCTCGACGTCGTTGGCGCTGGGCAGCAACGACTCGACGAACTCCTTGACGACATGCTCGGGATACGACCCGGTGAACCCGTTGACCACCGCGCCGTCCTTCATGGCGTAGACCGCCGGGATCGACTGCACCTGGAACGCCTGGCTGAGGGCGGGATTGTCGTCGACGTTGACCTTCACGAGCACGACGTCGCCGTCGGTGGCGTCGACGACGCGTTCGATGATCGGCCCCAGCGTCTTGCACGGGCCGCACCACGGAGCCCACAGATCGACGACGACGGGAACCTGCTTGGACTTCTCGATGACTTCGGTCTCGAACGTTGCGTCGGTGACGTCGATGGCTGCCATGCCTCCAGGATACCGAAGCCCCTCTTGATCCCGGCGGGTGCGACGCCGTGCGCACACGGCGACCGCTCGTGCGCTCGCTACCCTCGGCATTGATGAGCGACGACCCCGGCGAGCCGACCGACGACCGTCGGCCGGCTCGCGGGCCGGCCCGGGCGTCCGACGGCCTCGACGCGGACTACGAGTGGGTCGGCGGCGAGTCGATGCTCCACGAACCGGTGCTCGTGGTGATGATGACCGGCTGGATCGATGCCGCAGGGGCCGCGGCGGACGCCGTGGCTGCAGTGCTGGCGGAGTGCGAGGTCGGTCCACTGGTGCGCTTCGACGACGACACGTTCATCGACTATCGCGCCCGGCGCCCCACGATGGAACTCCGCGACGGCGTCAACACGGATCTGCGCTGGAACCACATCGAGCTCGGCGCAGGCCGCTCGCCCGCCGGACGTGACGTGCTACTGCTCACGGGGCCCGAGCCCGACATGCGGTGGCGCCGCTTCGCCACGTGCATCGGCGACATCGCCGTCGAACTCGGGGTGACGCAGATGGTGTCGTTCGGCGCGTACCCGTTCGCCACGCCGCACACGCGCGAGCCCCGTCTGTCGTGCTCGTCGCCCTCGACCGACGTGCTGGCGAGTGTCACGTTCGCGCGCAGCTCCGTCGACGTCCCCGCCGGGATGGCCGCAGCGCTCGAGCACACGATGCACGCCCGCAAGATCCCGGCGCTCGGCATCTGGGCCCAGGTGCCGCACTACGTCACCGGGATGTCCTATCCGGCATCGTCGGTGGCTCTGCTCGAGGGCCTGGAGGAGGCGACCGGCATCGCGGTCACCGGCTCGGCGCTGCGCAACGAAGTCGAGATCCAGCGCCAGCGGATCGACCGGATGATCCGCGACAACGACGAGCACGTCGCGATGATCGAGCAGTTGGAATCGCTCCACGACGCGGCGCTCGAAGACGACGCCGACGCCGCCCGCGCCGCCGCCGAGATGCGGCTCAAGTCCGGCGACGAGATCGCGGAAGAGATCCAGGAGTTCCTCCGCGACCAGGACTGAGCCACGCTCACCGTCGACACGACGCCGGGACCGCGGCGTGTGTACCGTCGCCAGGATGAAGATCGACGGCACCCTCGGTACGGACATCGCACGCGTCGGCCGGCGCGCCCAGGATGCTGAGGCCGCCGGCTACTCCGGCGCGTGGACCGCCGAGACGTCACACGACCCGTTCCTGCCGCTGGTGCTCGCCGCCGAGCACACGACGCAACTGGAGATCGGCACTTCGATCGCGGTCGCGTTCGCCCGCAACCCGATGACGCTGGCGATGACCGCGTGGGACCTCCAGGCGTACTCCGGCGGGCGCTTCGTGCTCGGACTCGGCAGCCAGATCAAACCGCACATCACGAAGCGGTTCTCGATGGAGTGGAGCAAGCCGGCGGCGCGGATGCGCGAGATGGTCCTGGCGATCCGGGCGATCTGGGACACCTGGCTGACCGGCGAGAAGCTGGCGTTCCGCGGCGAGTTCTACACGCACACGTTGATGACGCCGTTCTTCGCCCCGCCGGCGACCGACCTCGACGGGTTCGGCCCACCGAAGATCTTCCTCGCCGGCGTCGGCGAGCTGATGACCGAGGTCGCGGGCGAGGTCTGCGACGGGTTCATCTGTCACGGCTTCACCACCGAGAAATACCTCCGCGAGGTCACGGTCCCCGCGCTCGAACGCGGCCGGGCGAAAGCCGGCACGACCATGGACGGGTTCGAGATCGTCGGCCCGTCGTTCGTCGTGACCGGCGCAACCGACGAGGAGATCGAGCACGCCGCCGACGCCACCCGCCAGCAGATCGCGTTCTACGGTTCGACGCCGTCGTATCGCGGCGTCCTCGACATCCACGGCTGGGGCGGCCTGCAGGACGAACTCAACAGTCTGTCGAAGCAGGGCGAGTGGGAGCGGATGGGCACGCTGATCGACGACGAGATCCTGACGACGTTCGCCGTCGTCGGCGAGCCCGAGGCGATCGCACCAGAGCTGGCGAACCGTTACGGCGACGTCATCCAGCGGCTGAGCTTCTACGCGCCGTACGAGGGTGACCCCGAGCGGTGGGCCCGGGTGATGAAGGCGCTGCAGGCGGTCTGAGCGAGCGGGCTCAGACGGCGATCATCCCGGAGATCCGCAGCGACGTCTCGCCGCCGACCCAGACGCTGTCGCCGTCCTGGTCGATGAACACCCGGCCGCGCCGGCCCAGCGCAGTGCCCTGCGCAGCGACGTACGGCGCGGTGAGCGTGCCGTTGCCGACGAGCCACTGTGCGATCGAGGCATTGAGACTGCCGGTCACCGGGTCCTCCCGGATCGTGCCGTTCGAGCCGTTGAAGAACGCCCGCACCTCGACCGCACACTCCGCGCCCGGCTCGTGTGGTCCGACGATGCCGACGTCGAAGTCGGTCGCTGGTTCGGTCGGCACCGACACCTCGAGCACCGAACGCGCATCGGCGAGCAGCAGCCCCAACCAGCCGGGTCCGTTGTCGATCCACTGGGCCGCCACGACGTCGTCGGACTGCAACCCGAGCAGGCGAACGACCCGCTCGAGGTGGATGCGGTCGACCGGCTCGAACCGCACCATCGGCGGCGCGGCGAACGCCAGGCGTTGCCCGGAGCGCCTGATCGTCACCAGCCCGGCGCCGCACTCCTGCACGACGACGTCGCCGTCGCGAGGTGTCCCACCGGCGGCGAGCCACGCCGCACACGAGCCGAGCGTCGGGTGACCGGCGAACGGCAGCTCCGCTTTCGGTTCGAAGATCCGCACGCGGTAGTCGGCACCGCGCACCGTCGGGGCGAGCAGGAACGACGCCTCTGACAGGTTCGTCCAGCGGGTGATCGCGGCCATCTGCTCGGTCGTCAGGTCGTCGGCGTCATGGACGACTGCCAGTGGGTTGCCCGAGTACGGCCCGGAGGCGAACACGTCGACCTGGTGGAACACATGCATCTCGCTACACCAACAGGTCGGGCAGCGCCTCGACGCCGACGACGAGCAGCAGTCCCATCGCGATCGAACCGACCGCGACCAGCACGGCGACGGCGGCATAGAGCGTGAAGCTGCGCTCGGCGTGGAGCACGCCGTATCCCGCCAACATCGCAACTGCCGCGTTCGCGACGACGAGTCCGACGACCCATGCCGCCAGCAGGGTCAGCCCGGCCGCAGTCCCCCCGACCGACGTGGCCGCCACGAACACGGCGATCTGTGTGGGGCTCTCGATGCCAACACCGTGGAGCACGCCGATGCCGGCCGCGCCGCGGGTGCCGTACGACGCGAACGGATCGGACGGCAGCTGCACATGGTGGCGGTGTCGGTGGCGGTGCGTGGTGAATCGGCCGAACCAGCCGGGTGCCGCGCCGGAGGCGAGCACGAGCGCACGGTCGTCGGCCGCGACGTGGGCGTGATCGTGCTCGTCGCTGTCCACGTCGCTGTCGCTGTGCTCGTGGGCGTGGTCGTGGGCGACGTCGATCGTGCGTTGGGTCGTCGCCGAGCGGACTCGCCGCAGGCCGTGGAACGTCCCTCGCAGTACGAGCATCCACCGGCTGCGCAGCCGGAAATCGCGGCCCTGGCGCACCAACTGGACGAGCACCCAGGTGCCGAGCGCGAGCAGGGTCACGCCGACGACGCGGCCCATCCACTCGTCGACGCCCGACGGCAACGACGCGCCGAACAGCAAAGCGATGGCACCGAGCGCGAAGACCACCGCGGCGTGGCCCAGCGCGTACACGAGCGACAGGACGATGCCGCGACGTCGCGTCGGCGACGACGATGTCAGGTCGGTGATCGCGGCGATGTGATCCCAGTCGATGCCGTGCCGGACACCGAGCGACAGTGCGGTGAGGACCAGCGCAGCGGTCATGGACTGCCGAACCTATCTCGATGCCGGTCGATCCACGGCAACTGCGGCGCGACGTCGACGTGTCGGGCGCAACGTCGTCGGACTCAGTCGGCCAGCGTCGCGAGCGTCGCGGCTTCCGTGATCTCGACCGGCACCGACAGCTGCTCGACGGTGAGGTGGCACTTGATGCGGTGACCGGGCGACAGTTCCTGCATGGCCGGCTCGGTGACTTCGCACAGCCCCTCGATCACCCGGTGGCAGCGCGTGTGGAACACGCAGCCCGACGGTGGGTTGGCCGGCGACGGGATCTCACCGGTCAGCGGAATCCGGTTCTCCGCCTCGCCGTCGACGCTCGGCACCGCCGACAGCAACGCCTCCGTGTAGGGGTGGTTCACCTCGCTGAACATGACGTCGGTCGAGCCGATCTCCATGATCCGGCCGAGGTACATCACCGCGATGCGGTCCGCGAGATAGCGCACCACGCCGATGTCGTGGGTGATGAAGAGGTAGCTCGTCCGTTCGTCGTTCTGGAGGTTGGCGAGCAGGTTGAGGATCGCGGCCTGGACCGACACGTCGAGCGCCGATGTCGGCTCGTCGCACACCACGACGTCGGGATTGCCCGCAAACGCACGGGCGATCGCGACACGCTGCTTGAGGCCACCGGAGAGCTGCCGGGGACGCATGTCGAGGTGACGCGGCGAGAGTCGCATCGCCTCGGCCAGTTCCTCGACCCGCCGGTCGGCTTCGGCGCCCTGCACGTCGGTGAGCTTCGTCAGCGTCCGTTTCAGGATCCGTCGAACCGTCCACATCCGGTTGAGTGCCGAGTCCGGGTTCTGGAACACCATCGAGATCGCACGCGTCGACTCGGCGATGCGGTCGGTCGCCTTCGACTGCATCTCGCGGCCGCGCAACGTGATCGTGCCGCCCGAGTCCGGTGAGTGGATGCCGAGCAGCGTCTTGGCGAGCGTGCTCTTGCCCGAGCCGGACTCGCCGACGAGGCCGAGCGTCTCGCCCTCGTGGAAGCCCAGGTCGACACTGACCAGTGCCGGCACGTCGTGGCCGCGTTGGCGGAACGTCTTGGAGACGCCGTTCAGCTGGATGACGTTGTCGGTGCCGATGTCGTACTCGGTGATCTGCGCGTCGGGTTCGACGATCTGGGCCATCCGGTCGATGTGGTGGCAGCGGCTCCAGTGGCCGTCGCCGACGGGAACCACCGGCGGCACCTCGGTGCGACACAGGTCATCGGCGAGCGGGCAGCGGTCGACGTAGACACACGTCGGCAGCGGTGTGCCGATCAACGGCAGGTTGCCCGGAATCGTGAACAGTGCCCGGTCGGTCTTGCGCACGCCGGATCGGGGAATCGCATTCAGGAGACCCTTGGTGTACGGGTGCTCGGGATTGTCGAACACGACCTGGGCGTTGCCCTCTTCGACGATGCGGCCGGCGTACATCACGCCGACGCGGTCGCACATCGAGCGGATGACGCCGAGATTGTGGGCGATCAACAAGATGGCCGCGTTCGTCTCCTCGCGCAGGTCGCGGACGAGGTCGAGCACCTCGGCTTCGACCGTCGCGTCCAAGCCGGTCGTCGGCTCGTCGAGTACGAGCAGCTTCGGGTCACCGGACAGCGCCATGGCGATCACGACGCGCTGCAACATGCCGCCCGACAACTGATGGGGATAGCGATCGAGCACGCGGACAGGGTCGGCGATCTTCACCCGGCGGAGCGCATCGCCCGCGCTCTCCATCGCCTCCGACTTCGACTGCCCGAGGATCTGGTAGCACTCGGCGACCTGGCGGCCGATCTTCAGCGCCGGGTTCATCGCCTGCACCGGGTCCTGGTAGACCATCGACGCCTGTGAACTGCGGAAGTCCCGCAGTTCACCTGTCGACATCTTCAAGATGTCCACGCCGTTCGCCAGCACGGCCCCGCCTTGCACGACCGCGTTGTCGGGCAGGTACCGCAATGCCGCGTACGCGGTGGTCGACTTGCCGCAGCCGGACTCGCCGACGAGGCCGAACGCCTCGCCCGGGCGGATCTGGAAGGTGACGTCGCGCAGCACCTCGCGCGGCACGCCGCGTACTTCGTAGGCGAGTTCGAGATTCTGCACCGCGAGGGCCGCGGTGGTCGGATCGCCTCGATCCGCGATGCCAGCAGGCTCGGTCACGGTCATTGTGGACCCCTTCTCGGAGGTGGAACTGGAATCATGACTTGTTCACCCGGTCGAGCGAGTCGGCGACCAGGTTCACGCCGATGACGAGCAGCGCGATCGCCAACGCCGGGAAGATCGCCGCCCACCACTGGCCGGCCTGGATCGTGTCGTACTGCTTGCCGAGATCGCGGCCCCAGTCGGCGGCGCTGGAGTCACCGGCATTGAGCCCGAGGAACGACAGCGTCGCCACGGTGAAGATCGCATAGCCGATGCGCACGGTCAACTCGACGACGGCGACACCGGTGACGTTGGGCAGGATCTCACGGGTCATCACGAACAAGGAGTTCTCGCCACGCAGCTTGGCCGACGTGACGTAGTCCAACTGCGCTTCGGCGAGCACCGCCGATCTGACGGTTCGGGTGACCACCGGAATGAACAGCACGGCGATCGTCAAGATGATGACGGTCTGCGACCGGCCGAGCGTGGTGAGCACCATGATCGCAAGGAGGATCACCGGGATCGACAGGAGCGCTTCGATGATGCGTCCGACGATTTCGTCGACCCACCCCCGGAAGTAGCCGACGGTCAGGCCGAGCAGCGTGCCCGCCGCAACGGCGAGGACGGCCGCGGTGACCGCGACGATCAGCACCGGGCGCGCGCCGTAGATGATCCGGGCGAACACGTCGTTGCCGATCTTGTCGGTGCCGAACCACGCATCGGCTCGCGGGCCGACGCGAGGGATCACCGAACCGTCGACGCGGACGACTTCGTTGTCACCCCACTTCGTGAACCAACTCGGTACGGCGGCGCACAGCACCCAGATGATGAGGATGCTCGCCCCGAAGAGGAAGCCGGGGCTGCGCAACAGCAGCTGCCGTCGTTCCTTACGAACCTGCTTGCGTTCGGTCGACGCGTCGACGCCGACGTCGTCGGCTTGGGGAATTGCCGCGGTTTCGAGCGCCTCGCTCGCGGCGACACCGCCGGTCGGATCACCTTCGAGTGGGATGTCGGAATCGTCACTCATCAGGACTCCTTGATGTTCATGCGTGCTCGGGGGTTCATGTAGGCGATCAGAATGTCGGCGCCGAGCGTGCAGAGCATGAAGATGATCGCCACCGTGATGACGCCGGCCTGGAGCAGGGGGAAGTCGGGTGCGGTCGCCGCGTTGAGGATCAGCAGGCCGAGGCCCGGGTAGTTGAACACCACCTCGAGCCCGACGAGACCGCCGAAGAGATATCCGATCTGGGTACCGGTGACGGCCACGGTCGGCTGGAGACTGTTGCGCAGTACGTGTTTTCGCACGACGGATCTCGTACTGAGACCTTTCATGAACGCGGTGCGCGTGTAGTCCGCGTCGAGCGCGGTGATCGTGCCGGCACGGGTGATGCGCGCGATGTAACCGAAGTACACGAAGACGATCGCGAGCGCGGGGAGCAGCAGATACCGGAGCTCGGTGATGATCGACGACCCTTCAGGGATGTTCGTCACCGCCGGGAGCCAGCCGAGCCGGACGCCGATGACGTACTGGAGCAGAACACCGGACACGAACTCGGGGATCGAGGAACTCGCGAGGCCGATGTTGACGATGGTGCGGTCGAGCAACGTGTCCTTCTTGCGGGCCGCGACGATGCCGCCGACGATGCTGATCGGCAACGTGAGGACCAGGGCGAACAGCACGAGCTTCGCCGAATTCCACAGCCGCGGGCGGATGAGGTCGAGGACGCGCTCGCCCGGCTGCGAATACGATTCGCCGAAGTCGAGCGTGACGACGTCGCGCAGGAGGCGCCCGAACTGGGTGATCATCGGGTCCTTGAGCCCGAGGTCCGCGTTCAGCTGGTCGACTCGTTCCTGGCTGCCGAACGGGCCGGCGAGCTGGCGCGCCGGATCGCTGGGGAACACCCGCGTGAGCAGGAAGATCACGGCGATCAGGATCAGGAGTGTGATCAGCGAGAGCGCCAATCGACGTAATACGTATCTGAGCATGGGGCCCTCCAGCGTAATCGCACTGACGGGACCCGCTCGACGAGCGGGTCCCGTCAGCAGGTGTTCAGCTCTTGCTGGCGCCGCTCAGGATGCAGTGACCCAGCGACGTGACCTCGACGCCGGAGACACTGCTGTCATGACCTGAGAGGAAGCTGTAGAAGTAGGCGTACGACGCCGGGAGGTCGGTCCACACGATCTCCTGGATTCGCGAGATCGCCGCCTTCTGGCCCGCGACGTCGACCGCCGTTCGGTACTCGGACAGCTTCTGGTCGAACTCGTCGTTGGCATAGTTCGACGAGTTCCACACGCCGCCCGTGGCGAGTGCGGAGCCGAGGAAGATGTCCGGGATCGGACGGTGGCCGTAGTCGACGATGCCGAACTCGGACGCGTTGTCGCACGGCAGTGTCGGGTCGCTTTCCGACGGCCCGGGGCACCATGAGTCGCCGTAGAACGTGGAGTTCGACTGCACGTTCACCGTGAGGTTGATCCCGGCTTCGGCGGCGTTCTGCTTCATGATCTCCGCGAGCTGGGGGATCTCCTGCAGGTCGCCGCTCTCGATGTTGGCGTTGACGCTGTCGACGCCGGCCTCGGCGAGCAGTGACTTGGCCATGTCGATGTCACGCGAACGCTGCGGGACGATGTCCGGATCGTAGAACGGCAGCGAGTCGAGGATCGGGTGGTCGTTGGCGATCTTGCCACGACCGTTGAACAACGTCGACAACATCTGCTCGCGGTCCCAACACCACGCCATGGCCTGACGGACCAGCCGGGCCTCGTCGCCGGCGAACTGGCCCTGCTGCCAGTTGAACCACAGCTGACGGTGGTTCGACGCCGGCGGCTCGAGCACGGTGAAGTTGCCGTCGTTGAGCAGACCCTCGCCGCCGATGACGCTGAACTGCTGCACACCGTCGACTTCACGGCTGGCCATCGCGGTGACGGCGGTGCCGATGTCGGCGAAGCCGCGCAACTCGATCGTGTCGAGCGGCGTCGTGCCGCCCCACCAGTTCGGATTGCGGTTGAACTTCGCCGTCGAGGTGGCGACATCGAAGCTGTCGAGGATCCAGGCGCCGGTGCCGGCGGGACGCTCGTTGAGCGTCGTGCCCGAGCTGTAGTCGGCCGGGGCGATCAGCGACTGCGCGTTGAAGATCGACACGAGCACCGGGAAGTTGCCGTTCGCCTCGATGAGGGTGAATTTCGCAACCAGCGGGTCGGACGCGTCGACGGCACCTTCTTCGATGACACCGCCGAGGCCGGCGTTGCCCGCTGCGGCGAGACGGTCCATCGTGGCGGCCACGTCGGCCGAGGTGAAGTCGCTGCCGTCCTGCCACTTGACGCCGGGACGGAGGTTGAACGTCCACTCCGACCCGTCGGCGTTCGGCGACCAGTCGGTGGCGAGCGCGGTGGCCGCGATGTTGCCGTCCGGGCCGAGACCGACGAGATACTCGAAGCTCTGCGAGCACACGTTGTACGTGCCGAGGTCGAGCATGTTGACCGGGTCGAGGCCGGAGTTGGCGTCACCTTGCTGGTTCGCCCAGACCACGCCGCCGCCCGACGATGGCGGCGGTGGCGGTGTGGTGTCGCCACCACCTGCCGGCTCGGTGGCCGGAGGGGTGGTGCCGCCCGCAGAGGTGTCGCCACCTCCGCCGCTGGGCTCATCGTCGCTGCCGCAGGCGGCGATGATTGCGCCCATCACCGGCATCGACAGGCCGATGACGGTGCCCCGCTTGACGAAGTCGCGCCGGCTCACCTTGCCCTGTGCGTAGGACTCGATCAGGTCGAGTTCGATGGGACCAACAGAGCTGCGGGCTCGGTCAAGTCGTTTCCAATCCATTTGTTCCCCCTTGTGGAGCGTTTCAGAACACGTCGCAGGCGGTCGCCCGAGGCATGTCGATCGTGACCAGCGAACACGCAGACGCGCAGGAGAGGCGAAACACGCCTCCTCGGCACCCCCACGATCCGCTGATGCGCTCACCGTAGTCGATCATCATGACAGCGGTCACATCGCGCTGCCCGATGCGGCGCGCTGTGGCGCGTCCCACAGCTGCGTGAGCAGGCCCGATGGAGATATGAAAACGATCGCGCCCGATCGTGCTGACCGTTCAATCGCGAGCGACGCCGGACTCGCGCAATGCAGCAGCTCGTGCCGCTGGGTCCGCGAGCACTGCCGCGAGCATGAGGTTCAGGCCGAGCGCCGACGAGTCCTGGTAGGCGTCCCAGTCGATGACCCCGAGCGCCCACTTCTCGAGACGGTGCATCCTCGTGACGAACACGTGCCGTGCAAGCCGTTCGACGTCACAGTCGATGACGAACATCCCGTCAGCCGCTGCCTTGCCGAGGTCGTGCACGATCAGCAGGACGAGCCGATCCCCGAGCGGCCCCAATCCGTGCGGGCCGCGGTTCCGGCGCAGCATCGAGAGGATCGAACGCCACACCTGCGGCTGCGCGTCGACGACGCCGTCGAGCGTCGCGAACAGCGCCCAGGTGGCGTCCAGCGGCGCGTGCGCCGGTTGGTGGTCGAGGGCGCGTTCGAGCTGGTCGAGGCCGTTGCGCACGAACTCGACGAGCACCCCGTTGCGGTCACCGAACTGGTTGTAGAGCGTGGCGACCGCGACGCCGGCGCGCGCCGCGAGCTTGCGCATCGTCAGGCCGTCGAGCCCGGACTCGCCGATGATCTCGCCCGCCGCCGTCAGCACCCTGTGGCGGGTGTGCTCCTGCCGGCGTTGCCAGCCCGCTGCTGCCATAGGCGGGCCAGCATAGGGTTTCGTTCCGTCGCTCGCCGGAGCGAGACACCGGTACCGTCACGACGCTGGGTGCGGGCGACGTAGCGTGGCCGTCGATGGACCTCGTCGCCGAGCCCGCTCGCAACATCGCCGTGCTGACCCGGGCCGATGTCGTGGTGGTCGGCAGTGGACCCGGCGGTCTCGCTGCCGCGATCGCAGCAGCCCGCACGGGTGTCTCGGTCGTGCTGCTCGAGCGCAACGGGTGTTTCGGGGGCAACATCACCGCGGTCGGCGTCGAGGGGTTCGCGTGGTACCGCCACGAGCACACCGTCGACACTGAAGGCATCGGGATCGAATTCGAGGAGCGCGCGAAGAAGATGGGCGCGGCCCAACCGGAGCCCCAGTCGGACAGCGCTGCGCTGGATGGCGAGTTGTTCAAGTACGTCGCCGACACGCTGGTGTCGGAAGCGGGCATCGAAGCGCTGCTCCACTGCTCGGTCGTGGCACCGATCATCGAGGACGACGAGTTGCGGGGCGTGATCGTCGAGAGCAAGTCGGGGCGACATGCGGTGCTCGGCAGCCGGATCATCGACGCCAGCGGGGATGCCGACATCGCGGCGCGGGCCGGAGCGCCGACGATCATGGCGCCGCGCGAGGCGCTGATGGCGGCGTCGGTGATGTTCCATCTCAGCGGCGTCGACAAGCAGGCGTTTCTCGCCGGGGTCGCTGCCGACCCGCAGACGTACCGCGATTGGGAGGGGGCCGGCTGGACGATGGAGACGAGCGGCAAGGAGGACGCCATGTTCTCACCGTTCCTGCGCAAGCCGTTCGAGCAGGCGATGGCCGCCGGCATCATCCCGCGTGACGTCACGACGATCGGCGGAACGTGGGGGGCGATCTCCGATCAGGGTGAGCTGACGTACCTCAACCTCGTCCACCTCGTCGGCGTCGACGGCACCGACGTCCGCAGCCTGACCGCGGGTGAGATCGAGGGGCGGCACCAGGCGGTGCTCGCGGCCGAGGCGTTGCGCCGTTTCACGCCGGGGTGCGCGCAGGCGAAGATCCGCAACTTCGGGATGACGATCGGCATCCGCGACACCCGCAAGATCGACGCGGCGTACAACCTGACCGCCGACGACGTCCGTGAGCAGGGCCGCTTCGAGGACTCGATCGGCATCTTCCCGGAGTTCATCGACGGCTACGGCATCCTCGTGCTGCCGACGACCGGCCGCTACTTCCAGGTCCCGTACCGCTCGATGCTGCCGAAGCAGATCGGCAACCTGCTCGTCGCCGGACGCAGCATCGGCGGGGACCGCGTCAGCCACGCGGCGGTCCGCAACATGATGTGTTGCACGGTCAGCGGCCAGGGCGCCGGCGTCGCGGCGGCCGTGTCGGTACGGTCACGACGCCGCGTCGCCGATGTCGACATCGGCGCGGTCCAGAGCGAACTCCGCCGGCAGGGTGCCCGCCTCCACTGACCCCGACCGACTTGTCCACAGCCCCGCCCCCAACTTGTCCACAGCAGGGGGTCAGGCAGGGGTCAGACACCTGCCTGACCCCAACGGGGTGTCAGGGGGCGGCGACGAGGGCGAGTTCCTCGGCGAGGTACTCCGCTTTGCATGCGGCCCGCTGCAGCTTGCCGCTGCTCGTCTTGGGGATCGTGCCCGGGTCGACCAGCATCACGTCGCGTGGCGGCAGCCCGCTGACCTCGAGCGTGCGATGGTGGATCCGCTCACGGATGTCGTCGGCACCACCGGACGTGTCGGTCGTCCGCACCTCGGCGACGACGACGACGCTCTCCTTGCCCTTGTAGCCCTCCATCCCGAACGCGATCACGTTCCCCGCGCGGACGCCGTCGAGTCGGCCGACCGCGCGCTCGATGTCCTCGGGAAAGACGTTGCGGCCGCCGACGATGATCACGTCCTTGATCCGGCCGCACATCACGAGCTCGCCGCCGAGGAGGTACGCGAGATCACCCGTCCGCAACCATCCGTCGCGGAAGAGCGCTGTGGTCGCGTCCGGCCGCTTGTAGTAGCCGGGCGTCACCGACGTGCCGCGCAGCAGGAGTTCGCCGACGTGACGCTCGGGCAGTTCCTCGTTGGACTCCGGGTCGACGACCTTCATCTCCAGACCGGGCACCGCCGTGCCGAGCAGCGGCAGCCGCCTCGCGGTGACCGCGAACTCGTCCGGGTCCTGCACGACGACCGGCTTCGCGACGCGCTGCGTCTCGAGCACGATGCGGTCGACCGTGTCGGTGACGAGGCCCCGCCCGCGCGGCGGGAACGAGCCGCCGATCGCGACCTCGGCCATGCCGAACGCCGGGAACACGCTGCCCGGGTCGAAGCCGAAGCGCTGTGCCTCCGCGACGAATGCGTCGACCGCGCGGGGGTCGACCGGTTCCGCACCGGACAGCGCGAGCGTCAGACTCGACAGGTCGAGGTCCGCTCCCTGACGCGCGAAGCGCTGGAGCGCACGCGTCGCGAGGACCCACGAGAAGTTCGGCCCGGCGGTTGCCGTGCAGCGGTAGTCGGACAGCCACGTCATCCAGTTGCCGGGGTGCGCGAGGAAGTCCTGCGGTGCGGCCTGGACGAGGTTCGTCCCCTTCGTCATCGGCAGCGCGAGGAAGCCGACGAGACCCATGTCGTGGTAGAGCGGCAGCCAGGACATCATCGTCTCGTCGTCGCCGAGGTCGGCCGCGGCGCAGCACGCATCGATGTTCGCCGACAGCACGCGGTCGGGGATCATCACGCCCTTCGGTTCGCTGGTCGAGCCGCTCGTGTACTGCAGGATGACCAGTCGGTCGGGGTCGTGCGGCGGGAGTTCGAGCGCGTTGCCGGTCGGGACGTTCGGCGCGCCGGGGAGGACCGCGCCCATCGGTTCGAGCGGCGGGTCGCCGTCGGCGGCGTGGTAGAAGTCGGCAAGCAGGTCGTCGATCAGCACGAGCTTCGCGTCGCCGTGCCGGATCCGGGCCCGTGTGTTGTCGATGAACACGTCGAGCGAGCCCATCCGCATCGGCAACGGCAACACCATCGACGCGATCCCGGCCAGCCAGCACCCGCGCACGATCGTCATCAGCTGCCGGCTCGTCGGCCCGAGGACGGCGACATGGTCGCCGGGGAGCAGCCCCTTCGCCTGCAGCGCGGCGCCCACCGCCCTGGCATCGTCGTGGATCTCGCTCCACGACACGAGCGCCGGGCGGCCGTCCGGTCCGGGTTCGCCCATCACGGACTGGCCGACGAAGCGGACGCCGGTCCCCCGGTCCGCCGCGCCCTCCAGTCGGGCGATCGTCGAATCGGCCGTGCTCATCCACGCGACGGTAACCCAGCTCGCACCCGCATCCGCCCGGCGCCGGCCACGTCCCCCCGAAATCTGACGGTTTCAGCCCGCGTGGCGCAGCGCGACCGACAGATTTCGGAAGGCGGCCGATCACTGACTGCCGTCGAGGCGGTCGGGGAGGTGGGTGGGCTGACCGCCGCGTACCCGCACCTCGACCGGCTCGCAGTCGTGACAGCCGTACTCGACGTGGATGCCCTGGATCGACATCTGCGTCCCGCGCGACTTCTCGAGGATCAATTGCGGCTTGTGATACAGGTCGTCGCCGCCGCACGCCGGGCACCGCGGGCGCGGGTCGCGCTGCCACTTCACCTGACATGCCGCGCAGGTCAGCTCGATCGTCCCGTCACCGACGGGTCTGCCGGTGAGGTGTTCGTCCGACGAGCATGCCGGACACACGATGTCGAGCGCCACGACCCGAGACTACGTCGGGTTCGGACGCCGACCCAGTAGGACGCCGACCCAGTGATCGGCGCGGCGATCGACAAGGATGGCCCGATGCCGGACTACCGCACGATCGACGACATCCGCCTGGGCGACAACGAGTTCTGGATGCGGTCGATCGACGACCGCCACGAGGCGTTCGCGAAGTTGCGCAACGAGAGCAAGCACGGCGAGGGGATGTGCTTCCACGAGGAGATCTCCGTCATCGAGGGCGGCATCCGCGGGCCGGGGTTCTGGTCGGCCGTGACGTACGACGACGTGCGGGCGATCAACCGCAACCCGAACGCGTTCTCGTCGGCCGGCGGGATCACGCTCGGCGAAGTACCGCCCGAGTCGCTGGAGTTCTTCGGCTCGATGATCGTCCTCGACGACCCGCGGCACGCGAAGATGCGGCTGCTCGTGCAGAAGGGGTTCACGCCGAAGACGATCGCCTCGATCGAGGAGTCGGTGCGGGCCAGGGCGAAACGGCTCGTCGCCGACGTCCGCGAGATGGGCGACTGCGACTTCGTCGAGCAACTCGCCGCTCCCCTGCCACTCGGTGTGATCTGCGACATGCTCGGCGTGCCGCCGGAGGACGAGCAGCAGATCTTCGACTGGACGAACGTCATCCTCGGTGCCGGCGACCCGGACTTCGCAATGGACCTCGACGAGTTGATCCTGGGCGCCGCCGCGATGTTCGACTACGCGCAGGCACTCGGCCAGGACCGGCTCGACCATCCCGGCGACGACATCACGTCGATCCTGATGCACGCCGAGGTGGACGGCGAGCGGCTGACGGCGTCCGAGTTCGGTTCGTTCTTCATCCTGCTGGCGGTCGCCGGCAACGAGACGACGCGAAACGCGATCTCCTGGGGCATGCACCAGCTGACCGCCCACCCCGATCAGCGTCGGCAGTTGCAGGAGAACTACGCCGAGATGTCGCTCGCCGCGGCCGACGAGATCGTGCGCTGGGCGTCGCCGGTGATCCACATGCGGCGTACGGCGAACCACGACATCGACATCGGGAACACCTCGATCGCAGCCGGCGAGAAGGTGGTCATGTGGTACTGGTCGGGCAACCGTGACGAGGACTGGTTCCCCGACGGCGACCGCTTCGACATCAACCGGCCGAACACGAAGGAGATGGAGGGTTACGGCGCCGGTGGACCCCACTTCTGTCTCGGCGCCAATCTCGCCCGCCGCGAGATCCAGGTGATGTTCGACGAGATCTTCACCCAGATCCCGAACCGGGAGATCACGGGCGACCCCCACCGCCTCGTCAGCGGGATCATCAACGGCATCAAGCGGATGCCCTGCTCGCTCGACCCCGGCTGACACGGCTCGCCCGTCGGACGGCCGCGTGCCGGATGTCATGGCCGAGGTGTGTCCTGGCGCACAGACGGCCCCGGTGATGTCTGCGCACAGTTGGACGACCCGACCGAACGGAGCTGTGCCGTGTTCCCCATCGACTCGATCTCGACCCGCCAACTTCACGACGCGGACATCCTCGTGGCCGCGCAGCAGCGACGCCGTCGCGGCGTCGCACATCGCTCGAAGGCGGCGCGGCGGCCGGACTTGCAGGTGCTCACCCGCGTCGTGCTCGCCGGACTGCGGCCCCGTCGACGCGTTGCGACGGGCCCGCTGGGCGCGTCACACGAACTGTTCGTCGGGCTCGACGCCCCACAGCTCGAACAGCTCGGTCAGCACCTCACCGTGATCGACGTGCCCGCCGGGCGGTCGCTCGGGCGGCAAGGGGCGCTGGCCCACGAATTCGTCACCGTCATCGACGGTCAGGTCGGCGTGACGATCGACGGCGTCCCGAACGCGGTGTTCGACGACGGCTCGCACTTCGGCGCCCTGCCGCTGCTCGAGGACGATCGCAACCCCAGGCACCGGGCGTCGTTCAGCGCGTTGGTGCCGACCCGCATCGCAGTCGCCGGCCCCGCCGAGTTCCGGGCACTGCTGGCCCGCTTCCCGACGGTCGCCGCGCGGATCCGCTCGATGACGAAGATCCGCAAGGCGTATCTCAACGGGCTCGCCGACGCCCGACCGGCCGACACGCCGGAGGCCGCGAACGAAGCGCCGGTCGAGTACCCGGCGCACATCCCGGCGTGACATCGCTCGAATGACGAGCTCGGGCGGACAGGGCGATTGCCCGGGGCGGCATGAGGGAGCCGCTCTGGGCAGCCGTCCGGTCAGCTCTGACCGAGCACGGCCTTGAGCTTGTCGGTGTCCTTCGAGCCGAACACGACGCGGTTACCGGTGGCGAGGTAGACGAGGTCGAGGTCGACGCCCGCCTCCGCGATCTTGCGGGTCAGGTCCGCGAGTTCGCCCGGGCGGTCGTGCACATCGACCACGACGACCTCACGCTCGCGCGACACCGCGACATGCGAGATCCCGAGCACGTGCTTCGCCGCCTCGGCATGCGGCACCAGGATGTGCACCTCGGCGTTGGAACTGGTTCCGGTGTAGGTCGCGGCCGCCATGTTGACGCCGGCGTCACTGACCGCCGCCGCAACCTTGGCGAGCGCCCCGGGCTCGTCCACCACCTCGATCACCAGATCCATCATCGGTACAGGCCCCCACGTCGTGTTGTCGGATGTGTTCTCGCATCCTCATCGCGCGGCGGGGTGAAATGCAAGTGGGTGCCGACCGAGAAGACGGACGGGGCCTCAGAGGCAGGCCCGGACGGCCTCGTTGAGGGCGATCGTGCGCGGGTCACCCGCAATCCCGTTGGCCATCTGGTTCATCACGTAGCCGTAGCCGACCTTCGCCTCGGGATCGGCGTACCCGAGCGACCCGCCGGCGCCCGCGTGGCCGAACGACGCCCCGCTGAGCAGCGGCGTCAGCTCGCCGTCCAGCATGAACCCGTACCCGAACCGACTGTTCGCGACGAGGCACGCGTCGGGCCCGTTGACGCGCTCGGCCCGGGTTTCCTCGACGGTGTCGGACGCCAGCAGGCGGACCCCGTCGACGTCTGCAACCGTCGCGCCGTACATCCGGGCGAGGCTGCGCGCCGTGGTGATGCCGTTCGCCGCGGGCATCTCGGTGGCATGTACCTCACGCGAGTTGAAGGGGTTGTCCACCGGGTCGAGCGCCATGACGGCGCCGTTCATCGTCAAGGCCTTGAACCCGTTCGTGCCGGGACCCATGACGGCCATCATCAGTGCGAGCATCTCCGGGTCGGACACCGGCGGTGCCGTCTCCAGTCGGCTGACGCGCGACTCCTCCTGCTCGGGCAGGCCGATCCAGAAGTCGAGGCCGAGCGGTGCTGCGACCTCCTCGGCGAAGTAGGTACCCAACGTGCGGCCGTCGACGCGACGGACGAGTTCGCCCGCGAGCCAGCCATAGGTGAGCGCGTGATAGCCGTGCTGCGTGCCGGGCTCCCACACCGGGGCCTGCGCCTCGAGCGCCGCGACCACTGGGTCGACGGCGACGATGTCAGCCAGCGTCAGCGGCGCATCGACGTACGGCAGACCGCCCTGGTGGCTCATCATCTGGCCGACGGTGATCGTTTCCTTGCCCGCCTCGGCGAAGTCGGGCCAGTACGACGCGACCGGGGCCTCGTAGTCGATCGCGCCGGCCTGCGCGAGGCGGGCCACGCAGATCGCTGCGGCGCCCTTCGTCGTGGAGAAGACGAGCTGGAGCGTGTCCGCGTTCCACTCGGCGCCGGTCTGCTTGTCGGCCACGCCGGCCCACAGGTCGGCCTTCATCTCGCCGTCGACGTACACGCTGAACGCCGCGCCCAGCTCTCCGTGCTCCGCGAAGTTCCGCTCGAAGGTGTCGGCGACGGCGCCGTATCCGTCGGCGACGGTCCCGTTGATTTCGGTCATCGCGCCAACGTACTCAGCACCGGAATCGATTGCCTGGTCGTACGGACCGACGCCTTAGGCTGGGCGGACGCTATGAGTCAGCCGACGACGACCAGACCGGAACCGGCCGCCACGGGCGGCGAGATCCCGCCCCACCGGTACACGTCGGCGCTCGCCGAGCAGATCGAGCTGCGCTGGCAGGACTGGTGGGACGAACACGGCACGTTCGAGACGCCCAACCCGAGCGGCCCGCTGGGCGACCCCGACGCCGTGGCTGCGCGCGGCGAGCGGCTGTTCGTGCTCGACATGTTCCCGTACCCGTCGGGCAAGGGGCTGCATGTCGGCCATCCGCTCGGCTACATCGGCACGGACGTCTACGCCCGGTTCAAGCGAATGACCGGCCACAACGTGCTGCATGCGATGGGCTACGACGCGTTCGGCCTGCCGGCCGAGCAGTTCGCCACCGAGACGGGCCAGCATCCCGCTGTCACGACCGCGCAGAACATCGAGAAGTATCGGCGCCAGCTGCGGCGGCTCGGGCTGGCCCACGACCCCCGGCGCAGCGTGTCGACCACCGATCCGCAGTACTACCGGTGGACGCAGTGGATCTTCAACCAGATCTTCAACGCCTGGTACGACGACGAGGCCCAGCGGGCCCGGCCGATCGCCGAGTTGATCAACCAATTCGAGTCCGGCACACGGGTGACGCCCGACGGCCGGCCGTGGGCGGACATCCCGGCCGCCGAGCAGCAGGCGATCGTCGACGGCCGCCGGCTGGCCTACGTGTCCGACGCGCCGGTCAACTGGTGCCCCGGGCTCGGCACGGTCGTCGCCAACGAGGAGGTCACCGCCGACGGACGCAGCGACCGCGGCAACTTCCCGGTGTTCAAACGCAACATGCGGCAGTGGATGATGCGGATCACGAGCTACGCCGACCGGCTGCTCGACGACCTCGACGTGCTCGACTGGACCGACGCGATCAAGACGATGCAGCGCAACTGGATCGGTCGCAGCGAGGGTGCCCGGGTCGACTTCGCCAGCCCCGCAGGCACGATCAGCGTGTTCACCACCCGGCCCGACACGCTGTTCGGCGCATCGTTCATGGTGCTGTCGCCCGAGCATCCGCTCGTCGACGAACTCGCGACCGCAGGACGGGGCGAGGAGATCGCGGCGTACCGCGCGCAGGCCGCGCTGAAGAAGGATTTCGAGCGCCAGGACGACACCCGCGAGAAGACCGGCATCTTCACCGGCTCGTCTGCGACCAACCCGGTCAACGGCGAGGAGATCCCGATCTGGGTCGCGGACTACGTGTTGATGGGGTACGGAACCGGCGCGATCATGGCGGTGCCGTGTGGCGACCAGCGTGACTTCGAGTTCGCCCGCAAGTACGACCTGCCGATCCCACCGATCCAGCGGCCCCCCGACCGCTGGCTGTCCGAGCACGACGTGTCGACCGACGATTCGCTCGACACGTCCGCCTGGCCGGTCGCGTACGTCGGCAACGCTGCATACGTCGCGTCGGCGAACGACGGGCTCGACCTCAACGGCGTCGACAACACGACCGACGGCATTGCGATGACCAACGCGTGGCTCGAGGCGAACGGCGTCGGGGAAGCGACGATCAGCTACAAGCTGCGCGACTGGTTGTTCAGCCGGCAGCGGTACTGGGGCGAGCCGTTCCCGATCGTGTACGACGGCGACGGCCAGCCGCACGCGCTGCCCGACTCGTTGCTGCCGGTCGAGCTGCCCGACACCGATTCGTTCTCGCCGCGCACGTTCGATCCCGACGACGAGTTCTCCAACCCGGAGAGCCCGCTCGACCGCCTCGAAGACTGGGTCGTCGTCGAACTCGACCTCGGTGATGGCGTCAAGACGTATCGCCGCGACACCAACGTGATGCCGCAGTGGGCCGGCTCGTGCTGGTACGAGATGCGCTACCTCGACCCGACGAACGAGAACTGCTTCGTCGACCCCGATGTCGAGCGGTACTGGATGGGCCCGCGTACCGATGTCCGTCCCGACCACCCCGGCGGCGTCGACCTGTACGTCGGCGGCGTCGAGCACGCGGTGCTGCACCTGCTGTACGCGCGCTTCTGGCACAAGGTGCTGTTCGACCTCGGTCACGTCAGCTCGAAGGAACCGTACGCCCGGCTGTACAACCAGGGGTACGTGATGGCGCACGCCTACAAGGACGAGCGCGAGATCTATGTCGAGGCGACCGAGGTCGACGGCGACGACGCGCAGGGTTACACCCACAACGGCGAGCCGGTCACGGCGGTGTGGGGCAAGATGGGCAAGAGCCTGAAGAACGCGGTGTCGCCCGACGAGATGTACGCGCAGTACGGCGCGGACACGTTGCGGCTGTACGAGATGGCGACCGGGCCCCTGGACGCGTCGCGTCCGTGGGAGACCCGCGACGTCGTCGGCATGTACCGCTTCCTCCAGCGGCTGTGGCGCAATCTCGTCGACGAGGAATCCGGCGAGTGCGTCGTCGTCGACGCGGACCTCGACGACGAGACGAACAGGCTGCTGCACCGCACGGTCGACTTCGTGCGCGCCGAGATGGACGCGCTGCGGTTCAACACGGCGATCGCCAAGTTGATCGAGCTGAACAACGCGGTGACGAAGCTCGAGGCAACGCCGCGTGCGGTGGCCGAACCGATGGTCAAGATGGCCGCGCCGCTGGTGCCCCACCTCGCCGAGGAGCTGTGGCGCAAACTCGGCCACGATGAGACGGTGACCTATCTCGACTTCCCGGTCGCCGACCCGGAACTGCTCGTCGACGACATGATCGAGGTGCCGGTGCAGGTCAACGGGAAGGTTCGCAGCCGCATCACGATCGCCACCGACGCCGACGCGGCAGCTGCCGAGGCCGCCGCACTCGCCGACGACAAGGTGATCGCGGCGATCGACGGTCAGGCCCCGAAGAAGGTCATCGTCATCACCGGCAAGATGATCAACGTCGTCGTCTGACGACGCGACGCGGGCGCCGGCCTCCCGCGGCCGCGCCGCGGCGGACGCTGCTCCGCTACGGTGTTCCCTGCGCGACGCGGCCTGGCCTCGGGCTTGTGTCTGACACCCTTCGGGTGTCAGCACCTGCCTCGACCGAATCTCCGCGGCGGACGCTGCTCCGCTACGGCGTTCCCTGCGCGACGCGGCCTGGCCTCGGGCTTGTGTCTGACACCCTTCGGGTGTCAGACACTTGCATCGACCAGTTCGCGTTCGGGCTCGTCTTCGACGGCGGGGGAGTTCTCGTGGTGGCCTTCGACGTTGAGGGTGGGGAGGATGCGGTCGAGCCACTTCGGCAGCCACCAGTTGCGCTCGCCGAGCAGCTCCATCGTCGCCGGCACGAGCAACATCCGGACGAGCGTCGCGTCGAGCAGGACGGCGGCCGCGAGTCCGAGGCCGAACATCTTGATCACCCGCGCGTCCTCCAGCACGAAGCTGCCGAACACGACGACCATGATCGCGGCGGCCGCCGAGATCACGCGGGCGGTCGCGGCCAGCCCGTCGGCGACCGAGTTGACGGCATCGCCGGTGCGGTCGTACTCCTCACGGACCCGTGAGAGCAGGAAGACCTCGTAGTCCATCGACAGGCCGAACACGATCGCGAACAGCATCATCGGCAGGAACGGTTCGATCGGGCCCGACCCGGTGCCGAGCAGTTCCACGCCCCACCCCCACTGGAACACTGCGACGAGCAGCCCGTAGGCCCCACCGATCGACAGCAGGTTCATGACGACGGCCTTCAGCGGCACGAGTACCGAGCGGAAGACCATCATCAGCAGCAGGAACGACAGCGACAGCACCGCGACGAAGAAGATCGGCAGCCGGCGCGCGAGGTAGTCGGAGAAGTCGATACTCGAGGCGACGGCACCCGTCACCTTGACGTCGAGACCGGACCCGTCGACGGCCGACGGAATCACGGCGTCGCGCATCGTCCGCACGAGATCGGACGTGGCCGCCTCCTGCGGACCGGTCTCGGGGACGACGAAGATCTGGAACGCCCGCCCGTTCTCGCTCGGGATCGGGCCGAGCGCCTGGGCGACGCCGTCGGTCTCGTTGAGCGCGGCGACGAGCGCCTGTGCGGCGGGCAGTTGGCCGGGGTCGGTGACCTCCGCCACGACGAGCAGCGGACCGTTGCTGCCCGCACCGAAGCCTTCGGCGAGCAATTCGTAGGCCTGGCGCGTCGTCGTGTCCTCGGCGAATGTGCTCTCGTCGCCGAAGCCCAGCCGAAGCCCGAGCACCGGCGTACTGAGCACGAGCAGGAACACCGTGACCCCGATCGCCATCGGCCACGGCCGACGCTGCACGAAGTGGCTCCAGCGATACGCCAGTGTCTCACGGACCGGCTTCTCCCGGCGGGGCGGCAACGCCTCGCGCAACCTCGGCACGAAGAACGAGGCGACGATGGTGAGGACTGCCAACAGCGCCGCGACCGCGGCGACCGGCGGCAGCTTGAGACCCACCGCCAGCACCGCGAGCGCGGCGAAACCGGCGGTGATCAGCCCCCGCCAGCGGGTGATCTCGACCCGGTCGCCGGCGAAGCCGATCAGCGCGGGCAGCAACGTCAGGGAGGCGACCATCGTGATCATCACCGTGACGGCTGCGCCCGTGGCGAGACCGTTGATGAACGCGAGGCCCATGACGTACATCCCGAGCAGCGAGATCACGACGGTGAGACCGGCGAACAGCACCGCGCGGCCGGCGGTGTCGATCGCCTGCACGGTCGCGCGGTGTGCGGACAGACCCGCCCGCGTGCCCTCCCGGTAGCGGGTGACGATGAACAGCGCGTAGTCGATGCCGACGCCGAGGCCGATCATCGCGCCGAGCGTCGTGGCGAAGTCCGGGATCGTCATCACGTTCGTCAGCAACGTGATCGTGCCGACGCCGATGCCGACGCCGAACAGCGCGACGCCGATCGGCAGACCCATCGCCAGCACCGAACCGAACGCGAGGATCAGGACGACGATCGCGAACGCAACACCGATCAACTCGGACTCCGGTGGCTCGAACTCGGCCAGCGCGGCGCCGCCGATCTCGATGTTGACGCCGTCGAGGTCGATGCCGTCGACGAGCGCGTCGATCTGCCGCCCGATCTCGCTGGCGCGTAGCTCGTCGGTGTCCTCGTCGAAGTCGATACTGGCGTACGCGATCGTGCCGTCCGCCGACACCAGCCCGCGCTGCTGCCCGAGCTCGGAGTATGGGCTGATGACCGTCAACTCCTCGAACGTGTCGAGTCGGTCGAACACCCTCGACATCTCGGCTTCCACCGCCGGGTCGTCGACGCCCTGCGGTGCCTCGTAGACGATCGACCCGGTGAGGAAGCTGCCGCCCACGCCGAAGTTGTCCTGCAGGATCTCGAAGCCGGCCTGCGAGTCGGAGTCGGGGCTCTCGAACGAACTCTCGCTGGAACTGCCGATCTGGCCGACGAGACCGAACACGGCGACGAGGACGACGACCCAGGCGGCCAACACGCGGCCGCGGCGACGGTAGGCGAGCGATCCGAGCCGGGCCCAGACCGACGCGTCGGTGAGATCGAGGGCGTCGTCCGCAGCGCGGGAACTACTGGACAGTTTGTTCATGATCGCCATCATGGCGACTACACTCCCCAACCGCAAGCATTCTCACGAGATCGTGCCGAACGACACACGACCATGACGACCCCCACGGACATCGACGACGACATCGACCCACGGGTCGAGCGCAGCCGCGCCGCCGTCGTTGCCGCGTCAGCTGCCCTGCTGCTCGACGAGGGCCCTGATGCGATCACGCACGGACGGGTTGCCGCTGCCGCAGGCGTGTCCCGCACGACGGTGTACAAGCACTATCCGGAACGCTCGGATCTGCTGCACGCCACCCTCAGCGAGATCGGCAAGGACACGCCGTCCACCGACGCGCTCAGCGGCGACTTCGGACCCGATCTGCGGTTTCTGCTCGGCATGCTCGCAGGCGACCTCGCCGACGAGGGTCGCGCCAGGCTGATCTCCACGATGATGGCTCGCGCCCAGCACGACGTCGCCGTGGCAACGGTCCGCGACGACCGGTTCAGAGATTTCCGCCACGCGTTCGGCGTGCTGCTGCAGCGGGGAATCGACGACGGCCTCGTACGCACCGACATCGACGTCGACCGGGCGATGGCCGCGCTCGCCGGCTCATTGCTGTTCGCCAAGTTCATGGCGAATCTCCCGGTCGACGACGAACTCCTCGACGGCATCATCGACGACTTCCGCTCGACGAACGCCCCGCGCTGACGCCGACCCCCGCCGCTGCGGACGGTCCGGTGTGGGCCACACCGCACCGGCCGCGGAAAGGTGGGCAAATCAGGCGGCGCCGGCGATGGTGCGGCGGCGACGCCGTCGAGCGAGCGCCAGCAGCATCAACCCGGCGATGCCGAACAGCACGCCGATGTTCACCAGGCCGAGGCCGTCACCACCGGTGGCGGGGAGCACGCCGGTCGGCCGGAGCAATTCGGTCACGTCGGTGGCGCGGTCGTTGGTGGCCGTCGGGTCCGACACCGAGGCAGCAACGATCGCCGTGTTGACGACGACGTTGCTCGTGGTCTCCAGGACACGGCAGCTCGTTCTGATCGTCACCGACGAGTTCGGCGGCATGTTCAGGGTGCTCTCGATGTCACCGGTCCCGGCGGCCGGCTGCACCGTGGCACCCCCTGACGGCAGTGCGTTCCACTCACACGCGAGGAAGGCGGGGAGGTCGTCGACCAACTTCACCGCAGGATCAACGGACGGGCCGGCGCTCGACACGACGATCGTGTACGTCAGCAGGTCTCGCCCTGGCGTCGCCGAGTCCCGGCCGTCGGTCTTCGTCACCGAGATGTCGGCAACCGGACGCAGCACCGTGTCGGAGTCGGTTGCCGTGTTGTTCGCGAGGTTCGGATCGGTGAACGTCCGGGCCACGAGGAGGCCGGCCCCGGCTCGTGTGAGTGCGCCCGGCACGGACGCGGTCACGGTGTTCGAGAGTGTGCCGGTGGCGGCCGGGTCGATCGAGCAGCTCGTCGTGTACGTCACCGACGAGCCGAGCGGCAGCGTCAATGTCTCCGAGAGGTCGCCGGCCCCCGTGGCCGAGTTGCCGGTGGCGCCCCCGGATGCAGTCGACGTCCAGGTGCACGTCAGCGCGTTCGGGAACGCGTCCGTCAGGCTGACACCGGTCGCCTGCGACGGGCCGGCGTTCGAGACGACGATCGTGTAGGCGATGAGGTCCCGCCCTGGCACGGCCGACGTCCGGCCGTCCGTCTTCGTCACCGAGACATCAGCTTGCGGCGTGAGCGCGGTCGTGTCCGTTGCGCTGTCGTTGGCGGCGTTCGGGTCGAACGATCCGGCGACGGTGGCGGTGTTCGTCACGGTTCCGGTCGCGGCGGCGTCGATCGAGCAACTGACCGTGTATGTGACCGAGGCGCCGACTGCGAGGGGGAACGTCTCGCTGAGGTTGCCGCTGCCGGTGGCGGTCGGCCCGTCGGTCGTCGTCCACGAGCAATCGAGCGCAGCCGGGAACGTGTCGGTCAACGTGACCGCCGGGTCAGCCGAGGGGCCGTTGTTCGTCGCGACGATCGTGTAGACGATCGCCGGGCCGCCTGGGACGGCGGAGTCCACACCGTCGGTCTTCGTGACCGCGATGTCCGCCCGGCCGATCACCGCCGTGGTCGCACTTGCGCCGTTGTTGGACAGGTCCGGGTCGGGTGTGGACGAGCCGACGACGGCACCGGCAGCGACGACGCTGTCCAGCTGTCCGCGTACCGCGCCGGCCGGGAAGACGTCCGAGTGGACGTTGACGTAGAAGCCACCCGGGTCGGCGATGATGTCGTCGATCAGAGCGCCGTCAGCCGGGACACAGCCGGTCGCACCGTTCGACGGCCAGTCGAGGTCGACCACGACCGGCCCGTTCACGCCGCTCACGCCACGGTGGATGTGGGCAGCGACGACCGTTCCCTGGAGACCGGACAGGGCGAGGGCGAAGCACACGTCATCGGCCGCGGCGTTGGCCCGTACGAGCGCCGTGCCGGAGCCGAGCGGATCGCCGGATCCCGCAGGCACTTCGTTCGCTCCGGAGAGACCGGCGACCAACGAGCTGTTGACGACCGATCCCGAGGTCGCCGGATCGACGGTGACCGTGATCGTGTACGACACCGATGCGCCCGCTGCGATCGAACCCAGCGTGCACGAGGGCGCTCCCGCCGGATCCTCGGCACATCCGCTCGTGGAGCCGAACGTGGTGCCGGCAGGCACGAGGTCGGTCACGACCACGTCGGCGGCGTCCGACGGCCCGGCGTTGTCGACCGTGATCGTGTACGTCAGCGTCTCACCCGCCACCACCGGGTCGGGCAGGTCGGTCTTGGTCACCGACAGGTCGGCCTCGGTCACGATCGTCGTGGTGTCGACCGCCGAGTTGTCCAACAGATCCGGATCGACGACATCCGACGACACGTCCACGACGTTGACCACGTCGCCGGCAGGCGTCGCCGGATCGATCGAGAACGTCACGTCGAATGCGGCCGCGGACCCGGCCGCGATGGTGCCGAGGTCACACGTCAGCTGGCCGGGCCCCGGGACGCCCGGCGTGCACGGCACCGTCGCCGAGTCGAACATCAACCCTGCGGGCACGGTGTCGATCACCGTCACGTTGGTCGCGTCGGACGGGCCGACGTTGGTGACGTCGATCGCGTAGGTCACGGAGTTTCCTGCGGTCACCGGTGCCCCGCCGTCGTCCTTCAGGATCACCAGGTCGGCTTCGGCGACGACCGTCGTCGTCGCCGAAGCACCGTTGTTCGTCGTGTTGGGGTCGAACGTCGACGAGTCCGCGATCGCGCCCGCGGCGATGCCGCTGTCGAGTTGGCCACGGACTTCGCCACCGGGGAAGGCGTCGGTGTGGACGTTGACGTAATACCCGGCCGGGTCGGCGAGGATGTCCGCGAGCACACCGGCGGCGGCTGGTACACATCCGCTCGGGCCGTTCGTCGGCCAGTTCAGGTTCACCACGACCGGCCCGTTCACGCCGGCAGCAGCCTCGTGCACATGGGCCCCGGTCACCGTGCCGGTGAGGTCGAGGAGCCGCAGTTCGAAGCACAGCTCGCCACTCGCCACATCGGCGAGGACCATCGCCCGGCCCGACCCCATCGAGCCGGCCGGGGGCACCTCGTTCGCCGCGTCGAGTTCGGCAACGAGCGCCTCGTTCACGACCGTCCCCGTCGTCGACGGATCGACCGTCACGGTGATGTCATATGATGCCGACCCGCCGGCGGGGATCACCCCGAGACTGCACGTCGGCACACCAGCAGGATCCTCCGCACACCCGCTCGTGGAGACGAACGTGGTGCCGGCTGGAACGAGGTCAGTGACGACGACGTCGGCGGCGTCGGACGGCCCGGCATTGTCGACCGTGAGCGTGTACGTCAGATCCTCACCCGCGATCACGGGATCGGGGTCGTCGATCTTCGCTATCGACAGATCCGCGACCGCAATGACGGTGGTCTCCTCGACCTCCTCGTCGTTCAACGGGTTCGGGTCGGGCGTGTCCGAGACCGCCGTGTGCTTCGTCGTGTACACGCCTGGTGTCGCCGCCGGATCGACGGCCACCGTCCAGGTCCCGGTGAGCGTCTCGCCGGGCGCGAGCGCGGGAGCGAAGAGACCACTGAACCCGACGATCGAGAACGGCGGATCGTTGTTGCTAATTACGGATGTTGCATTGAATGCGGTGGACGGCCCGAGGTTGGTGATCTCGACCGCGAACTCGACGTTCTCCCCCGCCGCCACCGGATCGGGGTCGTCGACGACCGTAATGGCGAGGTCGGCAACCGGCGTGAGCAGGGTGTCGTCGTCGGTCGCGGTGTGGTCGGCGGTGTCCAGGTCGGCGACCGACGGCGTCGCGGTCGCGGTGTTCGACAGCGTGCCAGTGGCAGCAGGGTCGATGTCGCACGTCACCGTGTAGGTCGCCGATGAGCCGGCCGGCATGAAGAGGGTGTCGGCCAGCGAGGTGCCCGCCGACGAGGAGTTGCCGACGACGCCGATCGACGCAGTCGACGTCCACGCGCAGTTCACCAGCTCGGTCGGGAAAGTGTCGTCGACGGCGACGGCGGGGTCGGTTGACGGGCCGGCGTTGGCGACGACGATCGTGTAGACGATCTGGTCCTGACCGGGCACCGCCTCGGTCACGCCGTCGTCCTTCGTGATCGAGATGTCGGCCTGCGCGGCGGTGACCGTCAGCGTGTCGGCCGCCGTGCCGCTGTCACCCGACGACGAGGTGAGGTTGTCGCTGACGTTGTCGTGGTCACCGACGAGGATGCCGGTCACGTCGACCGTGACGGTGCACGTTGCGCCCGCGGCAACCGACCCGCCCGTGTACGTCACGGTCGAGCCTCCGTCCGTTGCCGTCAACGTTCCGCCCGTGCAGGTCGTTGTCGCGTTCGACGGCGTCGCGAGGACAAAGCCGGCGGGGACGGGGAACGTGTCGGTGAAGTCGAGTGACGTCGCGTCGAGCGTGCTCGCCGAGTTGTCGATGGTGAACGTCAGTGTGCTGTTGGTCGTCAGGAAGATCGTGTCGGGCGCGAACGCTTTGGCGAACGTCGGCGGTGGGACGACCGTCAGGGTGTCGGTGGCTGTGCCGCTGTTGCCCGACGAGGACGTCAGGTCACCGGTGGTGTTGACGTGCGAGCCAGGAGTCGTGGACACGACATCGACCGAGATCGTGCACGAGGCGCCCGCCGGGACGGTGCCGCCGACGAAGGTGAAGGAGGTGTTTCCCGCCGCCGCGTCACCCATCCCGCCGACACAGGTGTTGACCGCACCAGGCGGCGTCGCAATCACGACACCCGGCGGGAATGCATCGGTGAACGCGAACCCGGTGGCGTTGATCGGGCTGGCCGAGTTGTCGATCGTGAACGCCAACGTGCTCGACGTCGTGACCGAGATCGTGTCCGGCGCGAACGCCTTGACGAACGTCGGCGGCCGAGGCGTCATCGTCAGGGTGTCGGACGCCGTGCCGCTGCTGCCCAGCGACGACGTGAGCGCGCCGCTGGTGTTGTCGTGATCGCCAGGCGTCGACACGACGACGTCGACCGACACCGTGCAGGAGCTGCCGGCCGCGACCGTGCCACCCGAGTACGAGATCGTCGACCCGCCGTCGGGCGCCGTCAGCGTCCCGCCGGTACACGTCGTGGCCGCACCCGACGGCGTCGCGATCGTCACGCCGGTCGGCAGCGTGTCCGAGAAGTCCAACGACGTCGCGTCGACCGTGCTGCCCGAGTTGTCGATCGTGAACGTCAGCGTGCTCGTGTTCGTCGTCGTCAGCGCGTCCGGCGCGAACACCTTGGCGAATCCGGGCTGTGGGTTGACGACCAGCGTGTCCGTCGCCGTGCCGCTGTTGCCCGACGACGACGTCAGGTCGTCGGTCGTGTTGACGTGGCTGCCCGCGACCGCTGAGGTCACATCGAACTGGATGATGCACGAGGCAGCAGCCGGCACCGTGCCACCGCCGAACGTGAACGACGGGTTGCCCGCCGCAGCGTCACCCATGCCGGCCGAACACGTCGTGGACGCGCCCGGCGGCGTGGCGATCACCACACCGGTCGGGAACGTGTCGACGAAACCGAAGCCCGTTGCGTCCAGCACGCTCGCGGTGTTGTCGATCGTGAACGTCAGCGTGCTCGTCTGGCCCACGCCGATCGAGTCCGGCGAGAACACCTTGGCGAACGTCGGCGGCGGCACGACGGTCAGCGACGCCGTCGCTGGTGTGCCGACGACACCGGCATTCGATCGCGGCTCGCTCGTGGTGTTCGGGAACGTGCCGGGCGCCGCGTCCGCCGGCACCAGGAGGTTGACCGCGAACGTGCACGAGTCGCCAGGCGTGCCGGCCTTCGCGAGCTCACCGCCCGTGAGCGTCAGCGTGGAGCTGCCGGCGATGGTCGAGCCCGCGCCGCAGGGGTTGCTGGTCGGCAGGCCCGTCGCGACGAGGCCGGCGACGACGGCGTTCAGGTCGTCGGTGAACGTGAGCCCGGACTGTGCATTGTCCGTGTCACGGTTGGTCAGCGTGAACGACAGCACCGGCGTGCCGTTCACCGTCGTCGCACCATCGAACGACTTGGTGAACGTCACGGCGGTGACCACCAGGTCGTCGGAGGCCGCGGCGCCGCTCGCCTTACTGCGACCGACGAACCCGGTCAGAGCGCTCGTCGTGTTCGTGAAGCTGCCGGACGGCGCGCCCGCAGGCACCGCAACGGTGACATCGAACGTGCAGCTGTCGCCCGGGTCGCCCGACTTCGCCAAGACGCCGTCCATCAGTGTCAGCGTCGTCGTGCCGGAGATCGACGAGCCCGCGCCACACGGGTCCGTGGGCAGTGGGGCGGTCGCAGTGAGGCCGGCGAGCGAGGCGTCCAGGACGTCGGTGAACGTGAGAGCGGTCGCCGACTCGGACAGGGTGTCGTTGGTGAGCGTGAAGCGCAGTGTCGCCGTTCCCCCCGGCCCGACCGGATCGTCGATGAACTCCTTGACGATCATGATCGACCGCTCGTCGACGACGAGATCGTCGGTGGCGTCGGGCAGGGGTGCAAACGGAGCGCCGTCGATCGATGCGCCGAAACCGGTCGTCCGGTTGGCGTGCACACCTGGCGATGCCGCCGCCGGCACCTCGAGCTGGACGGTGAACGAGCAACTGGTCGCCGGTGCCAGGGTGCCGCCCGAGAGTGACAGCACTGTCCCTGCGGCGTTGTCGTCAATCGTCCCGCCGCACTCCGCCCGTGGCAGCAACCCCTGCTCGGTGGCGGAAAGTACCAGCGAGCCACCGGCGACTCCCGGCGTGGTGTCGAGTGTGTCCTCGAAGTCGTCCGAGAACGAGATCGACGTGGCGTTTGCCGCCGCGGCGGTGTTGTCGATCGTGAACGTCAGCGACACGAAGTTTCCGGCAAACACCGGGTCGTCGGTGAACTCCTTCGACAACGTGAGGTTCGTGACCACGAGGTCGTCCTTGGCTTCCAAACCCGTGACGGCGACGCCGTCGACGGTCGCCGTGACGGGGCCGGCGGTGTTCGTGTGGACGCCTTGCGGTGTGGTACCGGACGAGGCGAGCGTCACCGAGAACGTGCACGTCGCGCCCGGCGCCAGCGTCGCACCAGAGAATGTGAGCATGGTGTCACCGGCCGATCCGACGAGCGTGCCATTGCCGGGACCGCACACGTCGGTGAGCGGCAGGCCGGACGCTGTCAACCCGGCGACGAACGTGAGGTCATCGGCGAAGCCGATGCTCGTGGCATCGCCAGGCGCGAAGGCGTCGTGCTCGAGCCTGAACTCGAGCGTCACCGAGTCGCCGGGTGTGATCGGGTCGTCGGTGAACTCTTTGGTGAGCGACGGCGGTGCGACGACAACGAGGTCGTCGGTCGCCTTGTCGCCGGTCACTGACATCATCCCGACCGATGCGGTGATCTCGCTCGTCACGTTCGGGTACGTCCCGGTACTCGCGCTCGGATCGACGTCGAGCGTCATCGAGAACGTGCATGAGTCGCCCGGCATGCCGGCCGGAGCGAGGCTCGCACCGGTGAGGGTCAGCGTGGCGGGTGTCGGAGTTCCAGGGGCAGGGTCGAACAGCGGGGTGAACGTGAAGTCCGAACCGGCTCCGCACACCGATCCGTCGGCGGGAGCGCCGGACGGCGACGTCGGCAACACGGTCGGGAACTCGTCGCTGAACGAGATCGCGCTGGCTGAGTCCGATGGGCTGGTGTTGGTGATCGTGAACTCGACCGTGACCACGCCGCCGGCCCCGGCCGGATCGTCGGTGAACTCCTTCGTCAGCGCCGGCGCCGGCACGACGAACAGGCTGTCGCTCGCCTCGTTGCCGGTCACCGGGACACCGCCGACCATGCCCGAGACCGTTCCGCTCGTGTTGTCGTAGGTCCCGGCCGACGGAGCGGTGACGAGCACCGTGATCGTGCAGAAGCCCCCGGCGGCAACTGTGCCGCCGGTGAGGCTGATCGTCCCGCTGCCGGCCGATGCCGTGAGCGGGCCGCCGCAGTCGTTCGTCGTCGTTGACGGGGTCGCGACGACGACACCCCCGGGGAGCGTGTCGGCGAAGGCGACGCCGGTCGCGGGGTCGGTCCGGTCGAAGTTCTCGATCGTGAATTCGAGGGTTGCGTTGCCGCCCGGCGGGATCGGGTCGTCGGTGAACTCCTTGGCGATGTGCAGCGCAGCGACGAGCACATCGAGTGACGCTGTCGCCTTCCCGGCGGAACGGTTCACCCCACCGACGGTGGTCTCCAGGTTGCTGCTCGAGTTGATCGGCGTCCCCCCGGCCGTGGCCACGACGTCGACGACCACCGTGCAGGTGTCGCCGGCAACGAGGGCGCGAGCTCCGGCGAAGAAGCTGCCGAAAACGTTCAAGGCGATCGTCGAACCGCCCGCAGGCGCGTCGAACGTGACGGACGCGCTCGGCTCTCCGCAGTCCGTCGACGCATTCGACGGGTCGGCGATCACCATGCCGGTCGGCAGCGTGTCGGAAAATTCGAGGAACGAGACGTCGCTCGCGTTCGCGCTGTTGTCGATGACAAACGTCAGCGTGCTGCGCTCGCCCTTGTCGACCGGGTCGGGTGAGAAGTCCTTCGAGAAGCCGGGCCGATCGGTGGCCACGGTGAGATCGTCGGTGGCAGTGCCGCTGGCTCCCTCGCTCGACGTGAGGGTGCCGGAGGTGTTCACGTAGGTGCCGCCA
>JABDKP010000097.1 GCA_013002175.1 Ilumatobacter sp.
GGTGCGTGCTGCTTCGATGACGGCACGTGCGGCCTCGCCGATGTGGTCGGCGGGATCGACTGCACCGATGCCGGCGGCGCGTACCAGGGCGACGACACGATCTGTGCCGACGTCATGTGCGTGCAGCCGGGTGCGTGCTGCCTCGGCGACGGCATGTGTCGTCAGGAAACCGAGATCGGCGGTGCTGCGTGCGCGGCAGACGGCGGCGTCTATCGCGGCGACGACACGTCGTGCGACGACGTGGTGTGCCCGCAGCCGGGTGCGTGCTGCTTCGACGACGGCGGCTGCGAGCTTGCGGCCGGCGTTGGCGGCGACGACTGCACGGCCGCGGGCGGCAGCTACCAGGGCGACGACACGACCTGCGAGCCCACGACCTGCCCGCAACCGGGCGCGTGCTGCTTCGATGACGGTATGTGCGCCCAGGCGGCGGCGATCGGCGGGGCGGACTGCACGGCTGCCGGCGGCGTCTACCAGGGCGACACGACCACCTGCGGCGGCGTCTCGTGCCCGCAGCCGGGTGCGTGCTGTCTGGAAGACGGCACCTGCCGTCAGGAGACCGTGATCGGCGGCGCCGCGTGCGCGGCCGACGGCGGCAGCTACCAGGGCGACGACACCGACTGCGATGTCGTGAGCTGCCCGACCGGCGCCTGCTGCTTCCCCGACGGCTCATGCCAGGATCTGTCGATCCCCGCGTGCGACGACGCGGGCGGTACGTTCCAGGGTGCCGACACGAGCTGCGAGGACGCCTCCACCGAGGTGATCGTCTTCGGCGTCGACGACCCGCGGGGCGTCGACTCCCAGCTCTTCACGCTCAACCTCACGACGGGCGTCCTCACGCTCGTCGGTCCCGTCCACGCGGACGAGGACATCGAGGGCATGGCGAAGTTCGGCGACGACGTCATCGGGTTGACCGGTGACGGCGGACAGCCGCACGACCTCGTCGACATGAACTTCACGACCGGTGCGCTCACCTTCGTCGCCGACCTCGGCGCCGGCGGCACCGAGGTGAAGTCGATGGCCTCCGACGGGAGCGGCACGGTCTGGGCGTTCATGCGGGGTCAGGGCGTGGCGATCCTCGCCGCGGACGGCTCGTACACGCTCGAGGTGCCGATGGGCTTCGATCTCGAGGGGCTCGCGGCGTCGGGTGACGGCGCGACGCTGTGGGGTGTGACCCGCGACGGTCTGCTCTACGAGATCGACGTCGCGACCGACACGGTCACGTTCCTCGTCGATCTCGACCCGCTCTTCGTCGACACGTCCTTCGAGAACCTCGAGCTGTTCTCGGCCGACGAGCTGGCGTTCTTCACGCACGTCGGCAACGACCTGGAGTTCAACCTCTACCGGATCTCGACGGGCGACATCACCACGACGCTCTACGAGGATCTGAACCTGGAGGACGTCGAGTCCTTCCTGTTCGGCATCGTTCCGCTGTGCCCGCAGCCGGAACCGACCGGCGCGTGCTGCATCGACCTGGAGACGTGCATCGACGGGCTGACGCAGAGCGAGTGCGCGGGCTTCGGCGGCACGTACCAGGGCAACGACTCCGCGTGTGAAGAGATCATCTGCTTCACGCCGGGCGAGTCCTGCTGCGACTTGGGCGATCCGCGAATCTTGAGCATGTACTTCACCGGTGACGACTGCTCGGCGACGAGCCACGATCAGGGCGGCAACGCCACGTGCGACGACTTCGGCATCATCACCGATCCGGCCTACATTCTCGCGACCGACAAGGAGGATCCCGATGACGGTGGGGCCCGCGTCTGGTTCGCGGGGACGGTGAGCGTCGGCGACATTTACGAGATCGACGCGGCGAACGCCGGGGAGAACAAGCTCAAGAGCAACACGTTCATCCACATCTTCGACTCCGAGGGTGGAACGCAGCTTCAGAAGGTGAAGATCCACACCTCCTGCTCGGAGCCGCTGGAGACGGGCAACCAGTTCGGCGCTTCGCTGCTCGTCGGCTGCCTCGGCGAGAACGAGGGGCCGTTCCCGTTCATGTGCGACGGCAAGATCGTCGAGATGACGATGATCTGGGACGGCAGCGAGCCGGTGCGGGTGAAGGCCTACGACGGCCGCATCGGCGGTCCGCTGCTTGCGGACATCGACAATATCGCCATCGGCCAGGAGATCACGATCGGGCCGTACACCGGACCGAACGACGTCTTCTACGAGATCTTCGAGGCCGGCACATCGACGCCGCTGGGCATGTCCAAGTTCCACCGCTCCTGCTCGGACG
>JABDKP010000105.1 GCA_013002175.1 Ilumatobacter sp.
GCCTCGTCTGCGCCGACGGCGACGACGAGGCCGGCCGCGTCGCCCGCGACATCGTCCACGCCGACCCGAACCTCGTGCGCGCCGGCGAGATCGCCGTCCTTGCGCGCACCAACGCCCAACTCGGGGCATTCGAGACGGCGCTGCAGGACGCCGGCATCGCGGTCAGGCGTTCCGCTGCGGGCAAGGGCACCCCGCTGAGCGCCGCGATTCGTCAGGTGACGGCGCTCGGTTCCGCATCGCAGTTGCGGGCCTGGGCGCACGACACGCTGGAAGCGGTCGATGCGCTGCATGCCGCCCGCGCCGAGCAGGCGGAGGCACGACAGGAGACGGCCCGTGCGGCGGCGCGTGCCGACCGTGCGGTCGACGACCTCGAAGCCGAGCGGCGCGTCGCGGCCGCACTGCTGGAATTCCTGCGCGACCAGCCACTCGGTGACGGCGCCGGATTCCGGGCGTGGGTCGCGATCAACAACCCGTTCGACGACCGGAGCAACGGCGGCGTCGAGCTCCTGACGTTCCACGCCGCGAAGGGTCGTGAGTGGCACACGGTGTTCGTCACCGGCGTCGAGAGCAGCCTCGTCCCGCACAAATCCGCCACGACGGTCGCCACCCGCGCCGAGGAGGGTCGGCTCCTGTACGTCGCAACGACGCGGGCGACCGACCGGCTGGTGCTGACCGCGGCCGAGCGGCGAGCCGGTTACGCCCGCACCGTCAGCCCGTTCATCGCCGAACTCGACGTGACCGAACCGGAGGCATTGCCGCCGCCGAGCGCGCTGCGTCGCCGTCGCCGATCCGTGGACCCGTTGCTCGCAGCGCTGCGGCAATGGCGCGAGGAGACGGCGCGCACGGCGGGCGTGCTCCCGGCCCAACTCTGCAGCGACCGCGATCTGTCGGCGATCGCAGCACGGCGACCGGCCACGGCCGAGGACCTCGCCGAAGCGACGACGTTCGGCACGATCATGGCGCACCGCCTCGGCGAGCAGATCCTGCCCCTGGTGGACGCTGCGCGGGCGCGCCAGCGCGACCCTCAGTCGAAGTCGACGATGACCGGTGCGTGATCGCTGGGTGATTTGCCCTTGCGTGCATTGCGGTCGATGATGCACCAGTTCGAGCGTGCGGCCATCGAGGCCGAGCACATCACCAGGTCGATCCGCATCCCGCGGCCCTGGTGGAAGTCGCCGGCCCGGTAGTCCCACCACGAGAACACCCGATCGGCATCGTGGTGCTGCCGGAACACGTCGGCGAATCCCCAGGCCTCGAGCTCGGCCAGGCGGGTGCGCTCGGGTTCACTGACATGGGTCATCCCGGCGGTCTTCGTCGGGTCGTGCACGTCACGATCCTCGGGGGCGACGTTGAAGTCGCCGCCGATCAGCACGTCCCGGTCCGGGCTGGTGTCGGCCTCGACGTGTTGCACGAGACGGCCGAGCCAGTCGAGCTTGTAGACGTAGTGGTCGTCGTCGAGGGCGCGGCCGTTCGGCACGTAGACGCTGCTGACCCGCACCCCACCGCACGTCGCCGTGACGATGCGTGCATCCGGATCGGGTTCGATGCCTGGCGCGAAGTTGTGGACGACGTCGTCGAGCCCGACGCGCGAGAGGATCGCGACACCGTTCCACTGACCCTGCCCGTGGTGGGCGCTCGCGTACCCCAGCGCCTCGAACGTCAGCGCCGGAAAGGCGTCGTCTGCGAGCTTGGTCTCCTGGAGCAGCAGGACGTCCGGCTGCACCTCGTCGATCCACGCCTCGACGCGTTCCTGACGCGCCCGCAGCGAGTTGATGTTCCAGGTGGCGACGCGCATCTCAGCTCGACTTCTTCGCCGACCGCTTCGCGATCGACTTCTTGATCGGCGTCGGCGTCGCCGCGACGCGCTCGACACCGGACGAAGCCGCCCGCTTCGTCGCCGGCGCCTTCTTGGCGGCCGTCTTCCTGGCCGGCGCCTTCTTCTTCGCTGCGGTCTTCTTCGCTGCCGCCTTCTTCTTCGCCGGTGCCTTCTTCGCCGGCGCCTTCTTCTTCGCCGGTGCCTTCTTCGCCGCCGCCTTCTTCTTCGCCGCCTTCTTCTTCGCCGGCGCCTTCTTCTTCGCCGGCGCCTTCTTC
>JABDKP010000108.1 GCA_013002175.1 Ilumatobacter sp.
CGCGCACCGCGCGCAGCCGAGGGGACCGGGGGACCCGAGTCGGCGCCGGACGGTTCCACCGATGGATGCCGCCCGCCCTACCCTGCACACATGCGCGTTGCAGTCACCGGCTCGACCGGCTTGATCGGTTCGGCCCTCGTCGCTCACCTGCGGTCTGTCGGGCACGAGGTCGTCCGGGTCGTCCGGACCGCCCCGGGCGACGACGAGATCGGCTGGTCCCCGTCCGAACGTCGTCTCGATCCGCATGCCTTCGAGGGGATCGACGCCGTCGTCCACCTCGCTGGGGCCGGGATCGGCGACCACCGGTGGACCGACGAGTACAAGCGCGTCCTCACCGAGAGCCGGACACACGGAACCGCACTCGTCGCCGAGGCGATCGCCGCGGCCGAGAACGGTCCGCGGGTGCTGCTGTCCGGCTCGGCGATCGGCTACTACGGCGCACGCGGCGACGAGATCCTCGACGAATCCTCGCCCGCAGGCGACGGGTTCCTCGCCGATCTGTGCGTGAAGTGGGAGGCCGCAACCGGGGTTGCGGCGGCGAGCGGCGCCCGGGTCGCACTGTTGCGCACCGGCATCGTGCTGTCGAGCGCCGGCGGGGCGCTGAAGAAGCAACTCCCGCTGTTCAAGCTCGGTGCCGGCGGCACGATCGGGTCGGGTGATCAATGGCAGAGCTGGATCTCGATCGACGACCACGTCGCGGCGGTCACGCACCTGCTCACGGCCGACATCGCCGGGCCGGTCAACCTCACTGCCCCGAACCCGGTGACGCAGGAGGTGTTCGCGGACACGCTCGGTGACGTGCTCAATCGCCCGACGTTCCTGCCGATCCCGAAGTTCGGCCCGAAGCTGCTGCTCGGCGCGGAGCTGGCCGAGAACCTGCTGTTCACCGGGCAGCGGGTGCTCCCCGGGGTGCTCGCCGCCGACCCGGCGTTCACCTACCGGCACACCGAGCTCGAACCCGCGCTCCGGGCGGTCTTGGACCGGTGACGGTCGCGATCGTCGGCGCGGGCCTCGCCGGCCTTGCGTGCGCGTTGGAGTTGCAGGCCGACGGAATCGACGCGCACGTCTTCGAAGCAGGCGACGGCGTCGGCGGCCGGGTCCGCACCGATCATGTCGACGGGTTCACGCTCGACCGCGGCTTTCAGGTCGCCCTCACTGCGTATCCCGAGCTGCACCGACAGCTCGACGTCGACGCGCTCGACCTGCAGGAGTTCGATCCGGGTGCGCTCGTGTGGCGCGACGGGCGCGGTTCCGTGGTTGCGGACCCGTTCCGACGGCCGGCCACCGTGCTCAGCACGGTCACGGCACCGATCGGCAGCATCCTCGACAAGGCGCGGATCGCACGGCTCCGCCACCGCGTCCGCAGCGTCCACCCGGTGCGGCTGCTGCAGAGCGAGGACGTCGCCACCCATCACGCGTTGCGCGATGCCGGGTTCTCCGACACGATCATCGACCGGTTCTTCCGGCCACTGGTCGGCGGGATCCAACTCGATCCCGAACTCAGCGACAGCCGGCGGATGTTCGACATCGTGTTCCGCATGCTCGCCGACGGGGCGTCCGCAGTGCCGGCCCGGGGCATGCAGACGATCCCGGATCAGCTCGCAGCCCGGCTGCCCGCCGACGCAATCCGGCTCGGGGCACGCGTGGTCGAGACGTCACCGACCTCACTACGGATCGATGGCGGCGACGAGATCCGGGCCGACGCGGTCGTCGTCGCCACCGACGGACCGGCGGCCGCCGAGCTGCTCGGCCTGCCGGCCGGTGGGTCCAAGTCGGTGGGGTGCGTGTACTTCGCCGCAGACCGGGCGCCGATCGACGAGAAGCTGGTCGTGCTCGACGGCACCGGCCGCGGACCGGTGCTGAACGTCGCGGTGATGAGCAACGTGGCGCCGTCGTATGCGCCTGCGGGCCGGCACCTGATTGCTGCTGCGCTGCCGGGGCACATCGGCGCGACGATCGAAGACGACGCCCGTGCCCAGTTGCGCACGTGGTGGGGTCCCGAGGTCGGTGCCTGGGACCATCTCGCCACCGTGCGGATCGAGCACGGTCAGCCGGTGCAGCGGGCCCCGTTCTCGCCGAAACGACCGGTCGCGCTCGCAGACGGGCGGTTCGTGTGCGGCGACCACCGCGACACCGCATCGATTCAGGGCGCGCTGTATTCCGGTCGCCGATGCGCGCAGGCGGTTGCTGCCACACTGACGAGATGAGCACCGAGACCGACGTCGCGTGGTTGACCGCCGCCGAGATGCGGGCATGGCGCGCGTACATCGAGACGGGCGCCGACCTGACGAACGCGCTGGAACGCGACCTCGCCGAGGTCGGCCTGACACTCGGTGACTACCAGGTGCTCGTGTACCTCTCGGAGGCCGAGGGGCGGGCGTTGCGGATGACCGACCTCGCCGAAATGCTCCAGCTCTCCCCCAGCGGCCTCACCCGCCGCCTCGACGGCCTGGTCGCCGGCGGCCACGTCACACGGCGCGGTTCGGCCGACGACCGGCGGGTGATGATGGCCGTCTTGACCGAATCCGGCCGGGACGTGCTGGAACGGTGCGCGCCGCACCATGTGGCCAGCGTCCGCCGGCACATCTTCGACCACCTCGACGACGCTCAGGTCGAGGCGATGGCGTCGATCTTCTCCGCGATCGCCGCGGGGCTGTCCGCCGACGACACGCAGCCTGGCGCGGCCGACCGACGAAACGAGGGGTCGTGACGACGGAGCTTCCGGAAGGGTTCGGGGCCCACGTCGCGAACGTGGGCATCAAGGACGACACCGACGACTTCGTCGTCGTCGCCTGCGGGCGTCCGGTGCCGACGGCGGCCGTCTTCACGCGCAGCCGCTTCTCCGGACCGAGTGTGACGCTCAGCCGCCGCAATGTGGCCGACGGCCACGCCCAGGCGGTGGTCGTGATCTCCAAGAACGCCAACGTCGCGACCGGGCAGCTCGGCATCGATCACGCCGCGGAAGTCGTCGCGGCGGTCGCGGCCCGGCTGGGCGCCGACCCCGCCGACGTGTTGATCGCGTCGACCGGCGTGATCGGCAGGACGTACCCGATCGAGCGCGTGCGCGAGGGCATCGCACGGCTTCCGGAGACGCCGGCGGACACAGCGGCGGACAGCGCCGCCCGCGGCATCATGACCACCGACACCGCCCCCAAGATCGCGGCGGCCGATGTCGTCGGCAGCGGGGCCCGCGTCGTCGGCATCGCAAAGGGTGTCGGGATGATCGAGCCGGACATGGCGACGCACATCTCGCTGCTGTTCACCGACGCCGACGTCGGCGCGGCCGATCTCGACGCGATGTTCCGGCGCGTCGTCGATCGCACGTTCAACTGCGTCAGCATCGACACCGACACGTCCACGAGCGACACGTCGTGCGCGATGGCGTCCGGGTCCGCCGGGCCGGTGGACGCCGGTGCACTCGAACAGGCGCTCTACGACGTGGCGGTCGATCTCACCAAGCAGATCGCGCGCGACGGCGAGGGCGCGCATTCGCTGATCGAGGTCCACGTCGACCGGGCGCGCGACGCTGCACAGGCGAAACGCGTCGCGAAGACCGTCGTCAACTCGCCGCTGGTGAAGACGGCCGTGCACGGCGGCGACCCGAACTGGGGCCGGGTCGCGATGGCGATCGGCAAGTGCAGCGACGACGACGACATCGACCAGGCCGCCGTCGTGATCCGCTTCGGTGACGACGAGGTGTTCCCGCGCGTGCTCGACGACGGGGCGCTGGCCGCGCTCTCGTCGTACATGTCGGGCGACGAGGTGCGGATCCACGTCAGCCTGATGTCCGGGGAGGCCGACGCGACCGTGTGGGGCTGCGACCTGAGCGCCGAGTACGTCCGCTTCAACGCCGACTACACGACCTGAAATCGCGCCGCACAGCGAGCGCCGGGCGCGAGGCGACGACGTTGCCTCGGGGCAACGAAGAATCGCGCCACACAGCGGCCGCGAACGCAGCAGTCGACGAACAATGGTTCCCGAAGTGGCGATGGTCGTCCGAGCGCCAGGCGCGTGGCGACGACGTTGCCTCGGGGCAACGAGGAGCTCACGCAACGCCGCGATCGGGCGACCAGCGCTACTTCGGTGGCATGCGGATGCCACCGTCGACGCGGATGGTCTCGGCGTTCATGTAGCTGTTCGTGACGCACTCCAGCACCATCGACGCGAGCTGGTCGGGGTCGCCGAGCCGCTTCGGGAACAGCACCCCCTTCTGGAGGTTCTCCTTGAACGCCTCGCTGGCGTCGCCTTCGCCGTAGATCGGTGTGTCGATCAGACCGGGGGCGACGGTGTTCACGCGCACACCGACTGCCGACAGGTCGCGGGCGATCGGCAGCGTCATCCCGACGACACCGCCCTTCGAGGCCGAGTAGCTCGCCTGACCGATCTGGCCGTCGAACGCTGCGACCGACGCGATGTTGACGATCGCGCCGCGCTCGCCGTGTTCGAGTGGTTCGGTCGTGCTCATCGCGGTCGCGGCGACGCGGATGCAGTCGAACGTGCCGATCAGGTTGATCGCGATCACCTTCTTGAACGCGTCGAGGTCGGCGGCCGACTCGAGCGACCCGTCGCGCCCGACGGTGCGCTGGGCCCAGCCGATGCCGGCCGAGTTCACGAGCACTCGGACCGGCCCCATCGACTTCGCCATCTCGACGGCGCCGACGATGTCGTCGGTGTTCGTCACGTCGACCTTGGCGAAGGCGCCGCCGATCTCGTCGGCCAGCTCGTTGCCCCTGTCCTCCTGCAGGTCGGCGATCACGACCTGGGCACCACGCGCGGCGAGCATCCGGGCGGACGCGGCCCCGATCCCCGAGGCTCCGCCGGTGACGATTGCACTTGCACCAGATATGTCCATGGCTGCCGAAGCTATTCGGGCACCGCCGCCGCGGGGTAATCGGGACGCCGCACCGTCGTCGCGACGCCGCCCGCACTGGGCGGCCGGCTCTGGAGGTCAGGTGGGGACCGGGCCGGTCCGGTATCGGGTGTCGCTGAAGCGTCCGGGCACCGTGCCCGTGAATCCGCCTGCGCCGGTGATCGCGAGCCATCCGGAGATGTCGACGATGAGGTCGGCCGGGCGGTGCGTGTAAAGGCAGATCGTGCCGTCGGCACTGATCGGAGCGATGACGCCGTTGCCGATCACCGCACCCGGCCCATACACGATGTTGGCGGCGAGCGGGACGGTGCCCGTGCAGGGCCAGACGGTGACGTAGCCGTCGCCGTCCGGCAGGAAGGCGACGACGTTGACGACTGCCGCAGTCGCGTCGGAGGGAACCGTACGGGCCACACCGTCGACGACGACGTCGACGCCGTGGACCGGCACGACCAGCGGTGCACTCGGGCTGACCTTGCCCTGCGGGGCCCCGGTGCCGAACCGGGTGTCGACGATGCGCTTCGGGCGGGAGGCGGTGAACACCGCGGAGGCGGCGGCCGTGAACCACCCCTGGACGTCGACGACGACATCGGCCCGTGCCTCGGAGTAGATGCACACCCGGCCGTCGTCGTCCAACGCGGCGAGGACACCGTTGCCGGCGACGGCGCCCGGCTCGTAGTTGACGCTGGCGGCCAGTGGCGGCTCGCCGTCGCATGGCCACACCGTGAGGAACCCCGGCCCGTCGGGCGTCACCGCCGTGACGTTGAGGCTCACCGCCGCGACATCCGCAGGGGCGGTCACCGTGGTCCCGTCCGCGCGGGTCGCGGTCATGCCCGCGATGTCGATCACGAGCGGTGTGCTCGGCAGGACTCGCGACGGCCATCCGAAGCCGGTGCGGGTGTCGACGACGCGCTCGGGGGTGACCCCGACCATCGCACCGGCGGCCCCGGCCCCGGTGAACCAACCGCTGACGTCGACGATCAGGTCGGTGCCGGCGTGGGAGTAGAGGCAGATCGCGCCGTCCGTGTCGATCGAGGCGACCACGTTGTTGGCGACGACGTCTCCGGGCTCGTAGTTGAGGTTGGACGTCGTGGGCCGCGCGGTCTCGCACGGCCACACGGTGACGTAACCGGGCCCGACCGGCAGGTGCGCGGTGACGTTGAGCGCGACCGACGTGGCGTCGGCCGGCACGGTGACGAGCTCGCCATTCATCCCGGTCAGCTCCTTGCCGACGATCGGCAGCACGATCCGCTTCGGTGGCGACAGCCAGTAGTTCGGTGCGACGCCGAGCAGTTCGCCGCGCAACCACAGTGCGAACTCGGCTTGACCGTTGACGGTGAGGTGGACGCCGTCGGAGAACCAGCGGGCGCGACCTTCGAAGTGACTGCTGGCGGCGTTCCAGTCCAGCACGGTGAGGTTCGGCCAGCGGTTCGGTGCCGCCGCCAGCGCCTCGTTCATCGGCCGGTACCTGCCGCCGAGTGGTTCTGGCCGGATGTCGGCGAGGTTGACCCACACGACCTGGCCGACGTTGCGCGCCACGAGCGCGGTCATCATCGCGTCGATGTCGGCGGCGAACGTCGCGGGGTCGTCGTTGTACCCCAACTCGACGAGGACGAGGTCGACGCCGTCCGGGAGGTCGGCGGCCGCCTGGACGCCGGTCGGCCCGGGACAGATCGTCTTCGTCGTGCAGCGCGAGTCCTGGGCGATGATCGTCGAGCTGGTGAACGTGCCGTCGATCAGCCGGTCGAACTCGGCCGCCCCGTCGCTGGCGATGCTGTTCGCGACCGAGTCGCCGATGAACGCGAACGACGTGCCGGCGGCGTCGGCGCGCACGACCCGGACCGTGAAGCCGGGCGACGGCAGCCCGAATGCGTTGCGGAAGTCCCACGCCTCGATCCGCTCGGTGCCGGAGGTACCGGCGAGCACGACGTCGTTGAACCAGATGCCGTCGAACTGCTGCTCCCAGGAACCGGCGGCCTCGGTCATCGCGGCCGATGTGAGTTGCCCGAGGCCGTACCGCGACTCGAGCATGTCGGCATCGAGGATCCGCGTCCAGCGGTGGTTCGGGTTCTTCGGCGTGTCGTCGCCGGTGTCGTCGACGACCGGGAACGTGCCCCCGGCAGTCCGCGGGCCGTTCGACGCGGAGAACTCCGTCGACACGATCCCTCCCGCGTCCGGGTGCCCGCTCTTCCAGGTTCGCACGGTGCGCGCCGTCGCGGTGATCGCGGCGTCGGTGGCGGGGTGCTCGACCGATTTGGACGCACCGACCGCGGTGGTCCGCGTTGCTGCGCCGGCGTACACCTGGCACGACGTGGTGTCGCACGTCGTGGCGTAGCGCTGACTGGAACCGTCGTAGAAGTAGTTGCGACGCTGCTGCAACCCGTACGACCGTGCCGCGACCGCCTGAGCGCGGAGCACGTTGATGCCCGCGCCGCCGCCCGCGGTGGCCCAGCTGGCGGAGACCTCCTTCGGGACGACGCCACGGACGTAGTCCTCGACGAGCACGTCGTTGACGACGCGGTTGCCCGAACTCGTGCTGAGCACGTCGATCGAGCCGCGATAGTGCGTGACGGTGCGGTTCGATCCGCACACCCCGATCGCCTGGTCGCCGGCGACGGACGAGTCGTCTCCGGTGGCGATCGTGAAGCTGACCGGATCGCCGGCTGTCGTCGTCTCGGTGCCGAGCAGTGTGAAGTTCGCGCTGCCGTCCGCGGCGATGATCGCGCGGGCGCGTTCGGCGTCGTCGAGGTCCCACACCCCGTCGGCGGTGAGGCCCTCGCCGGTCTGCCAGTTCGTGAGGATCGATTGCGTCTGGGGGCCGAAGTAGCCGTCGACGCCGACCGCCGAGTCGTGGTAGATGTCGAGGAACAGCTGCATGTCACGGACCGTCGACTTGAACGTCGTCGGTGCGATCGACAGCGGTCCGTCGGGCACGGTCAACGCCGCGGCACCGGGGCACGAGCGGGCGGACGACCCGTAGACGTCGAAGACGCCCGGAGACGTCTCGGCGGCGTACATCGAGTTGTGGGTCTGGCCGTTCCAGGTGATCGGCGCTCCGTGCGAGACGACGCCGACGGTACCCTGACCGTCGAGCGCGAGCAGCCGGACGCGGATTCGCTGTCCGGCGGGCACCGTCGAGTTCTGCGTGCCACCGAAGTAGTGATCGAGGATCCACTGCCACGACTTGCCCTCGTCGACCGCGTAGCCGTACGCGCCCCACTGGCTCATCCCCCGTCCGTGGCCGTGGCCGGTGCCGTCGACGACGACGGCGACGAGTCGCATCTCCGAATGGCGGGCCTTCACGCCGTCGATGAATTCCTCGAAAATGCGATGGTCGAGCGCTGAGGCTGACTGAGCCTCGGGATGAAACTGGGTTCCGACCGCAAACCAGTCTTCGCTCACGCTTTCGATCGCTTCGACGACGCCATCGGGACAGCGTGCCGTCACAGCAAACCCGGGCGC
>JABDKP010000109.1 GCA_013002175.1 Ilumatobacter sp.
CGTTCGATCAGCTCGCACCCGATCGCCGCGACCGCCGTCCGGGCGGCCCTGCCGGCATCAGGGCCGGCTGCCGGATCGGCGCACAGCACGGTGATCGCGCCACCGGAGCCGGAGTAGTTGGCATGCGCGCCGGCGCGTCGCACGACGTCGACCATCTCGACGTGGCGGGGGTCGAGGTCGAGGACCGACCGGCGGAGGTCGAACGACCGGTCCATCGCCGAGCCGAGCGCATCGACGTCGCCGTCCACCCACGCCGTGTTCGCCCGCTCCGCTTCGTCGCCGAGCGCCGACATCGCCGCGCGGACCGCCGGGTCGCCCCGGTCGAAGCGGGTCCGGAGGTCGGCGTGCACGACCTGGCTCGGCGTGGGATCGTGCGGCTGGAACGCGACGAACAGGTCGAGCCCGCTCTGGTCGGGAAGCGGCTCGTACCGGCCGCCCTCGAATCCGCCGACGAACCGCACGTCATCGGCGCCGAAGCGCATCATCATCGGCCGGTCGTACGCCTGCACCACCCGGTCCTGGAGGCCGGCAGCGATGCCGAGCAGGTCGCGCTCGACGTGCAGCGCGAGCGGTGCCAGCGCGTCCGGGGGCGTCGCCGGCCGGTCCGAATGGCGGGCGAGCGCCCGCAGTGTGGCGAGCACGATCGCGCTGGATCCGGCCAGCCCGACGGATCGGGGGATCGTGGTCGACACGGCGACCGTGAACGGCTCCGGGTCGCCCCGGCCCGGTGCGGCGCGTTCCGACACCGCGATCGCACCGAGCACGAGCGAATGGATGTCGCCCGCCCGTGCCGTCCGGGCGGCGACGATCAGCTCGTCGGCGTCGGCGTATTCGGTCGTCCCGTCGGCGTCGGCCACGGCGAACCGGGTCGACGGCCGGATCGTGACCTCGGCGTGCCGCGTCCGGACCGGAATCGCCAGCACCGCGCCGCCGAAGCCGTCGGACGGGTTTCCCGCGATCGCCGCCCGTGCCGGACACCGCTCGACGATCGCCACCACGCTGCCGTTCTACCAGCCCACCGTGTCATCAGGGGTCAGACCCCTCGTGCAACACGTGCGGCGTGACGGGAGGGGTCTGACCCCTGGTGCAATCTCGCTACGCTGCCGGGCCATGCCGATCCGTCGCGCCGAGCTCAGCGAGATCGGTCGGCTCGGTGTCACCGCGATGCGGGCCTTCGTCGACGACCCGGTGATGCGGTGGCTGTACCCGGACGACGAGCGGTTCCTGGCGCCCGGCGGCGAGATCTTCCGGCCGGCGATGCTGCGCTGGCTCGCCCATCGTGAGGTGTGGACCACCGACGACGGCGTGGCGCTGGCGGTCTGGCTGAAGCCCGGCCGTCCCGAACTCGACGTCGATCCGGCCGCCGACGAACCGCCGCCGCCGCCCGACCTCGCGCAGCGGTTCGAGCTCCTCGGTCCGCTGATGACTGCGAACACCCCACCCGAGGAGCACTGGTACCTGCAGCTGCTGGCGACGCATCCCGACTGGCAGCGCCAGGGCCTGGGTGCCGCACTGATGGCGGTGCAGTTCGAGCGGGCCGACGCCGAGGGTCTGCCGTGCTACCTCGAGACCGAGACCCCGGAGAACGTCGCCTACTACCGGCGGCACGGGTTCGAGGTGCGCCGCGAGTGGGACATCGACCCCGACGCCACGCTCGGCGCACCCGGTCCCCACATGTGGGGCATGCTCCGCCCCGCCCGCTGACCCCGCCGGACCGGACCTGTTCCCGAATTCTTCGGGATCGGACCCGCTGAGCGGGCTCAACCCGCGCAATTTCAGGTGATCGGTGTGCCGCGTCCCGAATTCTTCGGGATCGGACCCGCTGAGCGGGCTCGACCCGCGCAATTTCGGGTCGAGGGGGCGAGGGGCGGGTCAGGTGGCGGCGCGGGCGGCTTCGGCCCGGCTGCGGAGGTCGGACACGGCGTGTTCGAGGCCCTCGGGATCCCGGTAGAGCGCGCTGCCGGCGATCAGCAGGTTGGCGCCGGCGGCCGTGGCACCGGCGATCGTGGCGGGGCCGATCCCACCGTCGACTTCGAGGTCGATCGCGTCGCTGCGGCCCGCGTCGTCGATCATCCGTCGTACCTCGGTGATCTTCGGCTCCATCGTGGAGATGTAGGCCTGGCCGCCGAAGCCGGGGTTGACCGTCATCACCAGCACGAGGTCGACGAGGTCGAGGACGTGGGCGATCGTCGACGCCGGCGTCGACGGGTTGAGCGCCACGGCCGCGGTCGCCCCGAGTTCGTTGATGTTGCCGAGCGTGCGGTGGAGATGCGTACAGGCTTCGGCGTGGACGATCAGACGGGCGCACCCGGCGTCGATGTACTGCTTGGCCATCACGTCGGGCGTGTAGACCATCAGGTGCGCCTCGAAGGGCACCGTGCAGTGCTCGCGGGCCGCCGCGATCACGTCCGGGCCGAACGTCAGGTGCGGCACGAACTGGCCGTCCATCACGTCCCACTGGATCAGGTCGACGCCGGCGGCCTCCAGCGCGGCGACCTCGTCACCGAGCTTCGAGAAGTCGGCGGGCAGGACGGACGGGACGATCTGGATCGGGCGGGCCACAGCCGCCGAAGCTAGCCGCCGCCGCCGGGCGGGCCGCGAACGCCCGCCGTCCGGTCATTCCTCGTCGTCGTGCGGGAGATCGTCCTCGTCGCGCTCGCCGCGCCACTCCTCGTCGGCATCGTCCCACGTCTCGTTGCGGGCTTCGACCTTGCTCTTCCAGTTCTCGGCTTCGGCGCGTGATGGATACGGCCCCATCATGTGCTCACTCGGGCCGCGCTCGGCGGCCGGCACGGCGACGCCCTTCTCGAGGTTCCAGTACCACTCGTCGTCGCGCGTGTCGTTCATCGGGCCAGTGTGGCAGCCTCACCGCCCTCGTTCCAGCCGGCGCCCGTACGCTGACCGGATGCACGTCACCGTTCGTCCGGACCGCCTCGTGGCCGGCGGCGATGCGATGGCCCGCGACGTCGACGGCCGGATCGTGTTCGTCCGGGGCGCACTGCCGGGCGAGGAGGTCGACGTCGAGGTCGAGACGGCGAAGAAGGACTTCGCGAAGGGGGTTGTCGTCGACGTCCGCGACCCGTCGTCCGATCGCATCGAGCCGCAATGCCACCATCGGCGCAACGGGTGTGGCGGATGCGGCTGGATGCACATCGAACCGGATGCCCAACTGGAGGCGAAGACCGAGATCGTGCGGGAGTCGCTGCGTCGGATCGGACGGCTGTCGCCGGAGGTCGTCGACGGCCTCGTCGACATGGGTGCCGCCGTGCATCCGTTCCGCTATCGCACGACGATCCGCGTCGTCGGTGGTCCCGACGGCGGCCTCGGTTTCCGTGAGGAGGCGAGCGGCACGGTCGTGCCGATCAACAGCTGCGACGTCGCCGACCGCGCGTTGTCCGACATCCTCCCCGAACTGTCGATCGCGCCCGGGGTGGAGGTCACGCTACGGACGTCGCTCGCGACCGGCGCGCTGACCGTGCGATGGGACAAGCCGAAGGGGCGGCCCGGTACCGGCCTGGTCAGCGGCGTGCCCGAGCAGGCCCACATCGGCGATCGGGCGTTCCTCGTCGAGGTCGTCGACGGTCACGAACTGCGGGTGTCGGCCGGCTCGTTCTTCCAGTCCGGGGTGCAGGCCGCGGAGTTGCTGGTCGATGCGGTCCGGCGGGCCGCGCCCGAGCTGGCGACCGCGAGTCACGCGGTCGACGCATACGGCGGCGTCGGGCTGTTCGCCGCGACGGTGATGGCCGATGCAGGCCGGGTCACGCTGATCGAGTCGTCGAAGTCGGCGTGCTTCGACGCCGAGCACAACCTCGCCCATCGGGACGCCCGAGTCGTCCGGCGCGAGGTCGGCGGGTGGTCCACCGACGAGGCGGTCGATGTCGTCGTCGCCGACCCGGCCCGCCCCGGCCTCGGCAAGCCGGGCGTGGCGGCGCTGACCGCCGTGGCACCGGCACCGATCGTGCTCGTCAGCTGCGACCCCGTGTCGCTGGCCCGCGACGTCACGCTGCTCGCCGCCGCCGGCTACCACCCCGCACGCGTCGAAGTGCTCGACCTGTTCCCCCAGACCCACCACGTCGAAACCGTCACCCGCTTCGACAAAGTTGTGCCAGGCACAACTTTGTCGTGACCCGACCGTTGTCAAAGTTGTGCCTGGCACAACTTTGACTCGGGCGTAGCCTGGTGGGGTGATCGAGCCCGTGCTGTCGGAGGAGGTGGCTGCGGCGCAGCGTGAGGGGCTGCCGGTGGTCGCGCTGGAGTCGACGATCTTCTCCAACCTCGGGTTGCCGTCGCCGGCGAACGCCGAGGCGCTCGACCGGTGCCTCGCCGCGATCCGGTCCGGCGGCGCCGTACCGGCGGTGACCGCGGTGCTCGACGGCGTCGTCCGGCTCGGGCTCCAACCGCATGAGCACGAGCGGATCCTCGGTGCGGCGCAGAAGGTCGCGGAACGCGATGTTCCCGTCGCGGTCGCGCAACGGTGGGACTTCGGCGCGACGACCGTGTCGGCATCGGTCGCCATCGCGGCGGCGGCCGGCGTCGCGGTCTTTGCGACCGGCGGCCTCGGCGGTGTGCACCGCGGCGCCGAGATCAGCGGCGACGTGTCCGCCGACCTCGACGCGCTCGCCAACCACCGCATCATCACCGTGTCCGCCGGCGCGAAGGCGTTCCTCGACCTGCCCCGCACGCTCGAATACCTCGAGACGGTCGGCGTGCCGGTGATCGGGTGGCGGCACGACTGGTTCCCGGCGTTCTACACCCGGTCGTCCGGGCTGCCGGTGCCGCACCGCGCCGAGTCGGCCAGCGAGATCGTCGCGATCTTCACGGCGCTCACCCGCCCCAGCTCGGGCATGCTGGTGACCGTACCGATCCCCGAGGACGCCGAGCTGGATGCGGCACACCTGGACGCCGTGCTGAGCGATGCGCTCGACGAATGCGACCGCTCGGGTGTGACGGGGGCTGCGGTGACGCCGTACGTCCTCGCCCGGATCGGCGAGGCGACCGATGGCCGCAGTATCCCGGCCAATCTCGCGTTGGCCGAGCACAACGCGGTCGTCGCCACGGACATCGCCGTCGCGGTCGCCGCCGACCAGAGCTAGTCAGCGGACGAGCGCGGCGAGCCGCGCCTCGACACGATCGAGGTACCGGCCGCGGTCGACGTCGTCGCTGCGATCACAGTTGTAGAGCGCGCACCACACCGTGCGCGTCAGCGGGTGGCACATCAGGCGCAGGCTGCGGGTGACGGTGCGCTTGCCGCCCTCACCCTCGACCATGTTGACGTACTTGCGCGACCCGTGCGTCGTCAACGCGACGATCGTCCGGACGTCGCGCAGCAGTGGCCGCAGACGGTTCGAGCCGTCAGGCAACTCCCACGCGACGCCGCACACCCACACCCGGTCGATCCACCCCTTCAGCATCGCCGGCTGGCCCGCCCACCACGTCGGATAGACGAGCACGAGGGTGTCGCACCAGCGGAGGTCGTCGGCGTACCGGGCGACGTCGGGCGCTGCGCCCGCCTGCAGATGAGCGGCGTGTTCGGCCGCGCTGAACGCCGGGTCGAAGCCGTCGGCGTACAGATCGGTGACGCGCACCTCCGCGCCGCCGGTCAACGTCGCGACCGCCCGGTCACGGACCGCCCCGGCGAACGAATCGGGGCATGGGTGGCAGTAGACGACGAGGACCCGCCGTGACGGCGGCCGCCACGGTGCACGCCACGACTTCATCGCAGCCCCGCCATCGCGCGCTCGACCGACGCGGCGAACTCGGCCCGGTCGGCGGCGGTCGACGTGTCGATGCCGTAGCACGCGTACCAGCGGACCCGCGTCCGCAACCCGCAGCTGGCGCGCAGCGCGCGGGTGAGCGTGCGGCGGCCGTTGTCGTTGACGAACCGCACGTAGCGACGCGGCGAGCCGTACGTCGAGACGCCGATGATGCGTCGCACGTTCGTCAGGCCGGGCCGGACCGCCGTCGTGCGCTCGTCGAAGACGAAGCCGACGCCGGGCACGAGCACCCGGTCGAGCCAGCCCTTGAGGATCGCCGGGAGCCCGCTCCACCACGTCGGATACACGAACACGAGCGTGTCGACGCGCTGCACGAGCGACGCCTGGACCGCGACGAGCGGGTCGAGGATCGGTTCATCGCCGTGGTACGCGGCTCGCTCGGCGGTCGTCATCGCCGGCGCGAAGCCGAGCGCATACAGGTCGACGACGTCCACGGTGTGGTGGCCGGCGCGCAGGCCGGCGACGACGCCCGCGGCGAGCTCCTTGGTGAAACTGTCGTCGCACGGATGGGCGATGACGACGGCGGCATGCACCGGGCAATCATCGCGGATCGTGACCGGCTGGCGCGTCAGGCCGTCGTGTCAGGCCGTCGTCTCGGAGCTCGCCACCCGGACGCGACCGGTCCGCAACGTGGCGAACTGTGAGGCCGCCACGAGCACGAGCAACACCGCGAACATCACGTTGCTGATCGAACTGCTGAGCCCGTCCGCGACGATCCCGCCCGCGACTGCGCTGGCTGCGCCCGACAGCCCGACGACCGCGGCGACGCGGAGGTCGACATTCGCCCGGTAGCGGTTGCGTACGGTGCCCGTCACCGATGTCGGGACGATCACCGTGACCGAACTGCCCTTCGCGATGACCGGTTCCATCCCGAACAGCACGATCATCGCCGGCACCATCACGATGCCACCGCCGATGCCGAGCAGCCCCGACAACGTCCCGGTGAGCACACCGACCAGGATCAGGGCACCTGCCATCGCCAGCGTGATCTCCGAACGGCCGGTGGTCTCCGTCGTCTGGAACAGGCGAACCGCCGTGGCGAGCACCGTGACGATGAACACGATGGTCAGCGTGCGGACGGGGAGGACCATCAGCAGCTTCGTGCCGAGCACCGCGCCACCGACGGCACCGACGGTCAGCAAGGCGACGACGGCCGCGTCGATGTTGCCGTTGACGGCGTAGGTGATCACGCTGGCGAGCGCGATCGGCATCGTGGCCGCGAGCGAGGTGCCGCTCGCCAGGCGGCGGTCGAGCTTGGCGACGAGCACGAGCCCCGGCACGATGATCAGCCCGCCACCGACGCCGAACAGGCCACCGAGCACGCCGGCGGCGAGGCCGATCGCCGCGGCGACGCGCAGGTCGGTCGGATGTGAGCTGTCCGGCGGCACCGTGCGACCCTACGACGGCCGACGGCCGAACCGCGATGCGTGGTCGGCTACGTTTGCCCGATGGCAAAGATCATCGACATCGAAGGCATCGGCCCGGCGTACGCGAAGAAGCTCGCAACGGCCGGCGTCACCACCACCGGCAGGCTGCTGAAGCTCGCAGCCGACAGCGCCGGACGCAAGGACCTCGCCAAGACGGCCGACGTCACCACCAAGCAGGTGCTCGAATGGGTCAACCGCGCCGACCTGATGCGGATCAAGGGTGTCGGCACCCAGTACAGCGACCTGCTCGAAGCGTCCGGTGTCGACACGGTCGTCGAACTCGCCCAGCGCAACGCGCAGAACCTCTTCGTCAAGATGATCGACGTCAACGGGGCCAAGAAGCTGGTGCGTCAGATCCCGTCGGCCGAGCAGGTCGAGGCGTGGGTCGCCCAGGCGAAGAAGCTGCCGCGCGTCATCTCCCACTGAGCGCTCTGCGCAGCGTGTCGCGTACGGCCGGCCAGTCGTCGTCGACGATCGAGTAGACGGCAGTGTTCCGCAGATGCGGCGGCACGCCGACTTGATGAGTCCGCCGGTGCTTCGGCAGCACGCCGTCCAGCCGCGCCCCGAGCCGCTCGATCGCCCGTCGGCTCTGCGCGTTGCGCTCGTCAGTGCAGACCGCGACGCGCTGGACACCCCAGACGTCGAACGCGTGTGAGAGCAGCAGCAGCTTCGCGTCGGAGTTGAGCGCAGTTCGCTGCGCCTCGGCGTTCAGCCACGTCCCGCCGACCTCGACCTCGTCGGGATCGTCGCGCCCGAGCGGCCAGTGCGGGTCCATGAAGCGGGTGCAGCCGACGATCGTGCCGTCGGTGCGGCGGCGTTGCACGAACGGCGCGACGCGGTGGTGGGCGGCGTCGTCGAGCAGACCGCGCACGTAACGCTCGGCTTCGCCGCGATCCGCAGGGACCGCGGTCCAGGTGAACGTCGACCGGTCGCCCGACCCGGCGACAGCGATCGCGTCGATGTGCTCGACGCGCAGCGGCTCGAGTTCGACGTGCGTTCCGGTCAGCGTGCCGACGGCGAGTGAACCCATCGGCTCATCATTGCCGACCGCGCCAAGGCGGGTGACGGCGACCAGCTCCGGGTCCGTCCGGTCGCCGTCGTGCGCAGTACCGTGCCGGTTGCCATGGCTGCTGTTTCGTCATCTCACCCGTCCAGCGACCTGTTCGCCGACGACGCGATCCTGCCGGCCGACCCGGTCGGCGCCGACGGGCAGCCGCTGGAGTCGCTCCACGACCGGGAGTACCGGGTTCGCGCGTTCCGCGTCGCTGCCAACCGGGTGCTGATCCGTGGCGCGGTGCGCGACCAGAAGCCACCGGGGCTGTACTTCGAGCAGGATCCCGACCCGCTCACGGTGCACCACATGCAGGTCGACATCGAAGTCGAGTACCCGTCGATGGAGATCGTGGCGGCGCAGGTGCACATGGAGACCCATCCGAACGTCGAGTGCCCGCGCATCGAGCCGCACTACGGCGAGCTCGTCGGGCTGTCGATCGCCCGCGGCTTCACGCACAAGGTGCGCGAGCTGTTCGGCGGGCCGCGGGCGTGCACGCACACCACCGCGCTCCTCCAGGCGATGGCGCCGGTCGCGGTGCAGTGCATGTGGTCGCTGCGCGCCGCGAACGGTCGTGCGGGCAACGAGCCGGGTGAGGCGGGGGCAGTCGCGCCGATGACGCGCCGCGACATGTGGAAGGTCAACCTCAACTCGTGCCATGTCTGGGCCGAGGACTCCGACGTGGTCGCCGGGTTGGCGGCCGGCGGGGCGATGGAGCCCCCCGAGTTCGCCCGGCGGCGGATGATCGACCTCGGGATCGAGCCGGCGGAGTGGGCCCGCCGGATGGGCTCGTGACCCGGCTGCCCGGGCACATTGTCGAACGGGGTTGGCGCTGGCAGACTGTGGCCCACATGGTGGTCATAGCTCAATAGGTAGAGCACCAGGTTGTGATCCTGGCGGTTGGGGGTTCAAGTCCCCTTGGCCACCCCACACGCAGCAATACCGACGTCCCGGCAGGGTGCACGGCGAACCTCTCGCTGGTACCCTGCCTGGCCGCTTGCTTCTCTAGCTCAACGGCAGAGCAGTTGACTCTTAATCAATTGGTTCTGGGTTCGAATCCCAGGGGAAGCACCACACTTGCCAGCTCGCCAACCGATGTCGGCTGCTCTGGGGTCACATCACGTGGCGACGACGTTCTGGTCGTGGCGGGGGTCGGACGTAGTGTGGTGGCCGCTGGGAGTGGGTGTTTGACGCCGGGTCGGACGCTGGATGTCCCCGGTGTGGAGGTGTCCGATGATGGTCACGATTCGAGTTCGTTCGATCGTGTGGTTCGCGACCGGTGTGGTGGTTGCGTTGGTTGCGTCGCTGGTGGTGTTGCAGGCGTGGCGTGTCGATGCCGCCCCGGGTGACAGTGACACGACACTGGTGCCGATCACGCCGTGCCGGCTCGTCGACACCCGCCCTGCTCCTTTCCGCGTCGGCCCTCATGCCACGCTCGGTGTGGCGGAAACGACGACGGTGCAGGCCACCGGTACCAATGGTGAGTGTGTGATCCCGGCCGAGGCGGTCGGGTTGGCGATGAACGTCACCGCCGTGAACGCGACGGTCGAGACGTTCCTCACGTTCTGGCCGTCGGGCGATTTGCCGTTGGCGGCGAACCTCAACCCGGCACCGGGTCAGCCCCCGAACCCGAACTCGGTGACCGTGTCACTGGCCGCAGGGGGAAGCTTCAAGGCGTACAACAACGCCGGCACCGTCGACGCAGTGATCGACCTCAACGGCTACTACATCAACAC
>JABDKP010000114.1 GCA_013002175.1 Ilumatobacter sp.
GGGTCGTACAGCCGGTCGGCGTCCTCGCCGCCCTCGCCCGTGTTCGACTTCGCACCGATCTCGTTCATCGCCACCGCGAGCGTCTCGTGGGCTTCGGCGGAGATCGAGCCGTAGCTCATCGCGCCGGTCGAGAACCGCTTGACGATCTCGCTCACCGGTTCGACCTCGTCGAGCGGCACCGGCTCGCGCTCGTCCGCGAACCGGAACAGCCCGCGCAGCGTCATCAGCTTGCCGGACTGGTCGTCGACCCGCGTCGAGTACTCCTTGAAGATGTCGAACCGCTTCGACCGCGTCGCGTGCTGCAGCTTGAACACCGTCTCCGGGTTGAACAGGTGCAGCTCACCTTCGCGGCGCCACTGGTACTCGCCGCCGAGTTCGAGCTTGCGGTGGGCCCGGTCCTCCGGCCGTTCGGGGTTGGCCATCCGGTGCCGGGCGGCCACCTCGGCCGCGATCTCGTCGAGGCCGATCCCGCCGAGCTGGCTGACCGTGCCGGTGAAGTACCGGTCGACCACATCGGCACCGAGCCCGATCGCCTCGAAGATCTGCGCGCCGGTGTACGACGCGACCGTCGAGACGCCCATCTTCGACATCACCTTCAGCACGCCCTTGTTGCACGCCTTGATGTAGTTGCGCACGGCCTGCGCGGGATCGGTACCGCCCAGCCCGTGCATCCCTTCCTTGATCAGGTCCTCGATCGACTCGAACGCGAGGTACGGGTTGATCGCCCCGGCGCCGAAGCCGATCAGCAGCGCCATGTGGTGCACTTCGCGGGCGTCGCCGGTTTCGATCAGCAATCCGGTCATCGTGCGCTGCTTGGTGCGCACGAGGTGGTGGTGCACCGCAGCGGTGAGCAGCAGCGACGGGATCGGCGCGTCGACGGTGTCGGCGTTGCGGTCGGACAGCACGAGAATTCGGGCGCCGTCGTCGATCGCACGCGAGGCTTCTTCGCACACGCGGTCGAGCGCGGCTTCGAGCCCGGCGCCGCCGTCGCGGACGCGGTACAGCCCGGAAATCACCGTCGCCCGGAGCCCGTCGCGCTCGCCGTCGTCGTTGATGTGGATGATCTTGGCGAGTTCGTCGTTGTCGATGATCGGGAACGGCAGGGCGAGTTGCTTACAGCTCTCGGGGCCGGGGGCGAGCAGGTTGGCCTCGGGGCCGACCGACGATGCCACCGCAGTGACGACCTCCTCGCGGATCGCATCGAGCGGCGGGTTCGTGACCTGCGCGAAGAGCTGCTTGAAGTAGTCGAAGATCAACCGGGGCCGCTCGGACAGCACCGCGAGCGGCGTGTCGGTGCCCATCGACCCGAGCGCCTCGGCACCCTTGGCAGCCATCGGCGTGATGAGGATCTTCAGCTCCTCGTGGGTGTAGCCGAACATCTGCTGGCGACGAAGCACGCTGTCGTGGCTGAACACGACGTGCTCGCGCTCGGGCAGGTCGTCGAGGTTGACCATGCCGGCCTCGAGCCACCGGCCGTACGGGTGCTCGGCGGCGAGCTTGACCTTGATCTCCTCGTCGCCGACGATGCGCCCCTCGTTCGTGTCGATCAGGAACATCTTCCCCGGCTGCAACCGGCCCTTTGCGACCACCTTGGACGGGTCGACGTCGATCACGCCGACCTCGGATGCCATCACGACGAGGTCGTCGTCGGTGACCCAGTAGCGGCTGGGCCGGAGACCGTTGCGGTCGAGGACGGCGCCGATCATCTCGCCGTCGGTGAACGTGACGCTCGCCGGGCCGTCCCAGGGCTCCATCATCGCCGCGTGGAACTGGTAGAAGTCGCGCTGCTGCTGCGACATCGTCGTGTCGTTCTCCCACGCCTCGGGGATCATCATCAGCACCGCGTGGTGGATCGGGTAGCCGCCGAGGTGCAGCAATTCGAGCACTTCGTCGAAGCGAGCGGTGTCGGACGCGCCGGGCGTGCAGATCGGGAATGCCCGCTCGATGCCCGGCAGGTACTCGCTCTCCAACATCGCCTCGCGAGCGCGCATCCAGTTCTGGTTGCCCTGCACCGTGTTGATCTCGCCGTTGTGGGCGACGAAGCGATAGGGGTGGGCCAGCGGCCACGACGGGAACGTGTTCGTCGAGAACCGCGAGTGCACGAGCAGCAATGCCGACTCCACCCGCGGGTCGTTGAGATCGAGGAAGAACTCGCTGAGCTGCGGCGTGGTGAGCATCCCCTTGTACACGATCGTCCGCGACGACAACGACGAGAAGTAGCTGTCGAGGTCGCCGACGAGTTCGCGGCGCGAGATCTTGCGAGCGACGAACGCCTTGCGGTCGAGGTCGATCCCGGTGGCACCGGCGGGATCGCTGACGAAGAGCTGCTTGAACGTCGGCATCGCCGCCCGCGACGTCTTGCCGAGGCACGACGGGTCGACGGGGAGGTCGCGCCAGCCGAGCACGTCGAGGCCGACGTCGGCAACCGTGCCCTCGATCGCGGCGACCGCCTTCTCGGCGAGCACCTGATCGGTCGGCAGGAAGGCGATCCCCACGGCGTACGCTCCGGCTTCGGGCAGATCGAACGGGACGACCTCCCGGTAGAACCGGTCGGGTACCTGGAGCAGGATGCCCGCACCGTCGCCGGAGTCAGGCTCCGCGCCGGTCGCCCCTCGATGTTCGAGGTTGGTCAGCGCCTTGAGCCCGGTCACGACGAGGTCGTTGGATCGAACGCCCTTGAGGTTGGCGACGAAGGAGACCCCGCACGAATCGTGTTCGTGTCGGGGGTCGTAGAGACCGATGGGCCCGGGCGGCTGCTGCATTGTCACATCCAGAAAGCGTCGAGAGTCGAGTACGGACGTCGGAGACGGCGGATCGGTCGACGTTGACCGAGTGCCACGATCGGTCGGCGCTGACCGGATCGGCATGCCCTCTCGCGAGGCGGCTCGAGACGACGCTGGCT
>JABDKP010000126.1 GCA_013002175.1 Ilumatobacter sp.
GACCTTCGACGGCACCGGCCGCTCGCGCGTCTTGTTGCGGGCGCGGCACTCCTTCGCCGGCGTGTCGAACGCGACGGCGTGGACGGGTCGGCCGTGCTTGACCGCCGTTGCGATCCACTTCGCCCGCTGCTTGGCGTCGAGGCCGAGCGAGTCGACGACGGTCGTCAGCCCGCGCTTCAGTCGCCGCTCGATGACGAGCGCCACGACGGCGAACGCGTCGGTACCGGCGCGTTGATCGTGCGGCCCGAGCCCGACCAGGCCGCGAACGTCGTCGGACGACACGATCTGGTCCGGTCGGAACTGCTCTGCCGCCCAGGTCGACTTTCCGGAGCCGGACGGTCCGGCGAGTACGACGAGGGCGCCGGACGGGATGATCACAACGCTCATCTTCGCACCTGGTCGGGGGCGTCCCCTACGATCGCAGCCCACATGGGCAAACGAGACGTGGAGTTCCGAACGCGTCTGGACGAGTGGACCGACGATCTCGCGACCGCCCTCCGCGGGCTCTACGGCGACGAGTCGGACACCGTGTTCGATCGGCTTGTCGATCGCGCCGCCGAGAGCAGCAGGGCCCGATCGCGGGCGCTCGTCGCACTCGACCGCCGGCGGGTGGCGACGCCCGACTGGTTCCAGCAGCGCGAACGGGTCGGCTACATGGCCTACGTCGACCGCTTCGGCGGTGATCTCGCCGGTGTACGCACGCGTATCCCGTACCTGACCGAACTGGGAGTCGACGTGCTGCACCTGCTGTCGCTGTTCGCTCCCCGCGTCGGCGAGAACGACGGCGGCTACGCCGTGCGCGAGTACCTCGTGCCCGACCCGGCGATCGGCACGCCGGGCGACCTCGATGATCTGGTCGCCGACCTGCACGGCGCCGACATCAGCCTGTGTGCGGACTTCGTGCTGAACCACACCAGCGACGACCACGACTGGGCGGCGCAGGCGCGGGCCGGGTCGCGCTACCACCAGAACTTGTTCATCATGTTCGACGACGCGGCCGACGCCGAGCGGTACGAGGCGACGTTGCCCGAGGTGTTCCCGCAGATGGCGCCCGGCAACTTCACGTACGACGACGAGATCGGCCGGTGGGTGTGGACGACGTTCCGCGAGTTCCAGTGGGACCTCAACTGGGCGAACCCCGATGTGATGGTCGAGATCGCGCAGGTGGCGCTCGAGCTCGCGAACCTCGGCGTCGACATGCTGCGGCTCGACGCAATCGCGTTCACGTGGAAGCGGCTGGGCACGAACTGCCAGAACCAGGCGGAGGCGCATCTGATCGCGCAGGCGCTGCGAGCGGTGCTGGCGATCGCCGCGCCGGCGACCGTCCTGCTGGCGGAGGCGATCGTCGGGCCGGACGACCTGGTCGGCTATGTCGGCCGCCACCGGCTGGAGCGCCGCGAGTGTCAGATCGCCTATCACAACCAGCTGATGGTGCAGGGCTGGTCGATGCTCGCGACGGGCGAGGCGGCGCTGGCGCGCACGGCGCTGTCGCGCCTGACCGAGCCGCCGACGTCGACCACCTGGTTCACGTACGTCCGTTGTCACGACGACATCGGCTGGGCGGTCGACGACCCGGACGCGGCCGCGGTCGGCGCGTCGGGTTCGGAGCACCGGGCGTTCCTCGCGCAGTTCTACCGGGGCGATTTTCCGATGTCGTTCGCGACCGGTGTGCCGTTCGCAACCAACGATGCAACCGGCGACGAGCGGACGTGTGGGATGACCTCGTCGCTGACCGGCGTCGCCGCGGCGAAGGAGGCAGGCGATGCCGTCGCCCTCGACCTCGCGATTCGCCGGGCGCTGCTGCTGTACGGGCTGGCGTTCGGGTATGGCGGCATCCCGATCATCTACATGGGCGACGAGGTCTGCCTCGCCGACGATGTGAGCTACCGGGACGACCCCGTTCGGGCGGCGGACAGCCGGTGGTTGCATCGGCCGGCGCTGGACGACGCCCACGTCGCACGGCGTTCGTCGCCGGATACGGAGGCCGGCCGGCTGTGGGCCGGGATCCGGCACCTGGTGGAAACCCGCCGCGCGTTGCGGCCGCTGCACGGAGCGGCACAGACGCAGCCGTTCGACACCGGTGCATCGAACGTGTTCGGTTGGCACCGCCATCACGAACGGTTCGGCGACCTGGTCGGCCTCGCGAACCTCACGCCGGGGATCGCTCGCGCCGACTCCCGGGCGATCGCGGCGCGGGTGGGCGCGGCCGACGCTGGTCGTTTCGTCGATCGGCTCGACGTCGGCGCGCAGGACGTCCTGGCGCTCGACGCCTACCAGGTCCGGTGGCTGGCCGTCGCCGACGACTACGAGATCGTCCCTGCCCCGCCGGGGTGACCCGAGCGGTCACCCGCTGCCCGGGTGTCCGGTGACCGTGCATCGGCGTGTTGCGATTCCATGGCATCGCCGGGCGCAGTGTTTGCCTTCGTTATTACCGAGCGGTAACTTGTCGGCATGACGGAATTCTCCATGGCCCTGAACGAAGATCAGCTGACCCTTCAGAAGTGGGTCCACGATTTCGCCGAGAACGCGATTCGACCTGTCGCGGAGGAGTGGGACGAGCGCGAGGAGTTCCCGTACCCGGTCGTCGAGGAGGCCGCGAAGATCGGGCTCTACGGCTGGGAGTTCATGTTCAACGCAATGCAGGACCCGACCGGGCTGACGCTGCCGGTGGCGATCGAGGAGCTGTTCTGGGGCGACGCCGGCATCGGCATGGCGATCATGGGTTCCGGCCTCGCCGCGGCGGGCATTGCTGCGTCGGGCACGCCAGAGCAGGTGATGGAGTGGGTGCCGCAGTGTTACGGCGACGCACAGAACCTGCAGCTCGGTGCGTTCGCCGCATCCGAGCCCGACGCCGGGTCGGATGTCGGCGGCTACCGCACGTCGGCCAAGTACGACGAGGCCACGGACGAGTGGGTGCTGAACGGCACGAAGGCGTGGATCACCAACGGCGGCATCGCCGACGTCCATGTCGTCGTCGCCGTCGTCGACCCCGAGCTCGGTTCGAAGGGCCACGCCAGCTTCATCGTGCCACCGAACACCGAGGGGCTGAGCCAGGGCCAGAAGTACAAGAAGCACGGCATCCGTGCGTCGCACACCGCCGAGGTCGTGCTGGACGACGTGCGGATCCCCGGCTCGATGCTGCTCGGCGGCAAGGACAAGCTCGACGAGCGCCTCGCCCGTGTGCGGCGTGGCGAGTCCGGCAATGCGCAGGCTGCGATGCAGACGTTCGAGGCGACCCGCCCGGCCGTCGGTGCGCAGGCGCTCGGCGTCGCCCGGGCCGCCTACGAGTACTCGCTGGAGTACGCCAAGGAGCGTGAGGCGTTCGGCCGCAAGATCATCATGAACCAGTCGATCGCGTTCATGCTCGCCGACATGGCGACCGAGATCGAGGCGACCCGCGGCCTGATCCACCGGGCCGCGTGGCTCGGCAAGAACGGCCAGTTCGTCAATGCCGAGGGCTCGATGGCCAAGCTGAAGGCCGGCCGTGTCGCCAC
>JABDKP010000140.1 GCA_013002175.1 Ilumatobacter sp.
CCGGGACCCACCCCCGTCGAGACCAGACCGAGGGTCTCGACAGCGACGAGTACGGCCGCACGATCCACGACTTCTACACCCTCGAAGGCGCGACCGCGCTGGCCGCGGTGCTCGCCGACTGGCCCGGTGGCCGGCTGGTGATGAACATCGCGGAGATGCCGATCAAGTGCCCGGTCGCGCCGCTGGAATTCATGTTCCTCGCGGACGCGTTCTTCACCGAGCGGGGCATGCGCGACAACGTCGAACTCGTCTACGTGACGCCGCTCGACGGTGCGTTCACGAAGCCGGTCGCGGCGAAGCATCTCGGCACGATGTTGGCGACGCGCGACATCGCGCTCGAGACCGACTTCATGGTGATGGAGGTCGACGGTGAGGCGAAGAAGCTCGTCAGCTACGACGAACGTGAGGTGCCGTACGACCTGCTCGTCACCGTCCCCGTCAACATGGGCGCCGACTTCGTCGAGCGGTCCGGTCTCGGCGACGAACTGAACCACGTCGAGGTCGACAAGTTCACCTTCCTGTCCGACGACCACGACAACATCTTCGCCCTCGGCGACGCGGCCAACCTGCCCACGTCGAAGGCCGGCTCGGTCGCCCACTTCGCCGTCGAAGTGTTCGTCGACAACTTCCTGCAGCACATCGCCGGCCGTCCGATGACACATCGGTTCGACGGCCATGCGAACTGCTTCGTCGAGTCCGGTCACGGCAAGGGCCTGCTGATCGACTTCAACTACGACGTCGAGCCGCTGCCAGGCAAGTACCCGCTGCCCGGCATCGGCCCGTTCTCGCTCCTGAAGGAGACCGAGATGAACCACTGGGGCAAGTTGATGTTCAAGTGGACCTACTGGAACATGCTGCTGCCCGGCCGGGAACTGCCGCTCCCCGCGGACATGACGATGGCCGGCAAGATCCGAGAGGAGGTGCCGGCATGACCGTCACCGCGACCCCCACCGAAACGACCACCGAGCCGACCACCGACGTCGCCGCGACAACCGACCGGATGGCGATGCTCGAAACGAAGATCGATCTGCTCACCGAGCGGATCACGGTGCTCACCGACGACGCGGAACAGCGTGCCCGCCAGCGGGCGATCGTCGACGAGTTCACGGCCGATGCGTCCCGGATCTCCGGCGACGCCCTCGACCTCGTCACGGAGCGACTCGCCGAGGCCGAGCGCAGGGGCTACTTCAGCGTTGCCAGGGCCGGCGCCCGTGTCGCCGATCGAGTCGTCACCTCGCTCGACGAGGACGACCTCGATCAACTCGGCGACAACGTCGTGGCGATCCTCGACACGGTCCGCGAGATCACCCAGCCCGAGTTGCTGACGCTGCTCGGCCGGATGGTCGGTGCGGTACGTGCCGAACAGGAACACGTCCAAGAAGAGCACGGCGATGCCCCGGGCTTCTGGGCGCTCGCCAAGGAACTGCGCGACCCCGACGTCCGCCGGGGTATGGCGCGGGCCCTGCACACGCTGCGCGCCGTCTCCGTCCAGACGGGGCCCACCGACACGACAGCCCACCCCACATCCTCCGAAGGAGCAGATTCATGAGCACGACCACGATTGCCAACCGCGACGTCCACGTCAACGACGAGGGCTTCATGACCGAGTACGACGAGTGGAGCGAGGACCTCGCTCCCCACCTCGCCGCCGCGATCGGCATCGACGAGTTGACCGACGACCACTGGAAGGCGATCAGGTTCCTGCGCGACGACTTCGTCGATCAACAGGAGACCGCCACGCTCCGGCGGGTGACGAAGGTCGGTGGGATCCCCACCAAGCAGCTCTTCGTGCTGTTCCCCAAGAAGCCCGCCAAGAAGATGGCGTACGTCGCAGGGCTGCCCAAGCCCCGCGGGTGCGTCTGACGATCCGATCCGCTGAAAGGAAATCACCATGACCATCACCGACCATCCCTCCAAGGCTGCGGCGCTCGTCCCCGACTTCGGCGACGAGGAGACCGACCGAAAGATGTGCTTCATCTGCTCGAAGGGCACGCTCGACATGGCGTACCCCGCGCTGATCATGGCCAACGGTGCCCTCACCGAAGGCGTCGAGACGCACATCTTCTTCACCTTCTGGGGATTGGACATGATCACCAAGAAGACGATGCACGACCTCAAGTTCACGATCCTCGGGAACCCCGCGACGCACATGCCGCAGGGCCTCGGTGGCATCCCCGGCATGACCGCGATGGCCACCAAGATGATGAAGAAGCAGATCGCCGAGCTCGACGTGCCCGAGGTCCCCGAGTTCCTCGAGATGCTGTCCGACATGGGCGCCCACCTGTGGGCGTGCCGGATGTCGGTCGACATGATGGACCTCGATGAGGACGAACTGATGGACCGGGTCGAGGACGTCATCAACGTCAGCGAGTTCATCGAGCTGTCGAACGACGCCCAGATCGTGTTCGTCTGACCGCCGTCGTGCGGCGCCCCCGCCGGAACCGGCCACCCGGGTAGCGGAGCGCCCGATCTGCCGATATCGTCCGGTAGTATGAATGTCCGGACTTATACTCGTCTCATGGAGACGGGACGGTGACCGCGGAGCTGATCGCCATCGCGCTCGGCCTGCTCGTCGGCCTGTCGCTGGGCGCGCTGGGCGGTGGCGGTTCCACGCTCGCCGTGCCGATCCTCGTGTTCGTCGCGGGGCTCCAGGCACAGGACGCGACCTCGGCCTCCCTCCTCGTCGTCGGCGTCGCGTCGGCGATCGGCGCCTGGGGCCACCTCCGCCGGGGCAACGTCCGCCTCGGCGCGGGCATCGCGTTCGGCGCGGCCGGCATCGTCGGCTCGACCGTCGGAACGACCGTGAACCGGTCACTGGACGAGCAGGTCCTGCTACTGGCGTTCTCGGCGCTGATCGTGTTCGTCGCACTCCGGATGTACCGCAGCGCGGCCGCCCGCTCGGCGATGGTCGACGCGATGCCGGTCGCCGACGTCGACACGCCCCAGCTCGCCGACCGCCTCGACGAGTCGGGTGGCTCGGTGGCGACGCTGGTACGCGCTGCGCCCCGGCGCGGTCTCGACCTGTCGCCCCGCGGCCTGCTGAAGCTGGCCGGCGCAGCCACGGTGGTCGGGATGCTGACCGGGCTGTTCGGCGTGGGCGGCGGGTTCGCCGTCGTCCCCGCGCTCACCCTGCTGCTCGGCTTCGGCGCCAAGGAGGCGATCGGCACGTCGCTCGTCGTGATCGCGATCAACGCCGGGATCGCCCTGTCGATGCGCTCGGGCGACCTCGGCTTCGACTGGTGGCTCGTCGGGCCGTTCCTCGCCACCGTCACCGTCGGCGTCCTGGTGGGCTCGGCGATCGCCCATCGCATCGCGGCCGACAAGCTCACCCGCAGTTTCGCGATGATGCTCGGCGTGGTCGCCGTCTACACCGCGGTCGGCGCACTGCTGTCCTGACCGGGTCGGTGAGTCGAGTGTCACGGGCGCTACTGCGTTCAGATCCTGATACGACCTCTATCATGATTACATGCTTTCAGTACAGCTCATCGGCATCGAGATCGATGCCGCGACCGGTGCGGCGGTCGTCATGCTGCAGGAACACGATGTGCCGCATCGGGTCCTGCCGATCGTGATCGGTGGCGCCGACGCGGCGTCGATCGCGATCGCCGCCAGTGGCAAGACGCTGCCGCGCCCGATGACCCATGACCTGATGGCAACGCTGGTCGAGAGCCTGGACGTCCACGTCGACGCGGTCGAGGTCAGCGACATCCAGGGCGGCGCGATGCTCGCCACGCTCGCGCTCAGCGGTCCGACGGGCGAACGCCGTCTCGACACGCGGCCCTCCGATGCGATCGCCCTCGCAGTTCGGCTCCACGCGCCGCTGTTCGTCAGCGAGCACGTCCTCGACGCCATGGGCACCGTCCCCGAACCAGCGTCGGCCGGCGACCCGGACGTGCTCGACGCAACGGCGATCGACGCCGAGGTCGGTCAGTTCCGCGACTTCCTCGCCGACATCGATCCGGCCGACTTCGCCTGACGCAAAGGGCGTCACAGCTCGGCGAACAACCCGAGCGCGGTGCCGATCGCGTCGCGATACTCGGCGACGCGACGAAGCTTCAGGTCCTCGTACCCACGAATCGTGTCGGGCAGACCGGCAATGGCGACCGCATCGTCCAGGTTGTCGGGCCGCAGCAGTGAGTAGACCGTGTCCATCGACTGCCGGAACTCGGCGGGCAGGGCCCGCTCGATGCGGCGCAGCTCGGTGCGACCGAACGGGTCGAGCCGAGTCCCGCGGACCCGCTTGCCCAGCCGCAGCGCGCCGAACACCGGGCGCGACCACGAGCCGAGGCCGATTTTCGACTTCATCCCGAGCGCCTTCAGCAGCGGTGGGTGGAGCTGCCACGTGACCGTGGCATCGGGCCCCGCGACTTCGGCCGCCGCGTGCTCGGCCTCCGGCGACAACAGCAACCGCGCCACCTCGTACTCGTCCTTGTAGGCCATCAGCTTGTGCAGGCTGCGCGCCACCGTCGCGGTGAGGTCCGCAGGGCTCGGGACGACGCGCCGTTCAGCAGTGGCGGCCGCTTCGACACCGTCGAGGAACTCGGCTGCGTAGCGCTCGTCCTGGAAGCCGACGAGGTCGCCGGTCAACATCGTGAGCAGTGCGGCCAGCTCATCGTCACCACCGACTGCCGCGACCCGTGTGGCGAGGGCCGGGGGCACGTCCGCCACGGTGACCGTCTCGATCGCCGCGCGTCCGCCGCCGGCCATGGCCGTGCGCTCGACGGTGGCCGGGTCGGCCGCCCAGCGCCGGCCCCAGTCGAACGCGGCGAGGTTCGCGTCGACCGCCACGCCGTTGAGGTCGATCGCCCGGGCGATCGCATCGAGGGCGACCGGCAGGTGCCCGTCCTGCACTGCGACGCCCAGCAGGAACACGTTCGCCTGGGCGGCGTCACCGGTCAGCGCTGCGGCCAGTGCGGAGGCGTCGGGGAAGCGGTTCGCGCCGGGACGGCCGGCCTCGTCGAGGCGGTGGTCGATCGAGTCGGTCGGGTAGGCGATGTCGGGATGGGTGATCATCCGGCCGGTCGGCGTGCGGTGCGACGACGCGACGACGACGGTCGCGTCGGCATGCGCGGCCTTGATCGTGTTGTCGGCTGCCGCGACGAGTTCGTCGAAGCCGAGCAGCAGGTCGGCCTGGCCGTCGCCGACGAGGTTCGACGAGCTGGTGCCCGGCCGGTTGAGGATCACGTCGCTGACGACCGGGCCGGCCTTCTGGCTGAGGCCGGTCTGGTCGAGGCCCTTCACCTCCCACCCGTCGAGCATCGCCGCGATCGACAGGATCTGCGCGACCGTGACCACGCCGGTGCCGCCGATGCCCGCCATCCTGATCCGCACGTGCTCACGGGTGTGGTCGAGGTCGGGTTCGGGGATCGGGCCGAGGTCCGCCGGCCGTCGCACCGCCGCCGTCTCGGCATCGCCCTCGACGATCATGAACGCGGGGCAGTCACCCTTGACGCAGCTGTAGTCGAAGTTGCACGACGCCTGGTCGATCGCGGTCTTGCGCCCGAGCGGCGTGTCGATCGGTTGGACGGACAGGCAGTTGCTGACGTCGCCGCAGTCGCCACACCCCTCGCAGATCCGGTGGTTGATGACGACACGCTTGCCGGGCGTCGGCAGCTTGCCGCGCTTGCGTGCCCGGCGCAGCTCGGCCGCGCAGTACTGATCGTGGATCAGCACGGTCACGCCGGGCGTCGCGCGCAGGTCGTCCTGCACCGCCAGCAGTTCCGAGCGGTCGTGCACCTCGACGCCGCGGGGCAGAGAGATGTCGCGGTAGCGGTCGACGTCCTCGGCGGTGATCGCCACCTTGCTGACGCCGTAGGCGAGCAGGATCGTGACGAGCTGCGGGATCTCGAGCGGCGATGTCGAGTCCTGCCCGCCGGTCATCGCGACCGTGCCGTTGTAGAGGATCTTGAACGTGATGTTCTTGCCGGCGCCGACGCAGTACTGCACGGCGAGCTGCGCCGAGTGGAGGAACGTGCCGTCGCCGTAGTTCTGGAACAGGTGCGTCGCCTCGACGAACGGCTCCATTCCGATCCACTGCGCACCTTCGTTGCCCATCGCGGTGATGCCGATGCTCTCGCCGACGCGGTCCTCGTCCATCAGCAACGTCATCCCGTGGCAGCCGGTGCCCGCGCCGACGAGGGCACCCTCGGGCACCTTCGTGCCCCAGTTGTGCGGGCAACCGGAGCAGAAGAACGGGGTGCGGTTGACGGTCAGCGGGATCAGGGTCCGCTCGCGAACGGCCGGGGGCGGCGGAGCGAGCCGGTCGGCGAGCCGCACCGCGAGTCGCTCGCGGAGGCCGTCGAGCATCGCGTCTGCGTCGAGCTGACCCCACGACTGCATCAGCGTGCGACCGTCCTCGTGCGTCTTGCCGAGCACCCGCGGATGATGCCCGCGGTTGTACAGCGCGTCCTTGATCAGCCATTCGAGCGTCGGGTTCTTCTCCTCGACGACGACGATCTCGTCGAGCCCGCGGGCGAACTGCCTGACGAGCTCGGCATCGAATGGCACCGGCATCCGCAGTTGCAGCAGCCGGATGCCTGCGTCGGCGATCGCCCGCTCACCGTCGAAGCCGAGCCGCCGCAGCGCGTCGAGGAGTTCGTGGTAGGTGAACCCGGTCGCGGCGAGCCCGATCCAGGCGTCCGGCGGGTCGACGCTGATCCGGTTCAGCTTGTTGACGACGCCGTACTGCTGGGCGAGCGGGAGCCGCACCTCGCGGAATTCGCGCTCGACGGCGACCATCCGCTGGCCGAGGAACTGCGCGGACGGGTGGCTCTCCCACTGCTGACCGTCGATCTCGACGGTGGGCATGATCGGGTCGGTCGCCAGCACCGGGAGGTTGACGGTGCCCGACCCGTCGGCGACCGGCGTGACGATCTTCATTGCCGACCACAGCCCCGACGCGCGCGACATCGCGACGGCGTGCAGCCCGAGTTCGAGGCACTCGGCCATCGTGCCGGGGTAGAGGATCGGCATGTGGAAGTCGACGAGCGACGCGTCCGACGACGACGGCATCGTCGACGACTTGCAGGCCGGGTCGTCGCCGACGAGCACGACGGCGCCACCGCGCGAGCTCGATCCGGCGAACACGCCGTGGCGCAACGCGTCGCCGGCCCGGTCGAGGCCTGGCGCCTTGCCGTACCAGACGCCGACGACGCCGTCGTAGGTGGCGTCCGGGCGGCCCTGCGCGAGCTGGGAGCCCATCACGGCGGTCGCGCCGAGCTCCTCGTTGACGGCGGGCTGGTGGACGATCGGGAGTTCGGGGACGACCTTGACCGCCCGGGCGACTTCGAGGTCGAACCCGCCGAGTGGCGACCCGGGGTAGCCGGAGACGAATGCCGCGGTGTGCAGGCCGGCGATGCGGTCGCGGCGCAGTTGCTCGACCGGGATGCGGGCGAGCGCCTGAATGCCGGTCAGGAACGCAATGCCGTCGTCGCGGCGGTAGCGGTCGCTCAATTCGTAGTCGTCGAGCATCGTGTCGGTCATCGTCGGCCTCCTGGAGATGCAACAATCTGATCATCCGACGTGCGCTTCTGCAACAACCGGCGGCCAGATCGAAGATTCGAGCAACATATGGCGTACTGTCCGAAGATGGATGAAACAGATCTCCGGATCCTGCACGAACTGCAGGTCGATGCCAGGCGCCCCAACAAGGACCTCGCCACGGCGGCGGGCGTGTCGCCGTCGACGATGATCAACCGGGTGCGCTCGCTGGAGCAGCGCGGCGTGATCCGCGGCTATCACGCCGACGTCGCGTTGCCCGCGCTGGGGCGGCACATCGAGGCGTTCGTGTCGGTCCGGCTCCAGCCGAAGACACCGCAGGCGGTCGACGAGTTCATGGAGGCGATCTGGTCGCTGGACGAGACGGTCGCGGTGACGTTGGTGACCGGCGCCTACGACGTCCTGGTGCATCTGAGCGTCAGTGACATCGCCACCCTCAGCGAAACCGTGCTGACTGCGGTGGCGAGCGCACCCCACGTCAAGGACGAGCAGACCTCGATCATCTTCGAGCACCGCGCCAAACGCGTCCTCGGCGCGCTCGCCTGACGCGGCATCCGGCGAGCTACGACGACGCGTGTCGGAGCACCGAGAGGCGCTCGGCGGTGTCGGGGTCGGCGAGGCGCTGACGGGTCGAGTTCAATGCCGACGCGGTGGTCGCGGTACGGCGCCGGTGGTCCATCGAGTTGCGGCCCATCACCGAGACGTCGGCCGGAGTCGGCTGGAACGTGAGCACGGCGGTCCCGGCCGCGCGCAGCGCGGCGACCTCGCCGGCCAGCCGGCGCGCATGCAGCGGCCGAGCGCTGGGCAGCGAGGCGCTCTGTCCGGCCGAGGTCGCCGACATCGGCGAGACGATCACCACGATGTCCACGTCGAGCCCGGCGAGCAGGTCGGCGTTGGTCGGTGAATGCACGCCCCCATCGACGTAGCGCCGTCCCTGGTGCGTGACGGGTTCGAAGAACCCGGGGATCGACGACGACGCCCGCACCGCCACGCCGATCGGTGCCGCGATGTCGTCGCGTCCGAAGACGACCCGATCGCCGTTACCGAGGTCGACCGCGCAGATCCACGTCGTTCGTCCGGGCCACGACTGTCCGTCGAACAGCGCGTCGATGCGGGTGCCGATCTCGTCGGTCGGCACCGTCCCGGTCGGGAGCAGCCCGGTGAGTGCCTTCACCGGATGGCGGGCGGCTCGCACCAGCAGGCCCGGCGACGCGGGGCGGGGCGGACCCGAGCGCCGACGGGGGCGGAGGTCGAGCGATGGCGGGCCGCCGGTGCGGGCGACGATCGCGAGCGCCTCGGGCGACAATCGCTGGTCGAGATTGCGGCGGGCGAGGTCGAGCGGGGGAAACCCGGCGCGCAGCGTGGCTGCGAGGGTCGCGCCCGCCGATGTGCCGACGATGATCTCCGCGTCGCGGGCATCGAATCCGGACTCGGCAAGCGCCGTCAGGACCCCGGCGTGGTACGCGGCACCGACGAGCCCGCCGGCACCCAGAACGACCCCGATCGACGGCACCGCACAAGTATGCCTGCGCGCTGGTGGACCAGCTGGTCGCCGGCTCGACCTGCGCGTCGTCGGGCTCAGCCGGCGGAGAGCTGGGCGGCGAGGTTGCGCTTCCAGACGATCCGGATTCGCTCGGGGCCGTGGCCCATCAATCGCCGTTCCGTGTCGTAGGCGCCGAAACCGGTCATCAGCGTGACGGCGTCGAGGGTGAACTCGGCGTCGACGGGGTCGAGCCGTTCGAGCTCGGGCTCGAACTGGGCCCGGGCCTGGCAGCGCATCAGGTCCTGGATCCCGCGGATCGTGCGGGCGAGGGCGGGGATCGCGTCGGACCGGTTGCGGGCGATCCGACCGAACTCGTGGCTTGCCCCGTAGAGCCGCAGGCGGGTGTCGACGTAGGTGTCGATGCGCAGCTCGAGCGCTCCCTCGCCGGCGTTCGGGATGACCGACAACGGCATCGCCTGCTGCACGCCGAGCTCGACAGCTGCGCAGAGCAGGTTGTCGAGGTCGTCGAAGTACCTGAAGATCGACCGCAGCGAGACCCCGGCGCCGTCAGCGATCGCCTGGACGCTCGGGTCGCTGTCACCGGCGCGGATCAGCCCGAGCACCGTCATCAGCACGTGTTCGCGGTTGCGGAGGCGACGGAGGCTGCGACCATCGGCATCACCCTGGTCGTGCAGCGTGATGACCGCGGCACTCAGCGTGTCACGATCATCGATGAAGCTGGATTCCGTCCGTTGGGGTTCACCCGATGCGCTCACCATGAGTTCACGGTAGGCCACGGTGGGTGGCGGTTGCGGGATCATGTGGACCAAAGTTGTGCTGACAGTGATGGTGCCACAACTAATAGTGGCCACACGCAGGAATGGAACAGTGTTCCGATCAAATCTGCGTCGCGAAAGAATCTCATCCCACCAGCGTGCAGCGGCGAAGATGAGGTGGTGCCCGACGCGGATCTGATCGTCACCACCGCCCGCATTGCACATCACGATCTCGTCGCCGCGGAGTGCGCCAGCCTCACCGGCGGCCGGCCCGACGCCGACGGGGTCGCCACCGCGCACTCGCTCGACACGGTCGCCCGGGCGGCATACGTCCACGACGGCATGCGGGTCATCGCCCGCGCAAGGTCGTTCGACGCGCTCGTGGACCGCGTCGCCGCGAGCGACGTCGACGCCGACCGCTTCCGCGTCGACGTCCATGATCCTGGGCACCGGATCGGCGCCACGAGTCTGGAGGTCGCGGTCCGGCTCGCGGACGTGCTGCCGTACTTCCCCGATCTGGACGATCCGCGACATCGTTTCGTGGTCGTGGCCCAGGAGGATCAATTCGTGTTCGGCGAGGTCGTCGCCCGGTCCGACGGCGCGTATCGGCGTCACGACACGAAACCGTGGAGCACGTCGTCCTCGCTCGACGCCCGCTTCTCACGCGCCCTCGTCAACCTCGTGCCGACATCGACGTCGATCCTCGATCCGTGCTGTGGTGCCGGGTCGATCGTGCTCGAAGCGGCCTCGCTCGGCCTCGTCGCGTTCGCCGTCGACTGGAAGCCGGCGATGGTCGGCATGACGCGCACGAACCTCGCCCACTTCGGCTACGACGCAGACGTGACCCGCGCCGACTCACGCACCCACCGTCAGCACGCCGACGCGATCGTCACCGATCTGCCGTACGGCCATGCCATCCACACCGACGAGGCATCGGTCCGGGCGATCCTCGAGAACGGGGCGACATGTGCGCCGCTCGGCGTGTACGTCGCGCCCCAGGACATCAGCAGCTGGCTCGACGCCGCCGGGTACGAGACCGTCGCCGTGCACACCGTGCAGAAGCGAGCCGGTTTCACCCGCTGGATCCACGTCGCCGAGGCCCGCCGTCGCTGAATAGATTCGAGCCGATGCGCTGCGCAGAACGACGACCAGGGGCGTCCCGCTCGACGTCGCTCGCGCGATGAGGTTCCTCTACATCGACATCGACACCCTGCGCGCCGATCACCTCGGGTGCTCCGGCTATCACCGCAACACGTCGCCGAACATCGACGCGCTGGCCGCTGACGGCGTCCGGTTCGACAACGTCTACGCCTCGGACGTGCCGTGCCTGCCGTCGCGCACCGCACTGGCGACCGGGATGTTCGGGATCCGCAACGGCGTCGTCAATCACGGCGGCGTCGCCGCAGACCTGCGGGCCGAAGGGCCAGAGCGGCAGTTCGTCGGTCGTGTCGCACGCGATGCGTGGGCGTCGCAGTTCTCCCGCGCGGGTTGGCACACGGCGTCGATCTCCAGCTTCCCGTTCCGGCACTCCGCGACGTGGTGGAACCACGGCGTGATGGAAGCGATGAACCTGATGCGCGGGATGGGTGGCGAACGTGCCGACGAGGTGCTGCCGGGTGCGCTCGACTGGCTCGACCGGCGCGGACGGGCGGACCAGTGGTTCCTCCATCTGCATCTGTGGGACCCGCACACCCCGTACAACACTCCGGACGACTACGGCAACCCGTTCGCGGACGACCCCGTCCCGGCCTGGCACACCGAGGAGGTGCGTCAGCGCAACTGGGATCTCGCCGGTCCGCATTCGGCCCAGGAGCCGTGGGGGTACACGCCGGACGAATGGGGTGCGCCGCCGCCCCGTCATCCGTGGAACGCGAACTCGATGGACGCGGTCAAGGGCATCTTCGACGGCTACGACGTCGGCATCAGATACGCGGACGACGCCGTCGGGGCGGTCCTCGACAAGCTCGACGCGCTGGGCGTGCTCGACGACACGGCGATCTTGGTCTCGTCGGACCACGGCGAGGCGTTCGGCGAACTGGGCGTCTACGCCGACCACCAGGCCGCCGACGAAGCGACGTGCCACATCCCGGCGATCCTGCGGTGGCCGGGAGTCGCCGCCCGCAGCTACGCCGGGCTGCACTATCACCTCGACATCGCTGCGACCGTCGTCGAACTCGCCGGCATCGAGGTCCCGACGCCGTGGTGGAGCGGACGGAGCATCGCGTCGGCGTTGCGGGACGGGTCGGAGGCGGGTCGCGACGCGCTGTTCCTGTCCCAGGGCGCGTGGAGTTGTCAGCGCGGCGTGCGCTGGGGCGATCACCTCTCCCTGCGGACGATGCACGACGGGTTCCACGCCCACTGGAACGACGACATGCTGTTCGACGTCGTGAGCGACCCGCACGAGACGACCGACCTCGCACCGGTTCGCGACGACCTCGTCACGGAGGCGGCGACGCTGCTGGACACGTGGATCGCGGCGCAGGTCGACCAGGCGCTCGGCGGTCCCGAGGCCGGCGACCCGATGGACGTCGTGCTCGCGGAGGGCGGGCCGTACCACACGCGCGGGCACCTGCCGGCGTACCTCGATCGCCTGCGCGCGACCGGGCGCGGACACTGGGCCGACGTGCTCGTCGAGCGCCATGGCCGCACGGCACGAGCGCGCTGAGGAGCATCTGCCAGGCTGCACGGAAGCGCGCCGGCCGGCGGACGAGGAGGACCGATGACCAACCCGACCAGTGACGTCGACCGGATCGTGACGGTGCTCGAACCGCACGACGAGTACACCCACCACCCGGGCGATGCGGTCAACTACAACGAATCGATGTACCTCAACGCGTTCGACCTCGGGTCGCAGGCGGGCGGCTGGTTCCGGCTCGGCAACCGGGTCAACGAGGGGTACGCCGAGATGTCGGTGTGCATCTACCTGCCGGACGGCCGGGTCGGCTTCATGTACGACCGCCCGCAGATCGACGACAACGACGCGATGGACGCCGGTGGGTTGCGGATCACCGTCGACGAACCGTTCCGGCGGCTCACCGTTCGCTACGAGGGCCGGGTGTGCGTGCTGGACGACCCCGGTGAGATGGCGAACCCGCGCGCCGCATTTCGTGACAACCCGATCGTCGAGGCGACGGTCGACCTGGCGTACCGCGGTGTCTCACCGATGTACGGCGGGATGCCGCAGTACGCGGACGGTCGCGAGCTCGACACCGGCAACGGTTTCGCAAAGGCGCACTACGAGCAGCACTGCGCCGTGACCGGCACGATCACCGTCGGTGCGACCGACACGGCGGGCGCGGCCGTCCTGGAGATCGACGGGTTGGGTCTGCGCGACAAGTCGTGGGGACCGCGGTACTGGCAGGCGCTGCGGTGGTACCGCTGGCTGCCGATGGTGTTCAGCGACGACTTCGCGATGATGCTGTCGATCGTCGCCCGCGACGCGGACGAGCCCCCGTCGACCGGCGGGATGGTGCTCGTCGGCGACCGCTACGACAAGGTCCTCGACTGCCGCGTGGACGCCGAGTGGGACGAGCGAGGTGAGCAGACGGCGATGCGGTGCTGGGTGCGGACCGCCGAGCGTGAGTACGACGTGACCGGTGAGGTGCTGTCGATGATCCCGTTGCGCAACCGGCGCACGGACGCCGACGGCGGGCAACTGCACACGCGGATCACCGAGGCGATGACGCGCTTCGAGTGCGACGGGATGACCGGCTTGGGGATGAGCGAGTTCCTCGACCAGGTCGTCGACGGCTGGCCGGTCGGCGTGCCCCTGCCGGCGGAGGCCTGACCGACTCGTGGACGGATCGGCCGACGATCTGGCGGGAGCGCTGGCACTTGAACTTGCCGATGCGCTCGGCCCGGTCGACGTCGAGGACCTGCAACGGCTGACCGCCGGCGCCAACCGCGAGACGTGGCGGTTCGATGCGCACTGCGACGGCGTTGTCCACCCGTTGATCGTCCAGCTCGATCGAGCGGGGCTGGCCGACGGTGGGAGCGCGCACGACGCCCGGATCCTCGCCGTCGCGGCCGGGCACGGGGCGTGTGTGCCCGAGGTGGTCGTGGCCGGCGACGGCGCGACGGCGGTCGGGCGGAGTTTCCTGGTCACCCGGCGCCTCGACGGCGAGACGATCCCGCGACGCCTACTGCGCGACGAGCGATGGACGGCGGCGCGCGCGACATTCGTCGACGACTGCGCTGCTGCACTTGCGAAGATCCACGCGATCCCGATCGATGTGCCCGAGCTCGCCGGCGTCCCGCGGGTTGCCGATCCGCTCGCCCCGCTGCGCGAGATGTACGACCCCCTCGACGACCCGCACCCGGCGTTCGAACTCGGATTGCGATGGCTCGACCTTCACCGCCCCGCCCCGCTGCGACCCGCGGTCGTGCACGGCGACTTCCGTCTCGGCAACCTCCTGCTCGACGAGCGCGGTCTCGCTGCCGTGCTCGACTGGGAACTGGCGATGATCGGCGACCCGACGGCCGATCTGGGATGGCTGTGCGTGCGGGCGTGGCGGTTCGGCGCGCCGGGCCGCGTGGCCGGCATCGGTGCCGCCGAGGATCTGCTCAGCGCCTACAACGCTCGTGCCGGCACGACGATCGACGTCGACGCCCTGCGCTGGTGGGAGTTGTGGGGCACGGTGCGCTGGGGGATCATGTGCCTGTTCATGGGGGGCGGCTTCCGTCGGGGCCTGACGTCGTCGATCGAGCTGGCGATGGTCGGGCGGCGAGTCGTCGAGAACGCCGCCGACGTCGTCGATCTGTTGCGGGAGTTGGAGGCCGACCGATGACCGACGCGAACGACTCGGCGTTGCCGGAGCGGACATCGCCGCCGCTCGATGCCCCTGACGCCGCCGCGCTGATCGACGCGGTCGCCGCGTGGCTGCACGACGATCTGCTGCCGAGAAGCCAAGGTGCCGACCGGTGGACGCTGCGTATCGCCGCGAACGCGCTGGGGGTGGCCGCGCGGGAGGTGGTCGCCGGCCCGGCGGCGGTCGAGGCACACGCCGCGAGGCTCGCGGCGCTCGGCTACGACACCGAGCGGGCGCTGTGTGCGGCGATTCGTGAGGGCATCGAGGACGATCGGTTCCACGAGGTGCTCGATGCAGTCGCGGCCTCGGTGGCGGATGGCCTCGCCATCGCCAACCCCACGTACCGCCAACCCAGCAACGCGTGAGGGCGGTGATCTTCTACAACCTCTTGACGAAACGGCGTTGGATTGTAGATAATGGAGCGAGCGCCCGGACCGGGCGATCGACGCAGGAGCACCGCACGACATGGCCGACACCGCGACCAGAACGCCCATCGACTTCTCGACCCATCCGGATCGCTACCGCCACTGGTCGATCGACGTCGACGGCACGATCGCGACGCTGACGATGGCCGTCGACCCGGAGGGTGGGCTGCGCGACGACTACGAGCTGAAGACGAACTCCTACGACCTCGGCGTCGACATCGAGCTGTACGACGCAGTGCAGCGGCTGCGATTCGAGCATCCGGAGGTCAAGGCCGTCGTCGTCACCGGCGGGCTCGACAAGATCTTCTGCGCCGGCGCGAACATCAAGATGCTCGCCGGCGCGACGCACGAGCACAAGGTCAACTTCTGCAAGTTCACCAACGAGACGCGCAACTCGATCGAGGACGCCACGGCCCACAGCGGGCAGACGTGGATCGCCGCGGTCAACGGCACTGCGGCGGGTGGTGGCTATGAACTCGCGTTGGCGTGCGACGAGATCCTGCTGATCGACGACCGCTCGTCCGCGGTGTCGCTGCCGGAGGTGCCGTTGCTCGCCGTGCTCCCCGGCACCGGCGGCTTGACGCGCGTCGTCGACAAGCGCTTCGTCCGCCGGGATCTGGCCGACGCGTTCGCGACCCGCAACGAGGGTGTTCGGGGCCAGACCGCCGTCGACTGGAATCTCGTCGACGCGATCGCGCCGGCGAGTTCGTTCGCCGAACTGGTTGCCGGGCGGGCGAACGCTCGCGCCGCGTCGTCCGATCGGCCCGATGCCGCCGCCGGTGTCGAGCTGACGCCGCTCGAGGTGTCGATCACCGATGACCGTCTCGCGTACTCCAACGTCACCGTCGACGTCGATCGGGGGCTCGGCACCGCCACGTTCACGATCGCCGGCCCCGGCACGACGCAGCCGGCGACCGGGGAGGCGCTGGTTGCGGCGGGTACCGATGGCTGGCTGTTCGCCACCGCCCGCGAGCTCGACGCCGCGATCCTCCACCTGCGGTTCAACGAGACCGAGATCGGCACGTGGGTGTTCCGCACGATCGGGTCGCCGGACGCAGTCGCCACCGCCGAGGACGTGTGCGCCGCCGAACCGGACCACTGGTTCGTCCGCGAGGTCCGCCTGTTCTGGGCCCGCGTGCTGAAGCGGCTCGACGTGTCGGCCCGCACGCTCGTCACGCTCGTCGAACCCGGCAGCTGCTTCGCCGGCGTGCTCGCCGAACTCGTGCTCGTCGCCGACCGCAGCTTCATGCTCGAGGGCACGTGGGAGGACCACGACGAGCCCCCGCCGCCCGCCACGATCCGCCTCACCGCCGCCAACGGCGGCTGGTTCCCGATGTCGAACCACCTGACCCGTCTCCGGACGCGCTTCTGGGGTCGTGACGAGTCGTACGTCGCGGCGTCCGGCCTGGCCGGGAAGGACCTCGTCGCGGCCGACGCCCTGGCCGCCGAGCTGGTGACGTTCACGCCCGACGACCTCGACTGGGACGACGAGGTCCGGCTGATGCTCGAGGAGCGCAACAGCTTCTCGCCCGATGCGCTGACCGGGATGGAGGCGAACTACCGCTTCGTCGGCCCGGAGACGATGGAGACCAAGATCTTCTCCCGCCTGACGGCCTGGCAGAACTGGATCTTCCAACGACCGAACGCCGTGGGCCCGGACGGGGCGCTGCAACGCTTCGGCTCGGGTTCCCGCCCCGACTACGACCACCGGAGGGTGTGACATGTCCATCACCGTCGACATCGACGCCAAGATCCCGAACAACGTCGACCTCGCCGGCGACCGGCGCCTCCAGCGGGCGCTCGAGTCGTGGCAGCCGAAATTCATCCGGTGGTGGGAGGAACTCGGCCCGGCCGCGTTCCAACGCAACCCGGTGTTCCTCCGCACGGCGATCGACGTCGGCCAGCAGGGGTGGGCCAACTTCGGCCACGTGTCGATGCCCGACTACCGGTGGGGCGTCTTCCTCGCCGAGCCCGAGCCCGACCGCACGATCGCGTTCGGCGAGCACATGGGCCAGGACGTGTGGCACGAGGTGCCGGGCGAGTACCGCTCGGACCTCCGACGCCTGATCGTGGTGCAGGGTGACACCGAACCGGCGTCGGTCGAGCAGCAGCGACGGCTCAGCCTCACCGCGCCGTCGCTGTACGACATGCGCAACCTGTTCCAGGTCAACGTCGAGGAGGGCCGCCACCTGTGGGCGATGGTCTACCTCCTCCACCGCTACTTCGGCCGCGACGGCCGCGACGAGGCCGACGAGATGCTGGAACGACACTCGGGCGACCCCGACAAGCCGCGCATCCTCGGGGCGTTCAACGAGGAGACACCGGACTGGTTGTCGTTCTTCTTCTTCACCTACTTCACCGACCGCGACGGCAAGTACCAGCTCGCGTCGATGCGCGAGTCGGCGTTCGACCCGCTGTCGCGCACGTGCGACTTCATGCTGAAGGAAGAGGCGCACCACATGTTCGTCGGCGCGACGGGCGTCGGCCGCGTCGTCAACCGGACGATCGAGCTGATGCAGGAGCACGACACCGCCGACGTCCACCCGCACGGCGGGATCAACCTCGACGTCCTCCAGAAGTACCTCAACTTCCACTACTCGGTGTCGCTCGACCTGTTCGGTGCCGAGACGTCGACGAACGCGGCGAACTACTACGCCGCGGGACTGAAGGGCCGCTTCCAGGAGGAGCGGCGCGACGACGACCACCGCCTCGCCACGCGGCACCGCATGGTGCCGGAGGCAACCGACGCGGGCATCGGCGAGCGGGAGGTCACCCAACTCGCGGCGCTGAACGAGACACTGCGCGACGACTACATCGAGGACTGCCAGAAGGGCGTCGACCGGTGGAACCGGGCGTTGCGCGAGGCCGGGACCGACGTCCAGCTCACGATGCCGCACGCCGGCTTCAACCGTGCCGTCGGGACGTTCGGTGGGCGCCGGATCAGCCCGGACGGGCGGATGATCTCCCCGGACGAGTGGGATGCCAACGTCGATCGCTGGTTGCCGAGCGACGCCGACCGGGCGCACGTCCAGTCCCTGATGGTCGGGGTCACCGAGCCGGGCAAGATGGCCGGGTGGATCGCGCCGCCGTCGAACGGGATCAACCAGAAGCCGGTCGAGTTCGAGTACGTCAAGGTCTGAGACGTGGCCGGCGCTGACACGCACAACTCCGCGGCGTGGCTCGTCGATCGCCACGTCGAGGACGGTCGTGGCGACCGGGTCGCGGTGCGCTGCGAGGGCACGTCGACGACGTATGCCGAGGTGCAGCGCGAGCTGTTCCGCGTGCAGCACGCGCTCGCGGATCTCGGTGTGGGGGCGGGCGACCGCGTCGCGCTGGTGCTCAACGACGACCTGACGTTTCCGTCGTGGTTCCTCGGTGCACAGCGGTCCGGCGTGGTTCCGGTGCCGCTGTCGACGATGCTGACCGCGCCGGAGCTCGGGGCGATCATCGCCGACTCCGGAGCGTCCACGGTCGTGCTGTCCGCCGCCTACGCCGACTCGGCCGCCACCATCTCCGAGGCCGCCCCCGCCGTCCGCACCGTCATCATCGACGACCAAGTTGTGCCAGGCACAACTTTGTCGTGGGGGGCGTTCACCGACACCAGCGAGGCTCCGGTCGCGGCGACGACGACCGAGTCACCCGCGTTCTGGCTGTACAGCAGTGGCACGACCGGGCTGCCGAAGGGTGTGATGCACGTCCACGGCAGCCAGCAAGCGACGGCGGCGACCTACGCGGCCGAGGTGCTCGGCGTCTCCCCGGACGACCGATTCCTGTCGGTCGCGAAACTGTTCTTCGCGTACGGGCTCGGCAATTCGCTGACGTTCCCGTTCGCGGTCGGCGGGACCGCACTCCTCAACCCCCACCCGCCGACGCCCGCGTCGTTCGTCGCGTTGATCGCGGCGGAACGGCCGACGCTGTTCTTCGCCAGCCCCGGTTTCTGCGCCGCGTTGCTGGACGTCGGCGCCCCGGCCGACACGTTCGAGTCGGTGCGGGCCACGATCACCGCCGGCGAGTCGCTGCCGGCCGACGTGCAGACCCGGTTCGCCGAGCTGACCGGGCGGCCGGTGCTGGACGGCATCGGCACGACCGAACTGCTGCACATCTTCATCTCGAACACGCTCGACTCGCAGACACCGGGTACCAGCGGCATGCTCGTGCCGGGCTACGACGCCGAACTTCGCGACGAAGCCGGCGCACTCGTCACCGAGCCGGACACGCCGGGGTTCCTCCACGTGCGCGGCCCGTCGGCGGCGCGCGGCTACTGGCAGCGCGAGGACGCGACGGCGACGGCGTTCCGGGACGGGTGGGTCCGCACCGGAGACGTCTACACCCGGTCCGCAGACGACAGATGGACGTTCCTCGGCCGCAACAACGACATGATCAAGGCCGGCGGCATCTGGGTGTCGCCCGCCGAGGTGGAGAGCGCGTTGATCGAGCATCCGAACGTGCTGGAGGTCGCCGTCGTCGGTGCCCGCAACGACGACGGACTCGAGGAGGTCGTTGCGTTCGTCGTGCCGGCCAGCGGCGCGCAGCCCGATGCCGCCGAACTGGAACGGCACTGCCGCGACCGGATGGCGGCGTTCAAGCGCCCGCGGCGGATCATCGTCGTCGACGAACTGCCGAAGACCGCGACCGGCAAGATCCGGCGGTTCGAGCTACGCGATCGACTGGACGACGAGCCGGGGTCGACATGACCGGGTCCGCTGCGACCGTGCTGGTGGTCGGCGGCGGCACGATGGGCGCCGGCATCGCACAGAACATGGCCGAGATCGGCGTCCACGCGTTCGTCTCCGAGACCGATCCCGTCACGGCGGACGCCGCCCAGGACCGCGTCGCCGACGGGCTCCGCCGACGCTTCCGCGCGGAGGCCGACATGGACGAGCGGGTCGCCGAACACCTCGCCCGCTGCACGATCACCGTCGGCCTGCCCGACATCGCGCCCGATCTGATCGTGGAGGCGGTGCCCGAGATCACGGAGCTGAAGCGCTCGCTGCTCGCCGACCTCGATCGCCGGTACCCGGATGTGCCGATCCTCGCCTCGAACACGAGCTCGCTGTCGATCGACGATCTCGCCGCGCACCTCGACCGGCCCTCGCGCTTCATCGGGATGCACTTCTTCAACCCGGTCCCGAAGTCCGACCTCGTCGAGCTGGTGGTCGGTGCCGACACCGCCGACGTGACGGTCGCTGCGACGGTGGCGTGGGTCGAGCGGCTGGACAAGACGGCAATCGTGGTGCGCGACAGCCCCGGATTCGCCACGAGCCGGCTCGGCGTCGCACTGGGGCTGGAGGCGATCCGGATGGTCGAGGAGGGCGTCGCCAGCGCGGACGACATCGACCGCGGGATGGTGCTGGGCTACAAGCTCCCGATCGGTCCGCTGCGGCTGACCGACCTGGTCGGCCTCGATGTCCGCCTCAAGATCGCCGAGCACCTGCACGCCACACTCGGCCCGCGATTCGAACCGCCCGAGCTGTTGCGCACGATGGTCGCCGACGGACGACTCGGCAAGAAGACCGGCGAAGGGTTCCACACATGGCCGTGATCGAGGAGCTGCCCGCCGCCCGCGGCGGCGCGAAGGCGTTGCTGCTCACCGTGCTCGGCGAGTTCGTACTGCCGAGTGGCAGCGAGGCCTGGACGTCGACGCTCGTCGCCGCCGCCGATGCGCTGGGCATCGGCGAGAAGAACGCCCGCCAGGCGATCGCCCGGATCGCCGATGACGGCCTGATCGAGTCCGGGCGCCACGGGCGCCTCGTCCGGTGGTCGCTCACCCCGGCGGGTCGGGAACTGCTCGACGCGGGGACGAAGCGGATCTACCAGTTCGGCACCGGCGAGGTGGCGTGGGAAGGCGAGTGGCTCCTCGCACACTGCCCGATCGCCGAGTCGCAGCGGGCGCTGCGTCAACGACTGCGGACACGGTTGGCGTTCGACGGGTTCGGCGAGCTGTCGCCCAGCCTCGCGATCTCGCCACATGTCTCCCGCGAGCCCGATCTGCGGGCGACGCTCAGCGACCTCGGCGTGCTCGCCGACAGCGTCGTGCTGCGTTCGCGGACCGGCTCGACCACCGCTGATGCCGATCTCGTGGAGCGGGCATGGCAGCTGAACGACCTCGCCGATGAGTACGTCGCGTTCAGCCGGAGCCATGACGATCGCGATCCCGACGATGAACACGCTGCGTTCCGGGCCGTCGTCGAGTTGGTGCACGACTGGCGCCGGTTCCCGTCGGTCGACCCCGAGCTGCCGACCGAACTGCTGCCCGACCGGTGGGCGGGCGCGTCGGCGGCGACCGTGTTCCACGAGCGCCACGCTTCCTGGTCGCCGGCCGCCCGCGAGTGGTTCGCCGCACAGGAATCGCAACAGGAGGTCGCCGCCTCGTGACAGTGGCCGACGCGCGAACTCGAAACGGAACGACGGTCGCTACCGTTTGGCCGCAGTCTCCAACCGCAATCCCCGTCCAGAAAGCGAAGCCATGACCACCGATCACGTCCTCGACCGCCGCAACTTCTACATCAACGGTGCCTGGGTGGCGCCGAGCGAGCCCAACGACGTCGAGGTGATCGACCCCTCGACCGAACAGCCGTGCGCCGTGATCTCGTTCGGCGCTGCGGCCGACACGAACGCCGCCGTCGCGGCGGCAGCCGAGGCGTTCCCGGTGTGGAGCGCGACCGATCCAGGTGAGCGGATCGCGCTGCTGGAGAAGCTGCTCGAGGTGTACATGGCGCGGGCGGGCGAGATGGCCGAAGCGATCTCCAAGGAGATGGGCGCACCGATCGCGTTGTCGCAGACCGCTCAGGTGGGTGCCGGCGCGGCACACATCAAGAACACGATTCGCGAGCTCCAGAAGTTCGAGTTCGACCGGCCGCTCGGCGACCATGCGCCCGGCGATCGCATCCTCTACGAGCCGGTCGGCGTGTGCGCCCTGATCACGCCGTGGAACTGGCCGATGAACCAGGTCACGCTGAAGGTCGCCCCGGCGCTCGGCGTCGGGTGCACGATGGTGCTCAAGCCGTCCGAGGTCGCCCCGCTGTCGTCGGCGCTGTTCGCCGAGATGATCGACGAGGCCGGTTTCCCCGCCGGCGTGTTCAACCTCGTCAACGGCGACGGCGCGGGCGTCGGCACGCAGCTGTCGGGTCATCCCGACGTCGACATGGTGTCGTTCACCGGCTCGACCCGCGCCGGGGTGGCGATCACGAAGAACGCGGCCGATTCCGTGAAGCGAGTCGCGCTGGAACTCGGCGGCAAGGGCGCCAACATCGTGTTCGCCGACGCCGACGAGAAGGCGGTGACGCGCGGCGTGCGGCAGTGCTTCATGAACAGCGGGCAGTCGTGCAACGCGCCGACCCGGATGCTCGTCGAGCGTCCGATCTACGACGACGCGCTCGCCACCGCCAAGCAGGTCGCCGAGCAGACCGCCGTCGACATCGCCGCCAACGAGGGCCGGCACATCGGGCCGGTCGTCTCGCAGGCGCAGTTCGACAAGATCCAGCGGTTGATCGAGCAGGGCGAGTCCGAGGGGGCGACGCTGCTGGCCGGCGGCGGAGGCCGTGCGGAGGGGTTCGACGCGGGATACTTCGTGCGGCCGACGGTGTTCGCCGACGTGAAGCCGGACATGACGATCGCGAAGGAAGAGATCTTCGGGCCGGTGTTGTCGATCATCCCGTTCGACACCGAGGAGGAGGCGATCGCGATCGCCAACGACACCGCCTACGGCCTGACGAACTACGTCCAGACCACCGATGTCGATCGCGCCCGCCGGGTGGCCCGTCGCCTCCGCTCGGGCATGGTCGAGATGAACGGGCAGCCGCGGGGCGCCGGTTCGCCGTTCGGGGGGTACGGCCAGTCCGGCAATGGTCGCGAGGGTGGCGTCTGGGGCATCGAGGAGTTCCTCGAGGTGAAGGCCGTCAGCGGCTGGGCGTGAGGAACGCACCGGTCTGCGCATGAAACTGGACGACAAGATCGCACTGGTCACCGGCGCCGCGTCGGGGATCGGCCTCGCCACCGCGCGGGCGCTCGCCGAAGCGGGAGCGGCCGTCGTGCTGACCGATGTGGCCGAGGACGCCGGTGCGGCTGCGGCCGCGACGCTGAGCGACGCGGGGTTCGACGTCGGGTTCGTGCCGCTCGACGTCACCGACCGGGACAACTGCGCCGCCGTCGCGGCGGACGTGATCGAGCGCCACGACCGCCTCGACATCCTCGTGAACGCGGCGGGGTGGGACCAGATCCAGCCCTTCGTCGACAACACGCCCGAGTACATGGACACGATCGTCGAGCTCAACCTGATGGGCCCGGTCAACGTCACGCAGGCGATGCTGCCCGCCCTCACCGCCTCCGGGTCGGGGCGGATCGTCAACGTCGCCAGCGATGCGGGGCGGGTGGGCTCGACGGGAGAGACGGTCTACGCCGGCGCCAAGGGCGGCGTGATCGCGTTCACCAAGTCGCTCGCCCGCGAAGTCACCCGCAATCAGATCCGTGTCAACTGCGTTTGCCCCGGCCCGACCGACACGCCGCTGTTCGCCGCGCAGCCGGAGAAGATGCGCGAGGCGCTGACGCGGGCGATCCCGATGCGCCGGCTCGCCCAGCCTTCGGAGATCGCCGACGCGATCGTGTTCTTCGCGTCGGACCGGTCGAGCTTCGTCACCGGGCAGGTGCTCAGCGTGTCGGGCGGCCTGACGATGGTCGACTGAGCGGCAGGTCGACGGCGTGGTGGTTGACTGAACGCCGTGACCACCCTCGACGTGCACGCCAACTTGACCTACGACGTCGGCGCACCGACGTCGTTCGCGTTCTCGATCATCGCGGCGCGGACCGCCCACCAGCGGGTCACGTCCGAGCAGTTCGACATCACACCCGACGTCGATGTCACGTTCGAACCGTACGGCGAGGGGGCCCACCAACTGCTCCGGTTCGACGCACCGGCAGGTTCGCTCGACCTCTCGTACCGCGCGACGATCTCGGTGGACGGTGATGACACCGATCCCGCCCTGCTGACCGAGGCGACGTTCGCGCAGATCCCGGCCGCGGTGCTCCCGTACCTGAACCCCAGCCGGTACTGCGAGTCCGATCGGCTCGTGCGCTTCGCGTCCGACCTGTTCGGCGACGTCGACCCGGGGTATCCCCGCGTGCAGGCCGTCGCCGACTGGGTCGGCAGCAACGTGCACTACGAACCGGGCGCCACCGACGGTTCCAGCGGCACGACCGACGTCCTGCTGCAGCGCGCCGGCGTGTGCCGGGACTTCGCCCACGTGTCGATCTCGCTGTGCCGGGCACTCGGCATCCCCGCCCGCTACGTGTCGGGATACGGCGTCGGCGTCGAGCCGCAGGACTTCCACGGGTTCTTCGAGGCGTACCTCGGCGACGACTGGTACCTCTTCGACCCGACGGGGATGGCGGCGATCAACAGCCTGGCCCGCATCGGGTTCGGCCGTGACGCAGCCGACACCCCGTTCTCGACGTTCGTCGGTGACGCGTCGTTGGTCACCAAGGAGATCACGGTCGAGCCGGTCGGCGATCCGGAACCCGAACCCGACGCCACGTCGACGGCCTGATGGCGTGGGCCGGCGGTGGCGTAGTCTCCGGCGGTGGGCAGCGACGAGGACAGCGGTGGCACGCCGGGCACGCTCGCCGGTGTCGCCGGCGAGGCGATCACGATCGCGACGGCGAACCCGCGCAACTATCGCGACGCGATCGCCGATCCCGGCGCCGCCCCCACCGTGGCGATCGGGGCAACGCTGTTTCTCCCGTCGGGTGAGGCGAACCAGCCGGTCGTGATCATGGTCCCCGGCAGCCTCGGCGTCGGCCCGAATCACGTCGCGCACAGCGAAACGCTCGTCGCGGCGGGCTTCGGCGTGCTGTTGCTCGATCCGTTCGGCGCACGCGGTGTGGAATCGACCGTTGCGAACCAGACGCCGTACTCGTTCGCAGCGAGCGCCCACGACCTGCTCGCCGCGCTGCGCACGCTCCGCGAGCACCCGCTCGTCGATGGTGCGCGTGTCAACGCGCAGGGGCACAGTCGCGGTGGTTCGGCCGTGCTGACGGCGGCGATGCGGCGCTTCGCCGACCCGATCGTCGGTGTCGGGGCCGGCTTTGCCGGGGTGTACGCGGTGTACCCGTGGTGCGGCCACCAGTTCGTCGACGCCGGCGTCGGCAGCACCGCCGTGCGGGCGATCCTCGCGGAGGCCGACGAGTGGTGCTCGGTGCAGCAGGCCCAGGCCCAGGTGCATGCGATCGGGCGGACCGGTGCGGATGCGACCGTGCGGATCGTGCCGGGGGCTGCGCACAGCTTCGACCGGTTGGAGCCGGTGCACGAACTGGCCGACGCCGCCGTCGCCCCGCAGGCACCGACGGTGTACCTCGCCGACGACGGCGCGATGATCCACCCGCACACCGGCGACGCCGACCCGGCGCTGACCGACCTCGACATGTTCTTGCTCGCGCATGCCGCCGGCTTCACCCGGCGCGGTGCCAGCATCGGCGGGGTCGGCGATCAACCCGACGTCTTCCGCGCCGACATGCTCGCGTTCCACACGCGCACGCTCGGCTGACCGACGCGATCAGCCCGTCGAGTCGTCGTGACCGGCCAGCAGGCGGTCGGGCACCAGGTCGCTCGCGCGCAGGCCGACGTCGACGAGCGCGGCCGGCAGCGCTTCGCCGAGCGCGAGGCTGGCGGTGGCCATGGCGGCGGCTGCCGACGTGTGGATGCCGTAGCCGCCCTGGCCCCCGCACCACACGAACGCCGGGTCGGCAGGGTCGGGGCCGAGCACGAGGTCGCCGTCGGCGCTGAACGTCCGCAGGCCGGCCCATGCCTGGCGGACCGATCGCAGACCGAGCGTGGTCGCCTCGTTGATGCGGTCGATCGCGATCGCCACGTCGATCTCCTCGGGGCGGGCGTCGGTCGGTTCGCTGAGCGTCTCGTCAGCGGGCGAAAACAACAGGTCGCCGTGCTCGGCGCCGAAGTAGAAACGCATCGCCGCATGCGCGACGAAGTGGTCGCCCGGGTCGGCCCCGGCCGCGATCGGCCCGACCGCCAGCGTCCGTCGCTTCGGCTCGAAACCGAGCGGCGCGAGGCCCGCCATCGCGGCGACCACGTCGACCCATGCGCCCGATGCATTGACGATCGTGCCGGCCGAGATCGGACCGCCGGTGGTGGCGAGCGTCCAGCCGTTCCGGCCCCGGTCGAGAGCCGTCACGCGGTGATTCGTCCGCAGCAGACCGCCCCGCTCGACGAGCCCCGCGCGAAACGTCGCCACCGTCGCAGCGACGTCGATGTCGAGCGCGTCATGGTCGACGCCGGCGGCTGCGACCCAGTCGGCGCGCAGCGCGGGGCATCGGGCGCGGCTCGCCGGGCCGTCGATCAGCTCGAGGGAGCCGCCGGCCTCTCCGTGGCCGGCCGCGAATGCGAGCAGATGGTCGTGGTGCGCCTCGTCGGCGACGTACATCACGGTCCTCGGCGACACCAGTGGCGTCGGCGAGCGACCGTCGTTCGCGGAGCGGAAGAACGGCGCGCTTGCGGCGGTCAGACGGCGGACGGTCGGCGGCCCGTACGTCGGGATGTACAGCGCCGCCGATCGGCCGGTGGCGTGGTGTGCGGGCGTCGCCTCCGTCTCGACGACGATCACCGAGACGCTGCGGGCCAATTCGGCCGCAGCCGACAGACCGGCGATCCCCGCGCCGATCACGGCGACGTCGGCCGTCTCCATCGCCCGAGCGTAGTTGTCGCTCGCATCGCCGACTGCGGGACGCGTACGGTCATGGTTCAGTTGTCGTTGCGACAGGAAAGGCGAGTCGGTGTTCGATCACCCGGAGTTCGACGGTCACGAGCAGGTCGTGCACTGCCACGACGAGTCGGTCGGCCTGCGTGCGATCATCGCGATCCACGACACGACGCTCGGTCCGGCCGCGGGAGGTTGCCGGATGCAGCCGTACGCGTCGGAGGCCGACGCGCTGACCGACGTCCTGCGACTCTCGAAGGGAATGAGCTACAAGAACGCGCTCGCCGGGCTCCGGCTCGGCGGTGGGAAGTGCGTCGTGCTCGCCGATCCGTCCACACCGGAGAAGCACGCGCTGCTCCACGCACTCGGCCGGCACGTCCAGTCGCTCGGTGGGCGCTACTGGACGGCGATCGATGTCGGCGTCGGACCGGCGGACGTCGACGTGGTCGCCGACGAATGCGACTACGTCTTCACGCGCGCCAGCGAGTATCCCGCCGGATTCGATCCGTCGCTGTTCACGGCGCTCGGGACGTTCACGGCACTACGCGCCGCCGCAGAGCACGTGTGGGGGACCGACGACCTGCATGGCCGCACGGTCGCGATCCAGGGGCTCGGCGCGACCGGCCGCGACCTCGCCCGCCAGTTGCACGAGGCGGGCGCCACACTCGTCGTCGCCGACATCGATCGGGCCGTTGTCTCACACGTCGTCAACGCGTACGGGGCGACCGCCGTCGACCCCGCAACCATCCACGCCCAACCCGTCGACGTGTTCGCCCCGTGCGCACTCGGGTCGGTGGTCGACGACGACACGCTGCCTGCGATCGGCGCCCGGGTGATCTGCGGCACCGCCAACAACCAGCTCGCCGAGGCCCGGCACGGCGAGGCGCTGCGCGCGGCGGGCATCTCCTACGTCCCCGACTACGTCGCCAACGGTGGTGGGGTGATCGGCGCGGCTGCGCGGATCTACTCGAGCCCCACGCTCGACGAGTCGCGGGCCGCCGTCGCGAGGATCTACGACACGACGCGCCAGATCCTCACCCGCGCGGCGGCCGAGTCCAGGCCGCCGTCGGACATCGCCGACGACATGGCCCGCCGGATCATCGCCGCCGCCCGCTGAGCGGCGACGGCTCGGCAACGGCGGCGTGTCGGGCGGACACTCGCATTCACCAACCGCTAGCGTCGCGACGGTATGCACGACCTCGTGATCCGCAACGCACAGCTCGTCGACGGCAGCGGGAGTGCGGCCCGCCCGGCTGACGTCGCGGTCGACGGCGGGCAGATCGCTGCAGTCACCGGGGCCGGCGAGGGCGGCCCGGCGGCGCGGGCGATCGATGCCGACGGGCTGCTGCTGACGCCCGGTTGGGTCGACGTCCACACGCACTACGACGCGCAGGCCTCGTGGGATCCGTATCTCACGCCCTCGTCGTGGCACGGCGTCACGTCGGTCGTGATGGGCAACTGCGGGGTCGGGTTCGCGCCGGCGGCGCCCGACCGGCACGAGTGGCTGATCGAGCTGATGGAGGGCGTGGAGGACATCCCCGGCTCGGCGATGACCGAGGGCATCACATGGGAGTGGGAGAGCTTCGAGCAGTTCCTCGACGCACTCGACGCGCGGCACTACGCGCTCGACCTCGGGGCGCAGGTCGCGCACGGCCCGGTGCGCGGGTACGTGATGGGCGACCGGGGTGCGGCGAACGAGGCCGCCACGCCCGAGGACATCGAGGCGATGTCGCGCATCGTCGAAGCCGGCCTCCGCGCCGGTGCGCTCGGTTTCTCGACGTCGCGCACGCCGCTGCACCGATCGTCGTCGGGCGAGCTGGTGCCCGGCACGCACGCCACCGCCGACGAACTGTTCGGGATCGCCGACGCGCTCCGCCGGGTCGGGCACGGCGTGTTCCAGTTCGCGCCGGACCACGTCGACGTGCCGACCACCGAGATGCCCTGGATGCGCGAGTTGGCGCGGCGCACCGGCCGGACCGTCAGCGTCAACCTCAACCAGCCGGACAGCGCGCCGGACCTGTGGCGCGACGTGCTCGGCCTGCTCGACGAGGCACGCTCCGACGGGCTCGACATCGTGGCGCAGGTCGCCGGCCGGGTCGTGGGGCTGCTGATGTGCCTCGAGGGCAGCTTCAACCCGCTCGACTTCCATCCCGC
>JABDKP010000145.1 GCA_013002175.1 Ilumatobacter sp.
GCCGACGGCAGCGCCCACGACCCCGGCGCCGACGCCGGCGCCAACTCCGGCACCCACACCGGCGCCGACCCCGGCGCCCACCGAGCCCGCTCCCCCTCCGGCACCGACCCCGGTCACCAACCCTCCACCATCGAACGCGGGCAGCGGGATCGTCTGCCCGGTCGCCGGCCCGCGGGCGTTCGCCGACACCTGGGGCGCGGCCCGCTCCGGAGGCCGCCGCCACGAGGGGGTCGACATGATGGCGTCGCGCGGCACGCCGCTGGTCGCCGTCGAGGCGGGCAACGCCCGGTTCAAGACGAACGGCCTCGGCGGAAAGGCCGTGTCGCTGGTCGGGGCGAGCGGCACGCGGTACTACTACGCGCATCTCAGCGCGTGGGAGGGCTCGAGCCGCACGGTGTCACGCGGCGAAGTGATCGGATATGTCGGTGCGACCGGCAACACGTCGGTGAACCATCTGCATTTCGAGGTCCGCCCGGGCGGCGGGCGCACCGTCAACCCGTATCCGTATGTCGCGGCGGTGTGCTGAGGCTCAGTTCGAGCGGAGCGCGCGGATGAGTTCGGCCTTGGTCATCGATGCCCGCCCCTCGATGTCGAGTTCCTGCGCCCGCGTGTACAGCTCGTCCTTCGTCCACTCCTCGTAGGGCGGCGACGCGCCACCGCGCTCGGACGCGCCGGGCGAGTTGGCGATGCGGGCAGCCTTCTCCTTCGACATCCCGTCGTCGCGGAGCGCTTCGTACTGCTCGTCGTTCTTGATGGAAGATCCGTGGTTCTTGGCCATGACCGTCGCGTACCCTGGCGTCCCGACGGCGAAACCACGCGGCACCGGCAACGTGATCCAACTGACCGGTGCCTGCCTCAGCCGCTCGGCTCGAACAGCATCAACGCCGAGCGCGTCGCCCGGCAGCACAGCTCGTCGTGCTGGTTGAACGCCCGATGCTCGAAGACGACGACACCCTGCCCTGGTCGCGACGACGAGGGCCGCGCTTCGACCACCTCGGTCTCGACGTGCACGGTGTCGCCGTGGAACAGCGGCGTCGGAAAGACGACCTCGCGGAACCCCAGGTTCGCGACCGTGGTGCCGTGCGTCGTCTCGTGCACGCTGATGCCGATCACCATCGCCAGCGTCAGCATCGAGTTGACCAGCGGCTTGCCGAACTCGGTCTCGTGCTCGGCATAGTCGAAGTCGAGGTGCAGCCATGCCGGGTTCATCGTGATCGACGTGAACAGCACGTTGTCGGCCTCGGTGATCGTGCGTCGGATCGCGTGCGGGATCACGAGGCCGGGCGTCAGCTCCTCGAACCACTTGCCGGTGTGCGGGCGTGGATGGCTGCTGGTCATGTGTGCTCCCCCAGTTCGATCAGTTGCTGCGCCTGGGCGACGAGCGGGCCGTCGACCATCTGACCCTCGAAGTCGATCGCCGCCAGCCCCGCGTCGGACGCAGCCACGTGTGCGGCGACGAGCCGCCGGGCCCGGTCGATCTCGGCGGCGGTCGGCGTGAACGCTTCGTGGGCGAGCTCGACCTGGCCGGGGTGGATGCAGAGTTTGCCGCGGTACCCCATGTCGCGCGCCCCGGCTGCCTCGGCGGCGAACGCGGCGGCGTTGCGGAAGTCGGTCACCACCTGGTCGACCATCGGCACACCGGTCAACCGACCGGCGAGCACGCACGCCGAACGCGCGTGGTGGACCTCTGCGTTGCCGGGTGTGCGGCGACCGCCCATGTCGGCGATGAAATCCTCGGCGCCGAAGTACGCCGCGACCACACGCGGATGACCGAGCAGGGCGCGGGCGTCCGCCACACCCCGCGCGGTTTCGAGGCCGGCCATCACGCCCAGTCCGGCGTGACCCTGTTCGTCGAGCGCTTCGGCGGCGCGGTCCAGGTCGGCGACGTGTTCGACCTTCGGGACGACGATCGCAGCGAGGTCGGGTCCGAGCGCATCGCGAATGTCGTCCGCGAACCACTCGCTGGCCACTGCATTGACCCGCACGAGCACCTGGGTCCCGGCGGCCGCGATCTCGGGTCCGAAGCGGCGGGCGTTCTGCCGGCCGTCGGCCTTGGCGTTCGCCGGTGTCGCGTCCTCGCAGTCGATCACGACCGCATCGGCGCCACGACTCGCCAGCTTGGCGAGGTGGTCGGGCCGGACCGCGGGCGCGAAGAGCACTGACCGGACCCGGGTCAGCGGTGTGATCGCCGTCATCGTCGGGTCGCCCGTCTTCCGATCACAGCAGCCGCTTGGCGACTTCTTCGAGCATCACCTCGGTGGCGCCGCCCCCGATCGGCAGGATGCGCGCGTCACGCGCCATTCGCTCGATCGCGGACTCGCGCATGTACCCGATCCCGCCGTGGAACTGGAGGCAGTCGTACATCACCTCGTTGACCACCTCGCACCCCCACGCCTTGACACCGGACATCTCCCGGATGTTGTCGACGCCCTGGTCGCCGAGCCATGCCGCGTGGTACATCGCGGCGCGCACTGCGTCGACCTTCGCCTGGCTCATCGCCATCCGTTGACGAATCGCCCCGAGGTCGGCCAGCCGACCACCGAAGGCGGGACGGTGCGTGACGTACTCGCTGGTGAGATCGATCGCGGCCTGCGCCGCGCCGACGCCCATCCCGACCAGCACCATCCGCTCGTTCTGGAAGTTCTTCATCGTCTCGTAGAACCCGCGGTGCACCGTGCCGAGCACTGATGTGTCCGGCGCCCACACGTCGTCGAGCACCAGCTCGGCGGTGTCCGAGCACCGCCAGCCGTGCTTGTCGAGCTTGTTCGCCACCGTGAAACCTTCGGTGCCGGCAGGAACGAGGAACATCGTGATCCCGTACGGGTTGTCGGGGTCGGTCTTGGCGGCGACGATCGTCATGTCGCCGTACACCGCGTTCGTGATGAACGTCTTGGTGCCGTTGATCCGCCAGCCGTCGCCATCCCTCACGGCGACGGTCCGGATCCCGGCGACGTCTGATCCGGCGTCGGGCTCGGTGACCCCGATCGACAGGATCGTCTCGCCGGACATCACGCCGGGCAGCCACTCCGCGAGTTGATCGGGTGTGCCCGAGTTGATGAGGTGGGGGCCCGCCATGTCGGTGTGGACCAGCACGGTGACGTCGAAGCCGGCATAGGTCGACTGACCCAGTGCCTCGCTGAACGTCGCGGAGGCGAGCATGCCCATGCCGAGGCCGCCGTGCTCCTCGGGGACTCGTAGGGCGAGCATGCCGAGTTCGCCCATCTTCTGCAGCGTCTCGCGCGGCACCTTGCCCGCTTCCTCCCAGGCGTCGGCGTGCGGCGTCACCTCCTTGGAGACGAAGTCGACCGTCTGGTCGTAGATCGCCTGCAGCTCGTCGGTCATGTAGACGTTGCGATGGGTGTGCGTGGTCATGTGGAATCGTTGTCGTCTTTCTCGTGCGGACGGCTCGCGCCATTCCAGAACTGGTCGGTCACCACATCGGCGAAGTCGTCGAGGTTGCCGCGCCGTGCGTCGAACCACTCGATGGAGGAGTTGATCGCACCGAACAGCACCAGGCGCAAGATGCCGATCTCGTCGGCGGATCGGCCGGGCAGCAGGGAACCCAGGAGCGCTGTCCACTTCGCTTCGTACGCGTCACGCTCTGGCACGATCGCGGCGCGTACCGCCTCGGGTGCGGTGCGGAAGCTGGTGACGTGCAGCGAGGTGAACGCGAAGTTGCCGTGCAGCACACGCAAGTGCGCACGAACATGTTCGGCGAGATGGGCCCGGGCATCCTGCTGCTCGGCGGCGGCAGCGACACGCTGTGCGGCGCCGTCGAACCCGTCGCTCATCAGCGCGATGCCGCGTGCCAGCACACTGACGAAGAGTTCGTCCTTCGACCCGAAGTGGTAGTACAGCGAGCCCGCCTTCATCTCCACGTCGCCGGCGATCAGCCGCAGCGACGTCTCCGTGAACCCGAGTTCGGCGAAGCGGGCCGCCGCGGCGTCGAGGATGCGGTCGCGGCCGCTGGACGGGCCGGTTTCGGCGATCGGAGCAGCAACCACGGCCTCGACGTTACCTAACAAACGTTAGGTAGTCAACCGGTCATCCCCCGACGTAGGAACCTGTGGGGGACCCAGCCGTGACCGCCCAGCCAGAACAGGGACAGCGATGCCGAAGATGCGCGAGATGCGAGCCGTCGACGAGGACTATCCCCTCGTGGGGCCGAACCAGAACACGATCCGCCAACCGATCGAAGTCCCCGCGTTCTCGTTGTTCAGGTGCCTCGCCGACGGTCCGGCGTGGGAGGAGTGGCTCGGCCTGACCGTGGAGTGGACCACGCCCGAACCGCACGGCGTCGGCACGACCCGCACCGTGCGGGGTACCGGCGTGAAGATCGAGGAGTACTTCTTCACCTGGGTCGAAGGCGAGCTGATGGGGTTCCGCTTCGCACGGGCCTCGATGCCGGTGAAGGCGTTCGCCGAACGATACGAGTGCATCGAGGTGGATGACCACGCCTGTGAACTCGCGTGGAGCTACGCGTTCGAATGGGGCGGCGCGCTCGGCGGCGTGATCGGCAAGGTGTTCGGTGCGGTGTTCGCGTTCAAGTGTCGCCGCGCGGTGCGCAGGCTGGCCAAACTGCTCGAGTCCGACCCGGCTCGATACGCCTGACGCAATCCGGTGCCAGGCACAACGTTGTCGTCAGGGTGCGGGCGGAGCCTGAACGGCCGGAGCGACATGCGATGACCAACCTGTCTTCGACCCTCGCCGATCGCTTCGAGGCGCGCCTCGACTCGCCGTTCCTGCGCGTGCCGGGCGGATCGTCGCTGACGTATCGCGACGTCGACGAGCGGGCTGGTCAGATGGCGAGTGTGTTGCGCGACCTTGGCGTCGGGGTCGGCGCCCGCGTCGTCGTGCAGATCGACAAGTCGACCGACAACGTCGCGCTGTACCTGGCATGCCTGCGGGTCGGCGCGGTCTTCGTGCCGCTCAACACGGCCTACACGCCGGCCGAGGTCGGCTACTTCGTCGATGACGCGTCGCCGGCGCTCGTGGTCGCCCGGCCGGGCACGCTCGGCGACCTCGCCGCTCCGGTCGTCCATCTCGGGACCGACCGCGCCGGCTCGTTCGCAACGGCGGCCGACGACGCCACGCCGACCCGCGACATCGTCGAGCGAGCGGACGAGGACGTGGCCGCGATGCTGTACACGTCGGGCACGACCGGCCGCTCGAAGGGAGCGATGCTGACGCACGCGAACCTCGCATCGAACGCCCTCGCGCTCCACGACATCTGGGGGTTCGGCCCCGACGACGTGCTGCTGCACACGCTGCCGATCTTCCACGTGCACGGTCTGTTCGTCGCGCTCCACTGCGCGATGCTCGGCGCCAACGAGGTGATCTTCCTGCCGGCGTTCGACGCCTCGTTGGCGATCGAGCACCTGCCCGAGGCGACGGTGATGATGGGCGTCCCGACGCACTACACGCGGCTGCTCGCCGACACGCGATTCACTGCCGCCGTGTGTCGTTCGATCCGGCTGTTCACCTCCGGGTCGGCACCGATGACTGCGGCGGTGCACGCCGACTTCACCGCCCGCACCGGCGTCCAGATCCTCGAGCGGTACGGCATGACCGAGGCCGGGATGATCACGTCGAATCCCTACGGCGGCGAGCGGACCCCCGGCACGGTCGGCTTCCCGCTGCCGGATGTCGAGCTGCGCGTGTGCGATGACGTCGGCACCGTCGTCGCGCCGGGCGAGACCGGTGTCGTCGAGATCCGCTCCCCTGGGCTCTTCGCGGGCTACTGGCGCATGCCGGACGCGACGGCGGGCGCGCACCGCGACGGCGGGTGGTTCGTCACCGGCGATGTCGGCTCGGCCGACACCGAGGGTCGGCTCACGCTGGAGGGCCGGGCGAGCGACATGATCATCAC
>JABDKP010000146.1 GCA_013002175.1 Ilumatobacter sp.
GCGCCCCTGGCAGGGATCGAACCTGCGACGCACGGTTTAGGAAACCGACGCTCTATCCACTGAGCTACAGAGGCTGGTACCGCCGGACCATTGCGGGTCCCGCGGCTCACCGCAGTGCAGGTTAGACAAGGGCGCTGACGATTCCGTCGAGCCGCCGGACGACAAAGTTGTGCCTGGCACAACTTTGTCTCAGTCGGTGGTGAGGGGGAGGCCGGCTTGCTGCCAGGCGAGGATGCCGCCGTCGACGTCCTGCACCGACTCAAAGCCGAGCTGATCCATCATCGCTGCGGTCTGGCCGCTGCGGTTGCCGGAGCGGCAGTAGAGGACGTAGGGCACGTCAGGGTCGAGCTTGGCGAGTTCGTCCGCGAAATCAGCGCGATAGAAGTCGATCATCACGGCACCGTCGATGTGACCCTCGGCGAACTCCTCAGGTGTGCGGACGTCCAGGATGACGAGGTCGTCAAGCGGCGCCGCAATCGTCGACGCGGCATCCGCGGGAGACACGAGCACGATGCCGGCCGGGCTGGACACGACCGAAGCTGATCCAACGGGCTCGGCCGGCGCGGCATCGCTGCCACCACACGCGGCGATCGCGAGCGCGATGCCGAAGACGATTGTGAAGCGACGTGAGCCGTGCATTCTCCACAGCGTACGGTTCGATGACCGCTCCGCCATCGCCACGTGGCGCACCGTTCCGGCCGCGATCCCGCAGCACCGAGAACGCCGAAAGTGGCGGGATCGGGTGACACCGTGGGGGGCGATGTTGCCGGTTCTCTTGAGTCGCCAGCGCTCCATCGGTACCCTCCGAATACGGGCGACAGGGAGGGAAACACCGTGCGTAAGGTCACTATTCGACGCTCAACACTGACAGTTCTCGCACTGCTCGCACTGGCTGCGTGCGGCGGAAGCGACGGCGCCGGATCCGATGACGCGGTGGAAGCGGCGAACACGTCCGGTGCCGGTCAAGCCGACGCTCCATCGTCGGAGCCGTCGTCGACCGACCCGATCGACGCCGGAGCGTGGGTCGGGAACCTGGACGGCGCGCCGACGACGGTCGAAGTCGGCGTCGATCCGAACGGCATCCCCGAGCTGGAGGCAACCGAGGCCTACCGCGAGCTGGTCGGCGGCTCACCGCTGCGGTACGTGCGGGTCACCATCGACAACACCGGCGGCTCCGCGGCCGTGCCGTCCGCGTACGCGGACATCAACGGCGGAACCGGCGCCAACCCCGACCTCGTACTGGACTTCGTGTGTGCCTGGGTCAACAGCTACTGGTCGATCTCGCCGGACGTCAGCGACGAAGACGCCGCAGTCGCGTTCGAGGCGGGCCGGGCGGCGAGCGACGCCCTCGCGTGCATGGGCGACCGCGCGGCCGCGCCGGGCGACGTGGCGACGTACTGGCTGGCAGCCGGGGAGGATCAGCCCCAGATCGACAGCCTGTCGATCCGGTTCAACGAGTTCGCTCACCGCGATTGAGGCATCGCCCGGCTGCCTGGAAACACGGCACCGTCATCTACCGTTGTCGGCATCATGAGCGTCATCCCCGAATCACACGCCGACCTGCTGACCAAGAACGTCTACTGGCACATCGCCACGATGGGCCCGGACGACGAACTCCAGTCGAGCCCGGTGTGGGGCGGCTGGGACGGCGAGCACTTCCTGTTCTCGCTCACCCGCGGCCGGCAGAAGTACGAGAACCTCGTGAAGAACCCCACGGTCGCGTTGTCCGGGATCGACCCCGACAACCCATACCGCTACCTCGAGATCCGTGGCACGGTGATCCGCGTCGACGACGACGGCAGCAACGAGTTCATCGATTCGATGGCGAAGAAATACATGGGCGTCGACGACTACCCGTTCCACCAACCGGGAGACCACCGTGTCGTGATGGTGGTGCAGCCGGTCCACACGTCGAAGATGGGCTGACTCGCCTCCCGGGTTCGGGACGCACCCGCTAGCCGACGCGCCGACCCGTGGAGCGGTACGGCAACGGCGCGCGCCAGCCGAAGTGCAGGGCGGCGATCCGGACGGCGAACACTGCGATCGCCACGGCGGCGGCAACCGCCCCGGAGTACACCTCGTTGAGTGTCGTGACCACCACGACCGCTGCGCCCAACGTCGCCGGGATCGCGTACAGCGTGCTCTCGCGCTGAAAGAGGCTCGGCTGTTCGTTGGCGAGCACATCGCGGATGATGCCGCCCCCGACCGCGCTGATCACGCCGATGAGCACCGCGCCGACCGCGCTCACGCCGAACGCGACCGCCTTCACCGAGCCGGTCACGCAGAACAGCGCCAGTCCGGCCGCGTCGAACACGAGCACGGCCCGATTGAGGCGCCGATCGACGAGGAAGTGGGCGACGAACATCAGGCCGGCGGCGCTCAATGGCACGACCAGATACCACACGTTCTGGAAGGCGGCCGGCGGGGTGTCGCCGAGCAGCAGATCGCGCACGACGCCACCACCGAGCGCCGTGACCAGTGCGAGCGACGTCACGCCGACCAGCTCGAACCCCTTGCGCACCGCCAGCAACGCACCCGACACCGCGAACACGAACACACCGACCAGGTCGAGCGTTCGCTCCAGCGTCGGTTCGAGACCCGTTGCGGACTCGGCCTGGGCCAGCAGATGTTCCAGCACGCGCCGATCCTCGAGCGATCAGTCGCTCGGGACGTCCTTCGCCAAACCGTCGACGACGTCCGCGTTCGGGAGGGCCGTCAGCAGCGCCGGCGGGCCGACGACCTTGCAACTGCGGCTACCGCCACCGAGCAGGATCCGCTCGCGCCCGACCACCCGGCTGTCGATCCACAGCGGCATGTCCGCCGGCAGGCCGAACGGCGTGACGCCGCCGACCATCATCCCCGTCAGCTCCGTCGTCACGTCCGACGGCGCGAACGACGCCTTGCGCACGCCGAGCTTCTTGCGCACCGTCTTGTTCACATCCAGCCGGGTCGTCGCCAACACGACACACGCGGCGTAGACCGGTGGGTCGCCCTTGCCGATCACGACGATCGTGTTCGCCGAGTCCTCCGCCTCATACCCGTATGCCTCGATGAACTGCGCCGTGTCGGCCAACTCGGGGTCGCAGTCGACGATCTCGTGCTCGATCCCCAGGCCGGCGACGATCTTGCGCACGGTGACCTCTGTCGCATCCATCACGCCGAGCGTACGGGCCGCCGTACCCTTGCGCCGATGACCTGCCTCGCGGACGCCCGAGCCACGCTGACACGCACGGCGTTTCGCACACTCAACTCTGTCGTGCGGCCGGCGGTGCGCGCCGGAGCCGGCAACCCGCTGCCGGTCGGTGTCGGCGCGGTGGTGCTGGAAGTGAACGGCCGGGTCTCCGGCGAGCCCCGTCAGGTGCCGCTGCTGGCCAATCGCGTCGGCGACACGGTGACCGTCAGCACGGTCCGCGACGACTCGCAGTGGCTGGCCAACATCGAAGCCGATTCCGGTGTCGCCGTGCACCTGTTCGGCGAGCGACGCGAGGGCACCGCATCGGTGACCCGCGGGCCGCTCAGTGTCGTGTCGATCAAGCTGGACTGACCGGCTCGCAGTCGTTGCCGCAGCCGGTCGCCGAGCCGGTGAACCCGGGCGGGGCCGGCCGGTGCAGCACGGCGCCCGTGGGCGCGAACATGACCGTCTGCTCGTTCACCTCTGCGGTCCCGTCGACGATCAGGCTGTGGCCGTCGGGCTCGACCGGCGGGTAGCACAGCGAGATCGCCGGACCCGACGTGGCGTTGGCCGCGGTGCCCCGGCCGACCGACATCGCGAGCACGTCGCCCTCCCACACGGGCGTCACCGCCACGATGTGCGGTCGCAGGTCGCCGCCCACGGTGAGCAGGTAGGCCCAGTCGTACTCGGCGGTCTTCGCCCGGAGGTCGGCCAGCTCGACCGGGATGCTCATCCCCCGGATCCTACGCCAGGGCCGAACATGCGTGACCGCCGGCGGTGTCAGGCAGGTGTCTGACACCTGCCTGACACCTGGCCGAGGATCGAGGGCGGCTACAACCAGTTCGCCTCGACCCAGGCCCGGACCGGCGGGGCGAGGCGGTGGAGATGGTCGCGTGGTGCGCTGCGGATCTCGGTCGCGCTGATCGGCACGTTCGTCCGGGCGGCGTCGACGATCACCGGGACCGCCTCCATCCGGCGAGCGAGCTCGTCGACGTACGGATCGGACGAGAAGATCGCGTGCGGCCCCCCGTCGTGCGGCCAATGGACCCGGAAGAGTGCGATCCAGCGCTGCCACAACGCCTCGTCGCCGAAATCGGTCCGCAGCCGGTGCGGCACCTCGATCACCGTCGCCGCCGGATGCAGCTCCGCCAGCCAGGCGGCGCGCAGCACGCCGGGCGCGACGTCGCGGTCCGGCGAGCTGTTGACGTACACGACGAGCCGTCGACACCGCGCCAGCGCCCAGTCGATCATGTACGAGTGGCCGAGATGGGGCGGGTCGAACCGCCCGACGACCAGCCCGGACTCATGCATCGCATCGTGCATCGCCGTCACGCGACGAGCGCCGCCTTCGACAGGCCGTCGAGCACCCGCCGCCACCCCGGCCTGAGGTGATGCGACATCGCCATCGTCACGCCGCCGCCGAGCAACGTCTGCGTCGCGCCGCCCGCAAGCGCACGCGCGACGACATCACCTGCCGCGTCCGCCGTCGCCGTCGCCCGATCGAGCCGCTCGCGTGCCTCGTCGTGCCGGCCGCCCCGCAGCGCCGCCGCTGCGGCCGCGACATCGGCGATCACCCGGTCGAGATAGGACGACCCTTCGACGGCCCACACTGCGTCGGCGTCGGCCGCCGGATGCTCGTCATCACCGGTCATCGCGGCCGCCACGGCACGCACCGCAAGGGCGTACGGGAAGTCGACCTCGGCTTCGGCCAGCAGTGTCAGTGCCCGCTCCGGATCGCCGACCTGGCAGAACGCAAGCGCCAACGTCGTGGCCGTCTCGTCGCCGTCGGCGCCCATTTTCGCGACCCGCTCGGACGCCACTTCGCCCAGCACGACCGCCCGCTCCCCCAGCCCCAGGTGCACCGCCGTCCCCGCGGCCGCCATCACCGGGAACGCGAGATTGCCGAACGAGTCGCCGATCGCGAGCACCTCCTCGAGACCGCGCGCGGCTTCGTGATCCCGTCCGAGCGCCACGAGTGCCCGGGTGCGGGGCACCAGCGCCTGCACCAACCCGAAGCGGTCGTCGATCGCCCGGAATGACGCGACCGCGCGGCGCGACAGCTCCTCCGCCTCGCCGAAATCGCCACTCCACAGCCGGATCGACGCCAGCAGCGAATCCATCATCGCCGACCCCCATCGCTCGCCGGCCTCCAGCCCCTCGGCGCGCACTGCCACCGCGAGTGCCTCCGCCTCCTCGAAGCGGAAGGCATAGAACCGCACGTACGCCAACAGGCCGGTTGCCCAGTTGCTCCCCGAACGGTCGCCGAGTTCGGAGAACTCGCGAGACGCCAGCAGGAGACGCTGCTCGGCCAACTCGATGTTTCCCGCCAGGAACGCGACCCATGCCTGGTGCTGACGCACCCAGGCCATCCCCCGCCGGTCGTCCAGCGACTCGGACAGCCCCTCGGCCTCGCCCAGCAGCCACTCCGCGTCGTCCAGCGAGCCGCCGAAGACCTCGGCGAACCCCCGCTCACGCAACGAGGCCGCCAGCTCGATGTCGTCGTGCAGCTCCCGGAAGATGTCGACGCTGCGACTGAGCTGCCGGCGGGCGACATCCAGGTCGCCCGCCATCTGCGCGATCTGGCCCAGGTAGCGGCGGGCCCTGCCCTCGTGTCGGAGGTCGCCGGCCTCGTGCGCGGCCGCCAGCGCCGCCTCGGCATCGACTCGGGCCCGCTCGCGCTCGCGCTGACCGACCGCGGCCTCGGCGCGCAGCAGCCTGAGCTCGCGAACGTCGGCCGGGTCGTCTGGACCGAGGTCGATCGCCCGCGTCGCGTGTATGCCGGACTGGTGGAAGCCACCGACGTCGAGGGAGCGGCGGACGGCTCGCAACAGCAGCCGCACCGCCTCCGCCTTGATGTCGGACCTGACCCGCTCGACCGGGCCGATCTCGCCGACGAGCTCGGCAGCCGTCGCCGAGTGGTGGGCGACGAGGTCGGTCGGGATCATCGGGATCTCGCCCATCACCGCGGCGACGCCGGCGTGACGCTGTGCCCGCACCATCTTCGTCAGCATCTGGTACGACACCTCGCGCACGACGTCACTGCGGAAGCGCCAGATCGGCCCGTCGATGTCGAGCAGGCCGTCCCGCTCGAGCCGGGCGACGTCGTCAGGCGTGAACGACTGCCCCAACTCGACTGCGAACCGTTCGAGCGACGAGACCGGGCCGGACGTGCCCAGCACCGCGGCGTTGTCGAGCACCGCTCGCGCCGCTGGGTCGAGCCGGTCGAGGCGCGCCGCGATCAGCGCCCGCAGCGAGCCCGGCAACTGCGTACTCTCCGGGTTCGACCGTGCCAGCTCCGCCAGCTCCGTGAGGAAGAACGGGTTGCCGCCGCTGCGCTCGTAGAGCTGGTCGGCGAGAGGCGAGCCGCCGTTGCCGCCGAGCAGGAGGTCCAGGAGCATGCCCGCTTCGTCGCGCGTGAACGGCTCGAGCGGCATCCGGATCGTCATCGGATGGTCGGTGGACGGCGGCCAGTCGACGACGACGTCGTCGCGCTGTGCGGTGACGACGAGCACCGGCCGGTCGACGAGCGAGCGCGACAACCGGTGCAGCAGATCGATCAGCAGCGGGTCGGCCCACTGCAGGTCGTCGAGCCACAGCACGATCGGCCCCCAGCGGGATCGCATCCGGAACCCCTCGACGATCAGCCGGACGAGCATCTCCCGCGCCTCGGTCGGCGTGACGTCGTCGAGGTCCGACGGATGCCCGACGAGGTGCAGCACCGCCTCGACCAGCCGGTCGAGCGTCGGGTCCTCCGCGACGAACCCGAGTCTCGCGGAGGCTTGTTCGCGCACGATCGCACGCAGCTCCGCGGGTGTCACCGATGTGTCGAGCTCGAGCTGACGGAACAGCGCCGACGCGATCGGCGCCCACGCGTTGTTCTCTCCGTACGGTGCGCAGACACCGGCAAAGATCGTCACCCGCCGGCTGGGGAAGTCGGCGAGCGCCTCGGTGACGAGGCGGGTCTTGCCGGCGCCGGCCTCGCCGCTGACCGAAACGACGGCGCTGCGGCCGTTGGCGACCATCGTCATCACCGACTGCAGCAGTTCACGCTGCGTGGCCCGGCCGACGAACGGCGCCTGCGCACGGCCACCCGACATCGGCTGCAGCCGCTCGCGGCCGGTGACGTGCCACACCCGCTCGGTTTGGACCCTCCCGCGCACCTCGACGTCCTCGATCGGCTCACGCCGGATCTCGTCGCTTGCGAGCTGCGCCGTCGCGTCGCCGATGTACACCGCACCGGGCGGTGCCAACACCTGCAATCTCGACGCGACGTTGACGACATCGCCCATCGCCGTGTAGTCGTCCGTGCCGACCATCGACCCGACCAGCACCTCGCCCGTGTTGACGCCGACGCGCAATTGCAGCGGAGCGTCGAGGTCGAGCTGGCCGGTGGAGAACTGGGCGATCGACTGATGCATCTGGAGCGCGGCGCGGATCGCCCGATCCGGGTCGTCCTCGTGGGCGACCGGTGCGCCGAACATCGCGAGGATGCCGTCGCCGACGATCTTGTCGACCCGGCCGCCGAATGCATTGATGTCGGCGACGAGTCGCTGGAACGCGCCGTCGACCAGGCGCTTGACGCGCTCGGGGTCGAGGTGCTCGCTCAGGGTCGAGTAGCCGACGATGTCGGCGAACAACACCGTGACAACCCGCCGCTCCTCGGTTGCCGCGCCGATCACCTCATGCCCGCAGAACGGGCAGAATCGCGCCCCCTCCGGGAGGGGCCGCGAGCACGAACGGCAGGCCATCGACCGATCGTACGGCACCGGCGCCCGCCGTGTGCCGGGGGTGACACCCGGCGCACCACCAGCGCGCCCGGCCGCCAGCGTGCAAACTTGTCAGCATGAACGTCACGACTCACCCTGCGGGTCCTCCGACAGCCGGCGGCGACAGCGTCCCGGCCGCCGGTGCGATCGATGCGTGCAAGTACTACGGCGTCGGCGATGCGCAGGTGCGGGCGCTCGACGGCGTCACCGTCGCCTTCGAGACCGGCCGGTTCACGGCCATCATGGGCCCGTCCGGGTCGGGCAAGTCGACCCTGCTGCACTGCCTCGCCGGCCTCGACACCCTCACGTCCGGCGCCACCTACATCGGCGGCACCTACCTCGCCTCGCTGAGCGACCGTGAGCTCACCGAGCTGCGCCGGACCGACGTCGGCTTCGTCTTCCAGGCGTTCAACCTCATCCCCACCCTCACGGCCGACGAGAACATCCGGCTGCCGATGATGCTCGGCGGCGAGACCGGTGACCTCGCCTGGATCGACCACGTGATCGGCACGGTCGGCCTGGCCGACCGCCTGAAGCACCGCCCCAGCGAATTGTCGGGCGGCCAGCAGCAGCGAGTCGCGGTGGCGCGGGCACTCGCCTCGCAACCGAAGATCATCTTCGCCGACGAGCCGACCGGCAACCTCGACTCCACGACCGGCACGGAGATCCTGACGTTCATGGGCGATGCCGTGCGCGAGTTCGGCCAGACGATCGTGATGGTCACCCACGACCCGGTCGCCGCGGCGAACGCCGATCGCGTCGTGTTCGTCGGGGACGGAAAGATCGTCGGGGAGATGTCGGACCCGACACCGGACTCGATCCTCGACCACCTGAAGCAGTACGGCGTCTGACATGAGCTCCGGTTCGACCGTGCTGCTGGCACGCAAGAGCATCCGCTCCCGCCTCGGGCGCACGATCGCCATCGCCGTCGCAGTGATGGCCGGCGTCTCGTTCGTCGTCGGGTCGTTCGTCCTCGCCGACAGCCTGCGGGCGGTCTTCGACGACCTGTTCGCCGAGCTCAGCGAAGACGTCGACCTCGAGGTGCGCACCGCCCAGGAGTTCGACGGAGACAGCGCCCGCGAGCCGATCGACGTCGGACTCGCCGACGAACTACGCGCCGTCGACGGGGTGGCGGTCGTCGAGCCGACACTCACGCGGTATGCCCAGCTCGTCGACGCCGACGGCGAAGCGGTCACGCCGCAGGGCGGCCCCACGCTCGGCGTCTCGTGGGCCGGTGACAATGGGTTGCAGGGCGTGACGATCAAAGAGGGGGCGCCACCGCAGGGCCCTGGCGAACTGGCGATCGACAAGGCGACCGCAAAGCGGGAGAAGCTCGCGGTCGGCGACACGGTGACGTACCTCACCGACACCGGCTCGCACCAGGGAACGATCTCCGCGCTGATCGGCCTCGGATCCGGTGACAGCTTCGGCGGTGCCGCGCTCGTGGCGCTCGACGTCGACACCGCCCTCGACCGGTTCGGTGCCGGTACGAAGGCCGACGCACTCGACATCGCCGTGGCCGACGGTGCCGACGTCGTCACCGTGCAGCGGGCGATCGAGGCGATGCTCCCGGCGCGGACCGAAGTGATCACCGGTGAACAGCTCGCTGCGGAACAGGCCGATGACGTCAACCAGTTCGTGGATCAGTTCGGCATCGGCCTGCTGGTGTTCGCGTTCATCACCGCGTTCGTCAGCGCGTTCATCATCAACAACGTGTTCCAGATCACGATTGGGCAGCGGCTGCGGGAACTCGCGCTGCTCCGCGCCGTCGGCGCGTCGGGCAGACAGGTCCGGCGGATGATCACGGTCGAGGCGCTGATCCTCGGCATCATCGCCACGCTGCTCGGAATCCTCGGCGGCGTGCTGGTGGCGAGGTTGCTCGTCGCCGGCTTCAACGCGGCGGGTGCCGGGTTCCCGTCACCGCAGACGATCATCGCGGCCCGCACCTACGTGATGGCGGCGATCGTCGGGATCGGGATCACGATGCTGTCCGTCGTGGTGCCGGCCCGCCGCGCATCGCAGATCCCCCCGGTCGCGGCGATGCGACCCGAGCTCGGTTTCACCGCGCTGCGCACCAAACGACTCGTGATCGGCACGATCATCACAACAATCGGGGCGATGTTGTTCGTCATCGGGCTGTTCCTCCGACCCGGCGGCACGCTCGGTCTGATCGTGCTCGCCGGGGGCGGCGGCCTGGTGCTGTTCGTCGGCGTCGCCAGCGTGTCGTCGACGATCGCCACCCCCGTGACGCGAGCCATCGGCTGGCCGGTCGAGCAGCTGTTCAGGACGCCGGGGGCGCTGGCGCGCCAGAACGTGGCGCGGTCGCCCCGGCGGACGTCGTCGAGCGCCGCCGCACTGATGATCGGTGTCGCCCTGGTCAGCGCGGCCGCGGTGTTCGCATCGTCGCTGCGGGCGACGTTCGTCGACACGTTGGAGAATGCCGTCACCGCGGACTACATCGTCACCGACGACAGCTTCCAGGGCCTCTCCCCGATCGTCGCGGAGACCCTCGCGGCCGTGCCCGAGCTGCAAGCGGTGACGCCGGTCCGCGGCATTGCCGCCCAGGTCGACGGCGACACGAAGGCGTTCGGGGCGATCAACGCCGACGCGTTCGAGAAGCTGGTCAACCCCGATCTACGGTCGGGCCGGATCGCCGGTCTCGGCCTCGGCGAGGCGCTGATCGGGGTCGACCCGGCGAAGGACCTCGACCTCACGGTCGGCGACAGCTTCGACGTCACCTACCAGAACGGCGTGTCCGGCCAGCTGACGGTCGCGGGCATCTACGGCGACGCGACGTTCGGCAACTGGCTGATCGGGCTCGACACGCTCGAGTCGGTCAGTGATGCGCCGGCGCGGGACTTCTTCATCATCGGCAAGCTCGCCGACGACGTCGATGCCCAACGCGGCGACGTGGCGGTGAACGCGGCGATGGAGCCCTTCCCGCAGGCGAACGTGCAGACGAATGCCGAGTTCCGCACGTCGCAGGAAGCGCAGATCAACCAGCTCCTGATCATCATCTCGATGCTGCTGTTCTTCGCGATCGCGATCGCCGTGCTCGGCATCTCGATCACGCTCGCGCTCGGTGTCTTCGAGCGCACCCGTGAGATCGGTCTGCTGCGCGCCGTCGGGATGAGCCGCCGCCAGACCCGCCGATCGGTGCGGTGGGAAGCGGTGATCGTGTCGATGTTCGGGGCGGTGGTCGGCGTCGTGCTCGGCACGTTCCTCGGTGTCGTGTTGTCGTTGGCCGTCCCCGACGACGTGATCTCGAAACTCGCCTTCAGCCCGCTCATCATCGTGCTGATCCTGATCGGGGCAGTGGTCGCCGGGCTGATCGCGGCGGTCTACCCGTCGCTGAAGGCGAGCAACATGGACGTCCTGGAAGCGATTGCGACCGAGTAGGACGACCGAGGAGGACGACCGAGGAGAACGACATGGCGCTCGACATCAACCGGCTCGACGACGACGTCGTCACCTTCCTCACCGAGCGGCACCTGGCCACGCTGACGACGCTGCGAGCAGACGGCTCGCCTCACGTGGTGGCGGTCGGGTTCAGCTACGACGTCGACGCGTGCATCGCCCGGGTGATCACCTGGGCGACGTCCCAGAAAGCGGTCAACGCGGGCCGGATGGAGGCGGCCGGCCAGCGCGCCGCGGTCTGCCAGGTCGACGGCGGGCGCTGGCTCAGCCTCGAAGGCCCCGTGCGGCTCGTCACCGACGCGCAGCAGGTCCAGCCGGGCATCGACGGCTACGCCGCCCGTTACCGGCAGCCGCAGCAGCGGCCGGACCGCGCCGTCGTCGAGATCGACGTCGACCGCATCCTCGGACGCGGTTGAATCGGGGTCAACCGACGTCGCGGTTCCACGGCAGGTCGGCCAGGAACGCCTGCGCCGCCGGATGCGGGTCCATCGCTGTGCTCGCACCGACGTCCCGGTCCTGCGGTGCCAGATGGTGCTGGCAGCCGGGGCACCAGTACAGCACCCGGCGATGCGGGCCCATCGGCCGGCAGTCGACGGTCTCGCCGCACCGCTGGCAGCGCTGTCCGTTGCGGCCGTACACGGCATGGCCCGCCTTGTGATCGTGCACGGTCACCGGTCGCTCGTGATGCATGTTGGCGCGCACCATCGTGGTCGCCGTGTTGACGATGCCGATCGCGTCGCGCTCGGTCAACGAGTCGGCCCGGGCGAACGGACTGAGCCCCCGCGCCCACAGCACCTCGCAGCGCACGACGTTGCCGACGCCGCACATCACCCGCTGATCGAGCAGCACGTCGGCGAGCCGCGCCGCGCCGTCCGGGTACGACAGCAGCAGGTTGACGACGAGGCCGAGGTCGGTACCCGCTGAACTCAGGTTCGGCCCGATCCGCCCCATGCCCGGGTGACGTCGGGGGTCGGGGATCCGGTACGTCTCGGCGAGCGCGGCGTTGAAGCACACGGCGACCCAGTCGGTGACTTCGATCGAGACGCGCATCTGGTCGTACGGATTGCGCCACGTCTCACCATGGCGGTACACGTGCCACGAACCGGACCATCGCAGATTCGTGTGCAGGACGAGATTGTCGTCCCAGACCAGCTCGACGTGCCGGCCGTGGCTCTCCACCCGCTCGAGCGTCCTGCCGGCTTGCGGTGACGGGCCGACCAGGCACGTCGCATCGAAGCGGACCAGTTGCCTGCCGGCGAGCGCGGTTCGCAACGCACTGGCAGCCCGATGAGTCGTGTCGCCGTCCGGCATCTGCGGCTCAGAGTACGCGATCGCCCGAACGCGCCGTGGGCAATCCGCCAGATTCTCCCGGGGTCAGGGCAGCTTGCCGACGTGCGCCAGCGCGAGTCGGATCAAGCGGTCGTGACCGCTCGTCATCTCCAGCACGACGTCGTCGCTGACCGCCTCCTGCGGTGTGAACCATGTCAGGTCCAACGCCTCCTGGGTGGGCTCGCACTCGCCGTCGACCGGCACGACGTAGGCGAGGCTGACGGCGTGGTGGCGAGGGTCGTAGAACCCCGAGATCTCAGGGTCCGGGAAGTACTCGGCGATCGTGAACGGGGTGGGGTTGGCGGGCACCCGCGGCAACGCCATCGGCCCGAGATCCTTCTCGCAGTGCCGCATCAGTGCCTCGCGGACCCGCTCGCCGTACAGCACCCGGCCGGTCACCACCATCCGGCTGATCGAGCGATCGGCACCCTGCCGCAGCAGCATCCCGACCTCCTCGACGTTGCCGAGGCCGTCGACCCGGACCGGGACTGCGTCGACATACACGAGCGGCATGTTCGCCCGGAAGATCTCCAACTGGTCGGACGACAGCCAGCCGGTCTCGGTCTGGGTGTCGGAGGAGCTGTCGATGTCGGTCACGACCCACCATGTTCGCAGGTACGCGGCCGCCGACGGAGGACCTCGAGCGCCGTCGCCCGCACCAGCTGCCAACATGTTCGGGTGGAACAGGACCGCACCCGCTGGGATCTCCGGTACACCGGCCGGGCGCCTGCGAGTTCGACACCCCCCGAGGTCCTCGTCGCCGCTCCGCATCTGGTCGAACACGTGCCGACGAGCGGCCGGGCCCTCGACCTCGCCTGCGGGACCGGAGCGCAATCGCTGTGGCTCGCCGAACGCGGGCTCGACGTCGTCGCGCTCGACGTGTCGCCCGCCGCGATCGACCTGCTGTCGCAGGCGGCCGACACGGCCGGACTCGACATCGACGCGCGGGTGCACGACACCGACTGCGGCCTGCCGGCCGACCTCGACGACCTCGACGTGATCGTGTGCCAGCGGTTCCGCAGCGTCGACCTCTACGGGCAACTCGTCAGCCGGCTCGCGGAGGGCGGTGTCCTGCTGCTGACCGTCCTGTCAGCGGTGGGGTCCGAAGGTGGTCGCTTCCACGCCGCGGCCGGCGAGCTGATCGATGCCTTCGGGCGTCATGACGTCGTGCATCACGCCGAGGGCGACGGTCTCGCGTCGATCGCCGTGCGCCGGGCGAACGCCCGCGGCGTCAGCTGACCGCGCCGAGCAGCACGTCACGCAGCGGCTCGGGGCCGACCGGTCCCGCCACGGTCGTCGTGAGGAACTCGTGCAGTACGTCCGTGAAACGCTCCGGGTCCTCGACGTGCGGGAAGTGCCCGAGACCCTCCATGATCTCGAGGCTGCTCGATTCGATCAGGTCGTGAGCACGCCGGCCGTGTTCGACGGGGATGATCGCGTCCTGGTCGCCCCACACGATCAACGTCGGGACGCGCGCCGCGAGGTACAGCCGATCACGGGCGTCGACCGTCTGCCCGCCCGGCTCGATCACGCCGCGCATCGTGCGGACGAAGGCGCCGCGATTGGGCGCGCCCGCCAGCGAGCTGTAGGCGCGCCACATCTCACCCAACCGAGCGGAGCGCACGCCCCGCCGCCCGAAGAAGCGGCCGACCGACGTGCCGACGTCGACCATCGGTTTCGGGAACCCGAACGGCATCACGAACTCGAACCCGGGCAGCGACAACATCCGCAGCAGCCAGCTGACCTCGCGTCCCAGCCCGCCACTGCCGACCAGGACGAGCCGATCGACGAGGTGGGGATGCTGGTAGCCGAGCTGCATCGCCACGCCGCCGCCGAAGGAGTGGCCGACGATCGTGACGCTCGGGACGTCGAGCACCGCCAGGAAGTCCCGCAGGCCGCTCGCGAACGCGCCGAGCGAGTAGTCGCCGAGCGGCTTCGCCGACTCGCCGTGCCCGAGCAGGTCGGGGGCGATCACATCGTGGGACTCGCCCAGCGCCGGCATCACCGCGTCCCACGTCTTGGAGCTCCCGGCCAGCCCGTGAATCAGCAGCACGGCTTCGCCGTTGCCCTCGCCGACGCGCCGATATCGCACGTCGTGGCCGTGGATCGAGACATGTCGAAGAGGTGCCCGCTTCACCAGCCCAGTATCGCTGCGCGTTCGCGTTCCACCTCCGTTCCGGACGATCGCGATGCGCTGAACTGTGAGCAGCCGACCCCTGTGGGTGGTCGCTGCAGACGGTCGGGCCGCGCGACGTGACGTGGAGGTCCCGCGATCCAGCGGGCATGATGTGCCCGTGACCCTCACCGGACCCGCGGCCGCGCGCCTGTACGACGACCACGTCGACGCGATCTACGGGTACATCGCCCGGCGGATCGGCCCGGACCTGGCCGTCGACGTGGTGGGCGACGTCTTCGAGCAGGCACTCAAGGCACACGAGCGGCGGCCCGCCAAGGGCACCGACCGAGGTTGGCTGATGGCGATCGCGACGGCGCTGTTGCGCCGGCACGGGACGACCGAGTGCGCCCGTCTGGAAACGTGGTCGACCGAGTCGGCCGATGCCCTCCACGGCGCGACCGACCCGCTGCTGGCGAACCCTGCGTCCGGCCGACCGACGGCAACGGCGATGGCCGCCGCAGCCGAACTCGACCCGGTCGACCGCGACCTGCTGTTCCTCACCGCATGGGAACACTGCTCGCCCGGTGAAGCCGGTGAGGCGACCGGCCTGGCTGCCGCCGTCGTCCGCAGCCGGCTCGGCAACATCCGCAAGGAACTCAAGCGGCTCGTCGCCCACCGACCGGCGGATCCGGAGCTCGACGGATGAACCCGTATCAGACGATCGAGGCGGCGCGCCCGTCCGTGCCGCCGATGCCGCCGATCGCCCGGCGTCATCTGCGCGAGCACCTGTTCGAGATCGCCACACGATCGCAGACGTCGCTGGGCGACCCCAACGTCACCGCGCCGAACACCGCCCGCGGGAACGCCGCTCGGCTCGCGGCGCTGGCCCTCCTCGGCGTCGTCGGTGTCGGCGGGCTCGCGTATTCGGCGTCGCGGGGCGCGGAGACCAACGTTGCCGCTCCGAACGCCGCCACGACCGTGCCCGTCACCACCGGCCCCCCGACCACCCCGAACACCGTCCTCCAGCCGCCGCCTCCGACGATCGCACCGACGACGACCGAGGTGCCCGAGCCCGGCACGGAGGCGACACCGTTGCTGCTGCCGGTCGGGCGCCAGCCACTGGACGAGCTCACCGTCGTCCGTCGCTCGCTCGGCGGCGCGTCACTCCTGCTCAGGGCCCCGGACCTGTCGACGATCTCGATCCACGAGGCGGACGGCATCCAGCCCGAGCCGCCGGCGCCACCCGGCACCGACGAAGCAGGGATCACGATCCCGGTCGTCCAGCCACAGGTCGTCGGGACGCTGGAGGTGATCCACGACGGGACGATCTACGACGTCGCCGTGCCATGCGGGACCCTGCATGTTCGTGACCGCGATGGCTCGATCCCGTACCGGCCCGAGATCGTCTCGCTGCTCAGCTCGATCCGGCTCGATCGCGGCACGATCAACGTGGCGCTCCCTGCCGGCTGGGGCGTCATCGGTGCAGGCCCGAGCACCGACGCATTCACGTTCGGGCTGCCCGTGGACATCGCCGAGCGCGAAGTGACCGTGTCGCTCACGCAGTATCCGGACGGCAACCTCGCGATCGCGGGCGTCGGTGGCCAGTGGTCGCCGATCACGTTCCTCGGTCAACCGGCGTGGATCAGCCGAGATGCCGACGACGCCACCGAGATCGAGGTGATCGGCTTCGTCGGGACGACCGCCTTCCGGATCGGTGCGCGCGCGGTCGACGTCGCGGACCTCGAGGCCGTGGTCACCGGGCTGGAGCCCGGTGACGTCGACGAATGGATCACGCGGTTCGGTGAACTCCCGCCGGCCACCGATCCGGACATCCGAATCTGTCAGGCGCAGCCCGAGTTCGCCGTCACCTCAGTGTGACAACGGAAACTGGCGCCGACGCGACGCCGACGCAAGCAACGCCAGCCCGGCGAACATCGACCCGAAACCGATCGTCAGCATCATGCCGACGTTGCGAGGGCCGGTCTCGGGCAGGTCGACGTCGAGGTCAGGTGTCGATGCCACCTCGGTCGTCTCGGCGGGGTCGCCGCACGTGCCGCTGACCGCCGAGTTGTTGGCGTCACCGCTGTAGGTCGCCACCCAGCGATAGGTGCCGGGAACCGTCGGCGTGAAGAGGCCGGACGCCACCGACCCGCCGGCGACCGGGTACGCCACGCCCAAGGACTCGAAGATCGGCGCGCCGGCGCAGCCGACGTCGTTGGGACCATAGAGCTTGAAGTCGATCGTGGCGCCCGCGACGGGGTTGACGCGGCCGGTCACCGTGGCGATGTCGGACATCGCGTTGCCGTCGCCGACGAAGACATCGGCAGACGCTGCCGTGGTGATCACCGGCGTGTTGAGCGAGACGACCGTCGTCTCGGTCGCGTCGCCACACGTGCCTGTTGCCGGCTTGTTGTTGACGTCACCGCTGTAACTCGCCACCCAGCGGTGGGTGCCGGGCGCGGTCGGGGTGTAGGTCCCCGACGACACCGCTCCGCCGGCGATCGGGTAGGGCACCGCGAGCGATTCGAAGACCGGGGTGCCGGCGCATGTCGCGTCGCTGGGCCCGTACAACCGGAAGTCGACCGTGCCGCCCGCGTCGGGGTTGACGCGCCCGGTGACCGTGGCGCTGTCGCTGAGGTCGCCCGTCCCCAACGTCACGTTCGCCGAGGCCGTCGTGACGATCGCAGGCTGCGCCTTGCTGACATCGGTCTGTTCGGTGACATCGCCGCACGTACCGCTCACGGTGTTGTTGTTGGTGTCACCGTTGTACGTGGCGACCCAGCGGTGGGTGCCCGTCTGCGTCGGGGTGTAGGCCGCGGACGTCACCGGGCCGCCGGTGACCGGATAGGCGACATCGAGACTCTCGAACACCGGTGTGCCGGTGCACGTCGGGTCGTTCGGGCCGAAGAGCCGGAACGACACGGTCGCCGTGGGATCGGGGTTGGCGCGACCGGTGACGATCACCGTGTCGGTCAACGTACCCGCGCCGAGGGCGACGTCTGCGCTGGCCGTCGTGGCGATCACCGGGGTGGCGCGCTGCACCGTCGTCCCACTGCTCGTGCCACGTGCCGAGGCCGTGACCTGGCGGCCTGCCGGGCCGGAGCGCTGGGTGTTGTCGGTGATCTGGAGGGTCTGCACGCCCGGCGCGGCGAGCGCGTCGAGCGACGGCATCCGCAGGACGTCGAACGTGAAGTCGATCGTGCACTCGGCGTCGCGCGCGCTGAGGACGACGTTCGCCCCACCGGTGGGAGTGAACCGCACTCGTCCCGAGGCGGCGTCGCTGAGGTCGATGTCGAAGCTGATGCCCGCGCATTCGGTCCCGGCTGCACCGGTGCCCGTCGACGAGATGTCGAACACCCCCGGGTCGAACCCCGCCGTCTGGCAACCGGTGAACCCGCCCTGCTGACCGCACGACGCGATCAGGGTGATCCCCGGGTCGCCGGCCGGGCATGGTGCGGCATCACCGAAGTTGCACACCGTGTTCGCATCCGCAGTGTTGGGGGCGGTGTTCGTGTTGGTGAACATGATCGACGCCGGCACGTTCGTCTGGCCGACGGTGACGAGCGTCGGGAACGTCGGCGTCGCGCTGTTGCCGACGCCGGCTTGGGCGACGCTCGGGACGAACGTCAGCACCGACAGGACGACGGCGACGACGACACCGAGTGAACGCAACAACTTCGACATGGCAGATTCCTCTTGGTTCGTGGCGGGGGGACGGGCGCGACGGCACCTGACCTCCGGAGCACCATAACCCCTCGTACCCACCGGAGTTGTCATCGGCCACGACCGAACGCCGGGCGTCGCATCGCGGGTGCTGCGCCGGATCGGCCGTCACGTCGGCGGCTCGACGACGAGCGACCCGTCCGCGATCGCATCGATCACGGCATCGGCGCGGGCCCGAACGGCGGGATCGAGCCCGAAACCGTCGTTGAACTCGATGCCGAGCCCGCCGTTCGCGAAGGTCGCCACGAAGGCCTCGCCCCCGGTCGAACCGGTGGCGATCCGGTCCACCATCGGCGCGAGCACCACCTCCCAGTGGTACACCTGCGAGGCGACGACGACATCGGGTCCGAGTTCCCGCTGGTCGGACTGGGTCCCGAACCAGGGCGCCCCCGAGTCGACCGCGACGCCGATCGCCCCGGTCACCATCTGCCCTGACCCGGTCAGTACGTCGACGCCGTCCGCGACCAGGGCCTGTGCGGCCTCGGACGCCAACCGGACGTCACTGAACGAGTCGATGTAGATGACGTCGACGACGGCAGCGGCGGCCTCGGCGGTGACGCCACGCCTGAATCCGGAGATGTAGGCCCTCGCGTCACCGGCAGGCACCGGCCCGACGACCCCGATCAGGTTCGACGACGTCAGTGCTGCTGCGATGACCCCGTTGACGTACCCGCCCTGCTCGGCGGCGGCCGAATAGGCGAACACGTTGGCCCCGGCCATCGACGACGTCCCGCTCGCGAACGCGACGTCCGGGTACTCGTCGGCGACGTCCTGGACCACCCGGCCGAATTGCACGCCGTGCGCGATCACCAGATCGTGCCCGCCGTCGGCGAACCCACGCAGCGCCTCCTCCGCGTCGTCCGCGTCGACGAGCCCGGCCGCGACGTCGACGTCGATGTCGCGCTCGGTACCGAGACGTTCCAGTGAATCGATCATCGACTGGGTCCATGCCCGGTCGTCCTCGGCACCTGGCGCGACGAGACCGATCCGGAACGCTGCGGAGGTGACCGGTGTCGCAGTCGTCGCCGGCGTCGATGGCGGAGCCGCGACCGTGACGGCCACGGGACCGCTCGCCGGATCGGGCGAGTCGGAGCATGCGGTGGCCACGAACCCGCATGCGACCAGGCCCACGACCACCCACCAGGCAGGCCGCCGGTTCCGCGAGCGCGCCAGCGAGGTGTCAGCCACGTGCCCGACCCTACGAGAACGGAGTCAGGCGAGGGCGGCGTGCAGGCGGGCGGCCTGCTCGGCTGCCTTGGCGCGGACCTCGTCGGCGTCGACCCGGGTGGCCACCCCGTCACGCAGCGCCGGTGCACCGTCGATGTCGACGTCGACCGCCCGGATCGTCGGCGTGAAGGCGACATGCCACGGTTCCAGCGGTGCGTACGACCAGGTCACAGCGTCGTCGCGGACATCCGGGAAGAGATCCCGGCCGTGGAGCAGCCACGACCAGGCCTGATCCGGGCCCGAGTTGACGTCGTGCTCGCGCTGCTTGACGTAGGCGAGTTGGAACTCGGCGAGCATGTCGGCGCCGATCCCGTCGGTGCCCAGCGCGACCGGGTTGGCGAATCGGGCCGGGTCGGCGTACCCGACCGAGTTGTTCATGTTCGACCGGGGGTTGTGCACGATCGTGCCGCGCAGCCCGTGATCGTCAGGAAGGTGGACGCCGTGGATCAGCAACCAGTCGTCCGTCGTGAGGTCGCGGATCCGATCGGCCGCCCCGACGTCGTCGACGCCCTCGGCGACGTGGATGTGCACGCCGACGCCGTGCTTGGCAGCCAGCTCAGCTGCCGCGGCGAGCGACTCGTCGGTACACGTGAACGCCGCGTGCACCCCGACCATCCCCCGGCCCCCCTCGGAGAGGAAGCGGTCGTTCTCCGCCAGGCCGGCGGCGAGCCCGGCCGCGCCGTGCCGGTCGGTGACCCCGTAGCACGTGTTGACCCGCACGCCGACCTCGGCGCACGCCGCCGCGATCACCGACAGCGACCCCTCGATCGCGTTCGGCGACTCGTGATGGTCGATGATCGCGGTGCACCCGGCCTCGAGCGCTTCGAGTGCGCCGAGCTTCGCCGACCACTCCAGCATCTGGAGATCGAGCGCCGTGTCGAGCCGCCACCAGATGTTCTCGAGGATCTCCCGGAAGTTCGCCGGCTGCTTGGGGGGCGGGGGCATCCCCCGGGCGAGCGTGGAATAGAGGTGGTGGTGCGCACAGACCAGACCTGCCGTGACCGCCTGGCTCGCGGTGCCGGTCGGCGTGCCGGTCGACGTGTCGGTGTCGGTCATCGGCCGGTCAGGTCCAGGCGGACGCCCGCTCGCGATTCGCCTCGTTGCGGATCGGCAGTTCGCTGTGCCACTCGCCGGTCTGCGCCCGGATCGCCGCCGCGACCGCGCCCGCGGTCGGCACCAGACCGATCTCGCCGACGCCCTTGATGCCGTACGGGGAGTCGGGCTGCGGCGACTCGACGAGGATCACCTCGACGGGAGGCATGTCCTTGGGCCGGATGATGTCGAGGCTGCGCAGCGTCGTGTTCACCGGGAAGCCGGTCTCGTCGCACGGGAACCCTTCGCTCAGCGCGTAACCGAGGCCCATGTGGACGGCGCCCTCGATCTGGCCCTCACACAGCATCGGGTTGACGGCGCGGCCCACGTCATGGGCCGCGACGACGTGCTCGATGTCGCCGGATTCGGGGTCGAGCACGACGACCTGCGCGGCGTATCCGAACGTGGAATGGATGATCGGGTTCTCGATGTCCTCGCCCGCTTCCTTGGCCGCGGCGATCTGGCCGAGCGAATTGGTCCAGTCGACGCGGTAGTCGCCCTCGTAGTCGATGCCGACCTGGCACCCGTCGGCTCGTGCCGCCTCGCACGCCGCCTTGACCGAACCGGCGCCCATCAGTGTGCCCCGGCTGCCCGTCGTCTGTCCGGCGCCCAGTTCTCGGCTGGAGTCGACGAGCACGACGATCCGCTCCGGGTCGACGTCGAGTTCCTCGATCACCACCTGCTGCACGACGGTGTGGACGCCCTGGCCCATCTCGGTCCAGCAGTGGCGAACTTCGACCGTGCCGTCGTCATGAAACCGCACGACCGCCTTGGCGATCTCCTTGAAACCGTTGCCGAGGCCCGAGTTCTTGAGGCCGAGGCCCATCCCGACCGGCTTCCCGGCGGCGATCGCAGCGTCATAGACCGGCTTCACCGCGTCGAGGCACGCACGCGCGCCGAGGCAGCCGTCGTCCAACACCTGGCCGGGTCCCCACGTGGCGCCCGGCACCACCACGTTGCGGCTGCGCATCTCCCACCCGGTGATCCCGATCTGCTCGGCCAACCGGTCGAGCACGCCCTCCATCGCGAACTGCGCCTGGTTCGCACCGAACCCGCGGAACGCGCCGCACACCGAGTTGTTCGTCCGCGCGGCGATCGCCTCGACGTCGACGTTGGGCACGATGTACGGCCCGGTCGCGTGGCCGGCGGCGCGTTCGAGCACCTTCATCCCGACCGACGCGTACGGGCCGGAGTCGCCGATCATCCGGACCCTGATCGCGGTCAGCGTGCCGTCGGCCTCACAGCCGGCGTCGTACTCCATCCGGATCGGATGGCGCTTCGGATGGATCAGCAGCGATTCCTCACGCGACAGCGTGATCTTCACCGGCCGGCCCGTCAACCAGGCGGCGAGCGCCGTGTGCGCCTGGTTGGACATGTCCTCCTTGCCCCCGAAGGCACCGCCGTTCGACACGAGCTCGGTCGTGATCCGGCTGGTGTCGACCCCGAGCATCGCGGCGATGTCGTCGCGGTCGTCCCAGATGCCCTGGCCGCCGGAGTAGACGTGCAGCCCGGGCTCGCCGTCGGCGTCGTCGGTGGGCACGGCCAGCGTCGACTCCGGCTCGAGGAAGGCGTGTTCCACGCGCTGAGTCTGGAACGTCTCGTGCACCGTGTGCGCCGACGCGGCAAGCGCTGCGTCGACGTCGCCGCGGGCGTACGTCGACGTCGACAGCACGTTGCCGTCGAGCTCCCACACCGCCGGCTCGTCGCTGTGGATGACGCGCACGGGATCGACCATCGGTTCGTGCACCTCGTACTCGACGGCGACGAGCTCGGCCGCGGCACGCGCGACCTGCCGCGAGTCGGCGACCACGACCGCGAGCACATCGCCGAGGTACGCGGTGCGCCCGCCGACGGGGATCATGACCGGCCAGTCCTTGTGGATGATCCCGACGCGCCGGTCGCCGGGAATGTCGTCGGCCGTGAGCACGGCCTCGACACCGTCGACCGCGAGCGCCGCAGTCGTGTCGATCGCCACGACGTCCGCCCTGGCGTGCTCGCTGAGGTGGAGGGCCCCGTGCAGCAGGCCGTCCGGATACATGTCGTCGATGAAGTCGCGCGTGCCGATCGACAGCTCGCGGCCCTCGTACTTGGTGCCGCGGGCCCCGATCCCGCCCGGCCGCACCGCGACGGGCACGCACCCCTGGGCCAGTGCCTCGACCGCATCGAGGATCTTGACGTAGCCGGTGCACCGGCAGAGATGGGCACCGAGGTGGCGCGACGCCTGGTCGCGGGTCAGTTCGGCGCCGTTCTTGTCGATCAACGCCTTGGTCCGCACGACGATGCCCGGCGTGCAGAATCCGCACTGCAGCGCACCGCATGCGGCGAAGGCCTCGGCCATCGCCGCGACCTCGGCGGGGTCGAACCCTTCGAGCGTGACGATCTCGGCACCGGCGATCTTGTCCATCGGGGTCTGGCAGGAGATCCTGGCCTTGCCGCCCATCAGGACGGTGCAGCATCCGCACTGCCCTGACGGCGAGCAGCCGTCCTTCGCCGACGTGATCCCGAGTTCCTCACGCAAGGCTGCGAGCAGATGGGGATGATCGTCGCGGGCGGTGACCGCCTCGCCATTGAGATTGAACTCGACCATCAGCGTCCTCCTCGTCCGATCATCTCACGGTGCGGCCACCCGCGTCCCGCGAACTTCATGCGTGCTCCGCGGCGTCGGGGTCGGCCTCGACGAGCGCCTGCGGCCCGGTCGTCGACGTGAGCAGCGTGTACATCTCCGGACGCCGGTAGCGGTCGAAGTCGAACAGCGTCTTCTTGTAGCGGTCGCACATGTCGAGGTCGCAGGTCGCGGTGACGAGTTCGTCGCCGATCGTCGTCGCCTGCGCCACGATCTGGCCGGACGGGGCGATGATCGCGGTCTGGGCGAGTGACTCGACCCCCTCCTCGACGCCGCCCTTCGCCACACCGACGACCCACGTGCCGTTCTGATACGCGCCGGCCTGCATCACGAGGTGGTTGTGGAACGCCTGCAGCGGGTTCTGCGACGGGTCGGGCGCGTAGTTCAGTGGCGTGTTGTAGCCGATCAGGATCATCTCGACGCCGAGCAGGCCCATCACGCGGTACGTCTCGGGCCACCGCCGGTCGTTGCAGATCGCCATCCCGAACACCCCGCCGAATGCCTCGTGCACTCCGAAACCGTCGGGTGATTCCTCGAAGTAGCGGCGTTCGAGATGCTGGAACTGCCGCCACGGCTCGTGGCGCTCGTGGCCGGGGATGTGCACCTTGCGGTACGAGCCGACGACGTCGCCGTCAGGGCCGACGAGGATCGCCGTGTTGTACCGGTGGCCGTCCGGCGTCAACTCCGCGTAGCCGAGGTGGAAGCCGATCTGCAGCCGTCGCGCCTCGTCGAACAGCGGTTGCGTGGCCGGGTTCGGCATCTCGCGCTCGTAATAGCTGTCGAGTTCGGTCGTGTCACCGGCGAGACCGGACTCGTCGCCCTCGTCCAGGAGCCACCGCGGGAAGAACGTCGTGAGCGCGAGCTCCGGGAAGACGACGAGATCGCAGCCCCTCTCAGCAGCGGAGCGCAAGAGGGTGAGCAGCCGCTCGACGACTTCCTCGCGCGATTCGGCTCGCCCGATCGGGCCGAGCTGTGCCGCGCCGACGACGACCTCGCGGGTCATCGGTCGAACTCCGTCGTCGTCAACCGCAGCATCGTCTGCAGCAGCACGTTCGCGCCGGCTGCGAGATCTTCGGGGGCGGTGTACTCGTCGACGTTGTGGCTGATCCCGCCGACGCTCTTCGTGAAGATCATCGCGGTCGGGCAGACGCGGGCCAACATCTGCGCGTCGTGGCCTGCTCCGGACGGCAGCCGCCGCGTCGTGTGCTGCAGCTCACCGGCGCACTGCTCGACGAGGTCGATCACGCCGCCGTCGAAGGCGACCGGTTCGAATCGGGCCACCGACCGCAGCTCGACATCGACCCCTTCGCGCGCCGCCGCCTGCGCGACGAACTCGCGGAAGCGCCGCTCGGCCTCCTGCAGTGTCGCCTCATCGGTGTTGCGCAGATCGACGATCAACGTCGCCGCCGAGGGTACGACGTTGACGAGGTTCGGCGTCAGGGTCAGTGAACCGACGGTGCCGACCTGCGCGCCTCCGATCTCGCCGGTCAGTTCGCGGACGTAGGCCGCGATCTGTGCGGCGACGACGCCGGGGTCGCGGCGAAGGCGCATCGGCGTCGTCCCCGCGTGGCAGGACCGGCCGGTGAGCGTGACCTCGGTCCACGAGATCCCCTGCACGCTCTCGACGACCCCGATCGTGACGTCCTCGTCCTCCAGCACCGGACCCTGTTCGATGTGCAGCTCGACGAACGCGTGCGGCGCCGCAGCCGGCAGCGGTGCAGCCCCGCGGTAACCGATCCGATCGAGCTCGTCGCCGACGACGGCGCCGGCCGCGTCTTCGATCAGCAGCGCGTCCTCCAGCGCGAGCCCACCGACGTACACCAGGCTGCCGAGCATGTCCGGCTGGAAGCGCGAGCCCTCCTCGTCGGTGAAGAACCCGACCGCCAGCGGCCGGTGCAGCTCGATTCCGGCGGTCAACACCGTCTCGATGACTTCGAGGCCCGCGAGTACCCCGAGATTGCCGTCGTACCGCCCGCCGGTGGCCACGGTGTCGATGTGCGACCCGGTCATCACCGGACTGCGCCCCGACGGGTGCGGCATCGTGGCGACGACGTTGCCGATGCCGTCGATCACGACCTCGAGCCCGAGGTCGTGCATCCAGGTCGTGACGAGGTCCCGCCCGGCGCAGTCCTCGTCGGTGAGGGCGAGGCGGGCGCAGCCTGTCGTCCCCTCGATCGCGCCGACGCGGGCCAGGTCATCGAGCCGCTGCACGAGGCGATCGGAGTCGATCGACAACGCCAGATCGGGAGATGTCACCTGCGTGACAGTAGCAGCGGCGTTTGACAAAACGTCAAGCAACCGGGCTGATCGCGTCCGCCGACGTCCCCGGCTGACCGGTCGCCGAGCGCTGGCTCGGTACGCTCTGACCATGCCAGCCGCGCGACTCGAAATGCTCGTCGAGCCGTTCCGGGAGAACGATCCGGGACCCCACGTCCTGGCGGTCGTCGATGCCGCGTCGGCAGCCGGTCTCGACGTCGACATGGGTCCGTTCGCGACGACCGTCGACGCCGACCTCGACGTGCTGCTCGATGCCGCGGGCGGACTGCTTCGCGCCGGGTTCGGCGCCGGTGCCACGTCGATCCAGCTGCGCCTCGAAGCGCGCTGATCGCCGGGTCAGCCGACGCGTGTCAGGACGCGCAGCGAACCGGTCGACGAGCGGAGCTCGAACCGCCCCGATTCCAGCGCCGGCCGGAAGATCTGCTCGTACGGGGGCCGACCACCGTCGGCCGGATCGGGAAACACGTCGTGGATCGCGAGCGTCCCGCCGACCGCAACGTGCGGTGTCCACCCCGTGTAGTCCTGCCGCGCCGGCAGCTCGCCGTGCCCGCCGTCGATGAACAACAGTGACAACGGCGTGTTCCAGTTGGCGGCGACGACGGGCGAGCGCCCGACGATCGCCACGACGCACCCCTCGACGCCGGCATCGTGGATGGCGGCACGGAAGAACGGCAGGGTGTCCATCATGCCGACGCGATCGTCGACGACGGTGTCGTCATGATGCTCCCAGCCCGCCTGGTTCTCCTCGGAACCGCGATGGTGGTCGACCGCGAACAGCACGACGTCGCGCCGCTCGGCGACGTCGCCGAGCCAGATCGTCGAGCGTCCGCAGTACGAACCGACCTCGAGCATCGGCGCAGCCGGCACGGCCGCAGTCGCCTCCAGTGCCGCGGCCCACAGTGCATCGCCCTCGACCGCCGGCATGAAACCGCGGGTCGCCAGTGCCAGCGCCCGGCGGCGCGCATCGATCGCCACGTCGCTCATCGTGAACGCCCTGCGGCGGTGATCGGACCGTACGGCACGGGTCGACTCTAGGTTCGGCCACCGGAGACGACCGATTCGGCATGGACCGTGGCAACATGACGGGAGCATGAGTGCCGATGCCGCGACCGCGAACGACGCCGACTCCGGCAACCAGGCCGCGCTCGACGACCTCGTGCGCCTGCTCGACCTCGAACCGATCGAGGTCAACATCTTCCGGGGCGCGTCGACCGACGAGAACCGCCAGCGCGTCTTCGGCGGCCAGGTGGCGGGGCAGGCCCTCGTTGCCGCGGCCCGCACGATCGACGAGCCCGACCGCCTCGTTCACTCACTGCACGCCTACTTCCTCCGGCCCGGTGACCCGACGACGCCGATCCTCTACGAGGTCGACCGCATCCGTGACGGCCGCAGCTTCACGACCCGCCGGGTCGTCGCCATCCAGCACGGCCGAGCGATCTTCAACCTGCAAGCCAGCTTCCATCACGAAGAAACCGGCCCGGACCACCAGCTCTCGATGCCACAGGACCTCCCCGACCCCGAGTCGTTGCCCGACTTCCGCACCAGGATGGCGCCGCACGCCGACCAGCTCGGCGAGTTGTACGACCGACCCCGTCCGATCGACGTCCGCTATGCGAACGGCGACCCACTGTCGCGCAAGGGCAACCCGTCGGACACGCAGCAGGTCTGGATGCGCGCCAACGGCACCCTCCCGGACGACCCCGTCCTGCATGCCTGCGTCGTCACGTACGCCAGCGACATGACGCTGCTCGACACGACCGTGCTGCCATTCGGGCTGGCCTGGGACAGCCCCGGCATCCAGATGGCCAGCCTCGACCACGCGATGTGGTTCCACCGCTCGTTCCGCGCCGACGAGTGGCTGCTGTACGACCAGGTCGCGCTGAGCACGTCGTCGTCACGCGGACTCGCAGGCGGCAACATCTTCACGGCGGACGGACGACTCGCGATCAGCGTCGTCCAAGAGGGCCTCGCCAGGCTCGGCACGACATGACCGGCCGCTTCGCCCGCTGGTGCGTCGCCGGGTCTGCGGTGGCCCTCGGAGCATGTGGCGGCTCAGCCGACGACACCTCGCCACCGGCTGGGGACACCGCGTCGAGCGCGTCTGTCGTGACCGACTCCGTGCCCGCGCCGATCGCCTCGGCCGACGTCGCCCCGGCCGACGTCGCCCCGGCCGAGTCGCTGGTGCCCTCGCCCGAAGCCGACCTGCCGTCCGCACCGCCGGAATCTGCGACGACGCCGACGACGTCGGCCCCCACGGGCCCGCTGCCCCTCCCGAGCGTCGAGTTGCTCCCGATCGGCGAGTTCGACGCGCCGATCGCGATCGCCACGCGCCCGTTCGACGAGCGCATCTTCGTGATCGAGCAGGGCGGCCGCCTGATCGCCGTCGACGACCTCTCCGCGGTGACCGTCGTGGACATCACCGACCTCACCGAGGCCAGCGGCGAACGGGGGTTGCTCGGCGCAGCCTTCCACTCGGACGAGGACCTCGCGTACCTGCACTACAACGACCGAGACGGACACACCGTCGTCGACGAGTACGCCGTTGATCCGGTGACTGCGGTGTTCGACCCGGCGTCTCGGCGCGAGGTGCTCACGGTCGAGCAGCCGTTCCCCAACCACAACGGTGGCGAGATCGCGTTCGGGCCCGACGGGTACCTGTACATCGGCCTCGGTGACGGCGGCGCCGCCGACGACCCGCTCCGGAGCGCGCTCGACCTGTCGAGCCCGCTCGGCAAGCTGTTACGGATCGAGCCGCGGGCAGCCGACGGCGAGCCCTTCCGGATCCCGGCCGACAACCCGTTCCTCGACGTACCCGACGCCGACCCGCGGATCTGGTCGATCGGCCTTCGCAACCCGTGGAAGTTCTCGTTCGACCCGGCCACCGGCGACCTGTGGATCGCCGACGTCGGCCAGGGCGACGTCGAAGAGATCGATGTCGCCCGCGCCGACGGTGGACCCGCGGGCCGCGGGCTGTCCTTCGGATGGAGTGCCTTCGAGGGCACCACGCGGTTCAACGACGACCAGCCGGCGGACGGCCACACCGACCCGATCGTCACGTACGACCACAGCGACGGCGACTGCTCGGTCAGCGGCGGGGCCGTCGCCCGGTCCACGCCGATCCCCGAACTGAACGGCTGGTACGTGTACGGCGACTTCTGTTCGGGGCGGATCTGGGGCTACGACACGACGTCCGGCCCGGGCGCACCGGTGATCGTCGACCTCGGGTTGCTGCCCAACGTCACCGCGATCGCGGCAGGCGTCGACGGCGAGCTGTATGCGGTGTCGAATGCCGGCACGGTGAACCGGTTCGTCGCCGCCGGTTAGCCGACGCGCTCGAAGCGGATCGTGCGGGTCAGCGGGTCGGCCTCGGTCAGCTGCACGCGGACGTCGTCGCCCGGGTCGACGCGGCGGGCGACGACCCGCGCGACCACTGCCGGTTCGCAGACCTGGATCCGCGCGCCGCGGTCGTCCTCGTCGGTGACGACCGCATCGAACACGTCGCCGACGCGGCCCTCCAGTACGACCGCCTCGGCGAGGTCGATCGCGGCACGTTCGACCCGGTTGGCGCGGCTGTCACCGTCGCGCATCGCCTCCGGCAGGTCGGTGAAGGCCTGCTCGATCTCGGCCGGCACCGCCCGGCCGTTGGCGACGGCGAGCGCCGCCTCGATCACATAGCGGTCCGCCAGCCGCCGCAGCGGTGCGGTGGCGTGGCTGTACGTGGCGGCCACCGCGGCATGCCACGGCCGCTCGTTCGGGTCGTAGGGCTCGTACGACGCTCCCCCACTCGCCCGGCGAACCGCCAGCTGGAACGCCGACGTGCGGGCATCGCCCTTCGGGAGCGACCGCTCGAACTCGGCCAGCGACAGCCCCTTCGGCCAGTCGAGACCGAACGCCCGCGCCGTGTGGCGCAACCGGCCCAGCCGCCGCTCGTCGACCCGCGGCATCGTCCGGAACAGCCCGGTCTGTGCCGCGTACAGCATGTCCGCGACCGCCATGTTCGTCGCCAGTGACATCGCCGCGTTCTGGTTCTCCGCGTCATTGCGCGGCCGGAAGCGGAGCGCGAACCCCGCGTCGGTGTGCACGACCTCCTGCTCGGGAAACTGGATCCGGTCGGCACCGCGCGCCACTTCGGCCGCCTCGATCCGTCGCGACAGCTCGGGAAAGGCATCAGGGAGGTCGGCGGGCGTGACGGTCGAGTACGCGAGCTTGGCTCGGTTGCGGACGATCGCCCGTTCGACCCCGTCCAGGCGGACGCCGCCGTCCTCGGCCACCCGCACGACGAACACGACGGCCGGCTTCGGGCCACCCGGCAGCAGGCTGCCTGCGTCCTCGGCGATGCGCGGCGGGTGCAGACCGGCGCGCTCGTTCGGCAGGTACACGGTGACCCCGCGCCGCCACGCCTCCCGGTCGATCGGGTCGCCCGGGCGGACGAACCATCCGACATCGGCGATTGCGTACCGCAACACCACGTCGGACCCGGCCATCTCGACCGCGAACGCCTGGTCGAGGTCGGTACTGCTGGCCGGGTCGAGCGTGAGGAACTCGATGTCGGTCCGGTCGACGTGCTCGGATCGGCCGGGGCCGAGCGGACGCGCGGCCGCGACCTCCGCGGCCTCGAGCACCTCGGGCGGGAACTCGTCGGGGACGTCGAAGTCGTCACGCAGGCGCGCCAGGCCGTCGCGGAAGTCGTCGATCGTGTCAGCGGGCAGGAGCACGGCGTTCGCTACCGACGGGCGCCCATGAACATTCCCTTGAGCGCCTCGTAGTGCTCGATGACATGCCCGGCGCCGAGGACGACCGCTTCGAGCGGCACGTTCGACATCCGCACCGGAACTTCGGTCTCGCGTTCGATCCGTTCGGCGAGCCCCCGCAGCAGGCCGCCACCGCCGACGAGGTACATCCCCCGCACCAGGAAGTCCTGCGACAGCTCGGGTGGCGCCTTCGACAGACAGCGGATCACCGAGGACACGATCGACGACACCACGTCCTCGATCGCCGAACGGACCTCCTCGGGCGTGAGGATCACCGTCTTCGGCAAACCGGTCATCAGGTCGCGTCCGCGCACCTCGGCCTGGTTCTCGTCGTGGGTCGGATCGGCAGAGCCGATCGCCACCTTGATCTCCTCGGCGGTCCGCTCGCCGATCGCGATGCCGTGCTCGCGCCGGACGTAGTTCTGGATCGCGGCATCGATGTCGAACGAGCCGACGCGTACCGCTTCGAGCGCGACGATGCCTCCGAGGCTGATCACCGCGGTTTCGGACGTGCCGCCGCCGATGTCGATCACCATGTTGCCGACCGGTTCGTCGATCGGGAGATCGGCACCGATCGCGGCGGCCATCGGCTGCTCGATCAGGTTGGCGTCGGCCGCGCCGGCACGGCGCGCCGCGTCGGTCACTGCACGTCGCTCGACCTCGGTGATCGCCGACGGCACGCAGATCACGACTTTCGGCCGCGTGAAGCGGCTGACTCCGACGCGCTGGAGCAGCAACCGGATCATCCGTTCGGTGATCTCGAAGTCCGTGATCGCGCCGCCGCGGAGGGGCCGCACCGCCACGATGTAGCCCGGCGTGCGACCGATCATCTGCCACGCCTCCCGCCCGGTCGCCAGCACTTCACCGGTCTGACGGTTGAGCGCGATCACCGACGGCTCGTTGAGCACGATGCCGCGCCCCTTCATGTAGACGAGCGTGTTCGCCGTGCCGAGGTCGATCGCGAGGTCACGTGCCATCGGATGCTCCCGCAACGTTCGTGTGGCGCAGATGAATCATGCGCCGCCAGTCTGGCGCAGCGCGACCGCTGCGTCACGAACCCCCGTCACTGATCCTCTGGTTCGTCGTCGCCCGGACGCTCCACGTTCTTGACCTGATCGACGGTCGGCCGACGCGCCTCGGGTGAGAGCGCGTCGATCTGGCGTCGGAACGAATCGACACCGTCGGAGGACGTGCGCGTCCGCAACACCAGCCCGACGGCGACGGCGACGGCGACGATCACGACGACGGCGACGACCACGGCGACGGTCATTCCGCAGCCCCGATCGCGCTCGCGTCGCGGATCGGCGCAGCGCCGGTACCCCAATCGGCGCCGGTCGACCAGACCTCGTGCTTCCAGATCGGTGCCGACTCCTTCAGCGCGTCGATCGCGAATCGGGCTGCCTCGAAGGCGGCCGGCCGGTGGGGTGCCGAGACCACGACGACGACCGACGACTCCCCGACGACGAGCCGGCCCGTGCGGTGCAGCAGGGCGACTCGGCCGACGGTCGGCCACCGCATCCGCAGTTCTTCGGAAATCGCACCGAACCGCGCGACGACCTGCTCGTCGTAGGCCTCGTAGGTGAGGTGTTCGACTCCGTCACGGCCCTCGGCGTGATCGCGGATCGTGCCGCTGAACAGCACGACGGCGCCGCAGTCAGGGCGGACAGCCCACTGGTAGACGGTGCCGACGGGCAATTCCTCATCGGTCAGCTCGAGCCAATCATCGCCGACGGGGGGTGCCTCCACGTCCCGCATGGTACTCGTGTCGTCACTTTCGTCGGTTCGCCGCAACACATTTGACGGCACATCGTTGCGTGACGGCCACACCGGCCGACGACGGCGCGGACCCTGCCCGCGCAAACAGCACTACGATCGTCACGTTGTGGACCGAGCACCGATCCCACCGCACGAGCGACCGTGGCGGCACCCCTCCGAGCTGGGCCCGACCGGTGTCGAACCCGGCGGGAGTGGTCGTCACCGCGCCGTACTGTTCGCCGGTGGCACGCTCGCGGTCGTGATGGTCGCGGCGCTGGTCGTGGCGATGACTCCGCAGCGCAGCGGAAGCCCACTCGCAGTCAGCGCCACCACCGGACCCGCCGTGTCCGCCGACGGACGCGGCGACGCCCCTGACGACGCCGACCGGGCGGCACGGATCGCATCGGTCAAGGCGATTCCGAATGCGATCGTCGACGTCCCGGGCACGCATGGTCGTCCCCGCCCGTCAACCGGTGTCGACCAGGACGCCACTGCTGTGCTCCCGGACCTCGACGACGAGGTGCTCGTCCTCACGGAGAACGTCGCCTATGCGCTGCCGTGGAGCGAGGTCGCGTGGCTGGAGATCGACGACGCCGTCGTCGTCAACAGCGATGGCGCGATCGTCGCCCGGTTCGAGGCGGGCCGTTTGATCGTCGCGGCCGACGCCGTCGTCGGCGCCGCGCTCACCGTCACCGACGACTGAGGGCGGCGCGTCCGCGCACCCACCGTCGTCCGAGCACACCACCGACGATCGCGGCGACCAGCACGAGTGCTGCGCCGATCCCGAGTGACAGTTCCTGGCGGCGCTTCGGCGAGATCATGGTCCACCACGGAGCCTCGGTGCCCTCGACGTACGCTTGCTCGTTGGTGACCGACGGCAACCAGCCCGCCGCGACGAGCCGACCGTTCGACACGACCCACGGCGCCAGCGTGTACGAGCGAAGCCCGGGCGGGATCGGCCCGCGCTGAAATCGCCACCGCAGCCTCCCGACCACCTCGCCGAGCCGGTCGGGCAGCGGCACGCGCCACGGTTCACCCGACAGGGCCCGGACCCGTTCGCCCGCGACCCAGCCGTTCGGCGCGACGTTGTACACGCCGTCGAGCCTGTCCCGTACTGCGAGGACGACGGCCGAGCCGAGATCGTCGAGATGGAGAAACTGGGCGGGAGGGTCGTCCTCGGCGAAACGCGTCCCGAACCCGGCGACGAGTGCGCCCGCCAGGCGAGACGTGCCGTCGCCCGCGAGGGCAATCGCAGGTCGCAGGACGCAGGAGACGCGCCCCGCCCGGCGACGACGCCACTGGTCGACGAGTTCCTCTGCCGAGGCGAGCTGGCGGGCGAAGACGAACTCGTTGTCCGGACGCAGCACGGTCTCCTCGGTGAGCGGGAACGGATTGTTGTCGTTGGCGCCGTAGACCATCGCCGACGAGACGAAGACGACCTGATCGGCCATCAGCTCGTCGGCCAGGCCCAGGCTCGCCGCAGCACACTGTGTGGCGCTCTGCCGGTGACGGCCCAGGCGGTCGTAGTCGCTGCTGGCGAGGTCGATCACGACGTCCGCGAGATCGATGTCGACGCCGTCGCCGTTCGCAGCGGCGACGACCACCGTCGCGCCGAGCGCGGCAAGCGCATCGACGACCCGGGTCTGGAGCGGTCCGGTCAGGCCGGTGACGACGACGGTCATCGCCTCGATCGTGCGCGTCCCTCGGGCGGCGTCGGCAAGCAGGGTCACGTCACAGACGCTACTGGTGTGGCACCCGCTGAATGTGCCGTCGCTCGGGGCACCACCGGGCCGCACCGGTCCGCACGGGCCGTATCATCGGTGCCATGGACGACGGCAACGACGAGAGCGTCAACCCGTTCGAGGGCCTTCCCCTGTTCGGTGACCTCTCGCGGGCGCTGTCCGGCCAGGGACCACTGAACTGGGACGCGGCGAAGCAGTTCGCGCTGCTCGCGGCGACGGGCGGGGACATGGCCTCGATGGTCGGGGGCGGCACGCCGACGCCGTCGGCGAACATCGAACCGGCGGTCCGGATCAGGTACGGCGAACTCGCCGGGATCGCACGACTGCACGTGGCCGACGTGATGCAGGTCCCGGTCACGGAGGCGGAGCCGTCGGTGGCGACGCCCGAGCAGTGGGCGCAACAGACCCTCGAGGCATACCGCCCGCTGTTCAACGACATGGCCACGTCGTTGGGGCAGAGCGATCAGCTGCCGGCCGACCTGGCGACCGACCCGATGGCCCAGATGATGGCGGGGCTGAGCAAGATGATGGCGCCGGCGATGATGGGGATGAGCGTCGGCTCGATGGTCGGCGGCCTGGCCCGGCGGGCGTTCGGCGTCTACGACCTGCCGATCCCCCGGGCCACACCGGCCCTCGTGCTCGTCGCGCCGACGATCGATGCGTTCGCGACCGACTGGGAGATCGCCACCGACGAGATGCGCCTGTGGGTGATCGCCCACGAGCTCGCCGGGCACACACTGCTGTCGATCCCGCACATCGCCGATCACCTGCGCGGGCTCGTCCAGCGCCACGTCGGCGCGTTCCGCCCCGACGCGTCGGCGATGACCGACAAGCTGACCGGCCTCGAGCTCGATCAGTCCGATCCGCTCGCTGCGATGCAGGCCGCGTTCGGCGATCCCGAAGTACTGCTCGGCGCGGTCCGCTCGGACGAACAGCTCGCGCTCGAGCCGGAGATCGACACCGCGGTCGCGTTGACGATCGGGGTGATCGACTGGGTCGTCGACGCGGTGGCGGTGCGGATGATCGGCGGCAACGCCCTGACCATCGCCGAAGCGGTCCGCCGGCGACGCGCCGAGGCCTCGCCCGACGACGTGTTCGTCGAACGACTGCTCGGCATCCGGCTCGGCCAGGAACAGACCGCACGCGGGAAGGCGTTCGTGCAGGGCATCGTCGACCGCGCCGGCGAGGACGGCTTGGCGCCGTTGTTCAACGACGCCGGCGCGATGCCGACCCCGAACGAGATCGACGCGCCCGGCCTGTGGTTGGCCCGGGTGACCGACGACTGATCGACTGGCTGCCTCGTCGGCGACGGGCCGGGAGCCGCCTCGGCCGCCGCCGCGGCAACTGCACCGCTGTCGGTCCGGCGATGAGCTGCACGACGGTGCCCGCGGCGGCCACGCCGACGATCAGGAACCCGATCGGCCCTGAGACCTGGATCGCCACTGCGACGAATGCGGCGAGCGCCCACGAGAGCTGGAACTGGGTCTCGAACTTGGCGAACGCCCGGCCCTGGTTGGCGCCGGGCGCATCACGCTGGACGATGCTCTCGAAGCTGAGCCGGCCGAGCGCGGCCACGAAGTTGAGGACGCCGGCGAGCACGACCGCCCCGAGCGGCCCGCCGAGCAACGCGGTCCCCACGCCCGCAGCGGCTGCGACGACGAGCGCGACGATCAGCATCGTCTCCTCACGCATCAGGCTGCGGACGCGCGGCGCGATCGCGTTGCCGACCATCGCCACGAGCGCGGACACCCCGATGACTGCACCGAACCAGACCGTGCCGGAATCCTGGGATCGGAGCCAGAACGCGAGGTGGAAGAACGTGAAGCCGACCGATCCACGCAGCACGGTCATCACCAGTGCGCCGTTGCGCAGGCTCGGTGAGTGCAACTGGGCCGACTCGTCGCTCCCGACCGCCTCGGAGGCGACGACGTCGCGCGGGAGCCGAGTCGCGCTCATCAGCGCGGCACCGAAGATCATTGCGCCGTAGATCAGCGTCGCAGACGCCCCGATGAGCTTCAACAGCACGGCGGCAGGGATGACCGCCACCGCTCCGGTGAGACCGGCGATCAACCCGAGTTTCGAGTTCGCCTCGACGTGCTCGGTCTCTGATCGCACCGTCGACGGCACGAGGGCGGACTTCGAGACGATGTACGTCTTCTGCAGGACGAGGTTGGCAAACACCAATGGGAACAGGGCCAGTGCATCGATGTACTTCGCCATCAGGACGAGCAGCGCGACCCGGATGAGCGCGATGACCTGGATGACGAACCGCCGACCGCCCGCGATGCGGTCGATCATCGGCCCGATCAGTGGCGCGACGAACAGGAACGGGGCGAAGCTCAGCGCCAGGAACAGCATCACGCGGGTCCTCGCCGCGTTGAGGTCGATGTCGAAGAACAGCGAGTCGGCGAGTGCCACGACCATCGCCGCGTCACCGCCCATCATCAGGGCGTGGGTGATCGCGAGCCGTCTGAACTTCGACGGCGGCGGTCGGTGCGCCGAGCCCGGTTGCTCCACCGGCCAGATAGTACGTGGGCGACGGCGTTCAACTGCGACCGCTCGGTGCGTTAGCTTGCCCTTTTTGTATGGCTGGAATCGTCGGCGAGCAGGGCACCGCGGATCGCCGCGAATCCTTCTCGATCCCCACACCGGTCCGGTCGGTCCTCGTCATCGCGTTCATCTACCTCTTCCTGGTCGGCGTCTCGTCGCTGGAGAAGGGCATCAAGATCATGGGCGAGGACACCCAGGAACGGCTGTTCTCGAGCGTCAGCAACCCGATCGCGGGGCTGTGCGTCGGCATCCTCGGTACGGTGCTGGTGCAATCGTCGTCGGCGTCGACGTCGGTGATCGTCGGCCTCGTCGCGACGAAGGGCATCAGCGTCGACGCCGCCGTGCCGATGATCATGGGTGCGAACATCGGCACGACGGTGACGAACACGCTCGTCTCGCTCGGCCACGTTCGCCAATCGAACGAGTTCAAGCGGGCGTTCGCCGCGGCGACCGTCCACGACTTCTTCAACGTGATGGCGGTCACGGTGATGCTGCCACTGGAACTGCTGACCGGCGTCGTCTCCGGCATCGCGAAGGAGATCAGTGGACGCCTCGTCGGCTCTGCCGGATCCGAGTGGAAGAGCCCGGTCAAGGAATGGGTGAAGAAACCCGTCGGCTGGATCGTCGACATCTGGGAGGCGGTCGGGCTGAATGGCAACGTGCTCGGGACGGTCGTCGTCCTGACCGGTCTGGTGGTCGTCCTCGGTGCCCTCACGATGATCACCAAGAACATGCGCACGCTGGTCGCGGACCGCGTCGAACGATCGGTGAACAACGTCCTCGGCAAGGGTTCGGGGACGGTGGCGATGATGTTGGGCCTGGTGATCACGATCGCCGTGCAGTCGTCGAGCATCACCACGTCGATCCTGATTCCGTTGTCGGCCGCAGGCGTGCTGTCGTTGCGCAATGCGTATCCGGTCACGCTCGGTGCGAACGTCGGTACCACGATCACTGCGTTGCTCGCCGCGCTCGCGGCGTCGGTGCCCGAGGCGCTCACGATCGCGTTGACCCACACGACGTTCAACCTGATGGGCATCCTCATCCTGTACGTCCCGCCGCTCGTCCGCGACCTGCCGGTGCTGGGGGCCGAACGGCTGGCCGAGGTCGCCGTGCGGCAGCGGACCTGGGCGGTCGGTTACGTGATGGGTGTGTTCATCGTGCTGCCCCTGATCGGCGTGGCGCTGTTGCGATGACGCAAGAACCAGAGCAAGAGGAGACAATGAAGTGGTGATGTCATTCTTCCGCAAGGGTCCGACGGGCCTCGAGCACGTGGTGTCGAAGTCGGTGAGCATGCTCGGCGACGCCCGCCATTCCTTCGACCTCGCGACACTCGCACTGTTGACCGAGACGCAGCCGGCCTCGGTCGATGCGGACATCCGCGCGACGGACCAGCGCATCAACCAGACCGAGCAGGAATTGCGCGCCGAGTTGGTCGTGCACGTCGCCGTGCAGGGCAGCGCCGACATCGGTTCGGTGCTCGGGTTGATCCTGCTGCTGAAGAAGATCGAGCGGGTCGGCGACCAGGCGAAGAACGTGCTCGATCTCGCCGAGAGCGGTGTGCGGCTCGACAACGAGGACGACACGGCGGCGATGCTGGAGGAACGCGGGCTGATCTCGACGATGTTCGGCGAAGCGGCGGAACTGCTGTCCGAGCCGGACGCGGAGCAACTCGCAGAATTCGGACGCCGGGCCGACGGGCTGCTGACCGAACACCAGGCGAAGATCGAGACCTACCTCCACTCGGACCGTCCGGGGCACGAGGTCGTCCCGCGGGCGATCTACTACCGGTACCTCAAGCGGATCGTCGCGAACCTGCTCGGCATCGTCCGCACCGCCTCCGACCCGCTCCCCACACTCGACTACCTCGACGACGGCGCCACCGACACCGACGACTGATCCTGCCCGGGAGGGTGGCCGCGCGCGAGACGACGACGTCGACCGAGGTCAACGAGAAGTTCTCGCAACGCAGCCATCGCCGCATCCGGGCCTCACCGTGTGTATTTGTAGCCGAGACCTCGGATGGTCGTGATCAGGGTGGGGTTCGACGGGTCGGCTTCGAGCTTGCCGCGCAGCCGCTTGATGTGCACGTCGAGCGTCTTGGTGTCGCCGACGTAGTCGTGGCCCCACACGCGGTCGATCAGTGTCTCGCGCGTCAACACCCGGCCGGCGTTCGCCAGCAGGAGGTGGAGCAGGTCGAACTCCTTCAACGGCAACGTCACTTCGATGCCGTCGCGGGTGACGCGATGTTCGCCGGGGTCGAGCCGGACCCCGCCGACATCGATCGCAGCTGAGTCGTGTTCGGCCGGCGCGGGCACCGCGTCCGGCCGGCGACGCATCACCGCATGCATCCGGGCGACGAGCTCGCGGATGCGGTACGGCTTGGTGACGTAGTCGTCGGCACCCACCTCGAGGCCGACGACCGTGTCGATCTCGTCGCCCTTCGCCGTGACCATGATGATCGGGACCTGGCTCCTCTTGCGGATCTGCCGGCAGACCTCGATGCCCGACAACCGGGGCAGCATCACGTCGAGCAGCACGAGGTCCGGTTCGACCTCGTCGAACCGGGCGAGCGCTTCGACACCGTCCGCCGCGGTCTCGACGCGGAAGCCCTCTCGGCCGAGGCCGACACGCAGCGCTTCCGCGTAGCTCGGCTCGTCCTCGACGACGAGGATCCGACCGTCACTCACGGCCGTCCTCCCGCGCCGCCGCCAGCGGCTTCCGCTCCGAGTCTGCCGACGTCACGAGCAGGCGCGCCGGCAGGCGAACCACGAACGTCGAACCCTCACCCTCCGCCGACTGGACCGCGACGTCGCCGCCGTGATTGGCCGCCACATGCCGCACGATCGAGAGGCCGAGACCGGTGCCACCGGTGTCACGGGCCCGTGCTTTGTCGACGCGATAGAAGCGCTCGAACACGCGGTCGAGGTCGCGGGCCGGGATGCCGACACCCTGATCGGCCACCATCAACTCGATCCACGGTTCGTCCACCCGCACCCGCACCTGCACCGCCCCGCCGTCGTGGCTGTACTTGACCGCGTTCTCGACGAGATTGCCCAGGGCCGACTCGAGCTGGCGGCGGTCGCCGCGGACGTGGATCGGATCGCCCGGATCGAGGGCGGTGATCTCGATGTCGCGCCCGAGCGCCGACGCCTTCCCGCGCTCGATCGCGAGATCGACGATCGTCGCCAGGTCGACGCAGTCGTCGGCGGGCACCTTCGTCTCGATCCGGGACAGTTCGAGCAGGTCGTCGATCGTGCGGATCGCTCGGTGGGCCTCGTCGACGAGCCGTGCCGAGAGGTTCGACGTCACGGTGGGGTCACGCTCGTCGGCGATCGTCTCGGCGAGTACGGCGATCGCTCCCACCGGCGTCTTCAGCTCATGGGAGATGTTGGCGACGAAGTCCTTGCGCATCGCGTCGACGAGGGCTCGGGCGCTGACATCCTGGATCGTGGCGACGATGCCACCCCGTGGGAGTGGCTTGGCCTCGATCGCGATGATCTGTCGGGGCGGGCCGTGCAGCACGATCTCCCGGCTCCACGCACCGCCGGTACGCACCCGCTTCACGACCTGCGAGAGGTGGTCGTTGACGATCAGGCCGGCGTGCGTGCCGTTCATCACCCGCGCCGCGCTGTTGCTGAACGTGACGTCGCCTGCGCTGTCGAACATGACGACACCGATCTCCAGGCGGTCGACCGCGTCCCGCACGCTCGACCCCGTCGCCTCGCTTGCGGAAGGGCCGACGGGTGTGGCGTGTGCCGAGTCGACCGTCCGGCGGGACAGCACCGTTGCGAGAAGGCCACCCACCGTCACGCCGACGATCGTTGCAGCCAGGACGGCGAGCAGCATCGAAGTCAGTCGTCGGTGCCGAGCTCGGGCAGGGCGACGACCTCCGGCGGGTCGTTGTCGCTTTCGGGATAGGGGTGCTCGGGCACCCACGCGTCGACGATGTAGCGAACGCGCTCGCCGACGTTGACGGCATGGTCGCCGATCCGTTCGAAGAAACGGGCGACGACCGCCAGCTGCACCGCGACCTGCAGGTCGATGTGCTCGGCGGCGTGACTCTCGAAGATCACCTGGATGAACTGGCGCTGGAGGTCGTCGAGGTACGAGTCCATGTCGTGCAGTGCGGCTGCGCGCGGGCCGTCGAGGTTGAGGTATGCCTCCGTGCACTCCTTGAACAGCGCGTGAGCCTGCTCGCCCATCTTGCGGATCACGCCGCGCAGCTCGGCGTCGAGCTCGTGGCCGTAGATCCGGCGGGTCGCCTTGCAGATGTTGACGCACAGGTCGGCAGACCGTTCGACGTCGGCGATGATCTTGATCGCCGAGACGAGCGAGCGGAGATCCTGCGCAACCGGGGCCTGCAGGGCGATGACGCGGAAGCACTGTTCTTCGAGCTCGATCGAGCGGGCGTCGTAGTCGTCGTCGCCGAGGATGACGTGCTCCGCGCCCTTCAGGTCGGCGTCGAGCAGGATCTCCGTCGCCCGGGGGACGAGTTCGGTCACGTCGGCACTCATCCGGGCGATTTCGTTGCGGATCTGGTCGAGTTGCTCGTGGAAATTGGCGCGCAGCTCGGCGGACATCAGCCGAACCTCCCGGTGATGTACTGCTCGGTCCGCTCGTCCTCGGGCATCGAGAAGATCTTCTCGGTGCGGTCGAACTCGATCAGGCGACCGGTCCGCCGCTCGCCGTCGGGGTTGACCTCGGTGGTGAAGAACGCGGTGCGATCGCTGACCCGGCCGGCCTGCTGCATGTTGTGCGTCACGATCACGATCGTGTAGGTCTCCTTCATCTCCTGCATCAGGTCCTCGATGCGTGCGGTGGCGATGGGGTCGAGTGCCGAGCACGGCTCGTCCATCAGGATCACGTCCGGTTCGACGGCGACCGCCCTGGCGATGCACAGGCGCTGCTGCTGGCCGCCGGACAGGCCGAGACCCGACTCCTTCAGACGGTCCTTCACCTCGTCCCACAGCGCGGCACCACGCAGCGAACGCTCGACGACGTCGTCGAGCTCGGCGCGCTTCTTCACGCCGGCGAGACGCGGACCGTAGGCGACGTTGTCGTAGATGCTCTTCGGGAACGGGTTCGGCTTCTGGAACACCATCCCGATCCGGCGCCGCACCTCGGTGGCATTGACCTCCGGGTCGTACAGGTCGACGCCGTGGTACGTGATCGAGCCCTCGACGCGGGCGATGTCGATGAAGTCGTTCATCCGGTTGAGGCTGCGCAGCATCGTCGTCTTGCCACAGCCCGACGGCCCGATGAACGCGGTGATCTCGTGCTCCCGCACGGACAGTTCGTCGACGGTCACCGCCCGGAAGTCGCCGTAGTAGACGCTGAGGTCCGCGATCTCGAAGACGATGGTCTCATCGGCTGGTTCGTCGTCGGCCATCGTGAGGGTCTGGGCCGTCGTGGCGTCGGTCATGCGGAATCCGTGACTGTGCGTGATGGGGAGATGGGCGCGGGCGGGGCTGGTGTCAACGTTACTCATCGATCTGTCGTCTCCTTGCTGCTCAACTTCCGACACGGGTCTTCTCGAACCGGTTCCGGAGGTAGACGGCCGACGCGTTGAACACGAGCACGATGACCAGGAGGACGAGCCCGGCCGCCGCGGCGCTCTCGGTGAACGCGAACTCGCTGTTCGGCGGTTTCGGCCTCCCGGTCCACTGGTAGATCAGGATCGGGATGGCCGTGAACTTGCCGGTGAACGACGTCTCCGGAAGCAGACCCGTGATCGCGCCGACGATGATCAAGGGGGCCGCTTCGCCGAGTGCCCGGGCGACCGACAGGACCGTTCCGGTGAGGATGCCCGGCGCGGCGTACGGGAGCACGTGGTCGCGTGTGACCTCCCACCGCGATGCACCGACCCCGAAGCCGGCGTCGCGCAGCGAACCCGGGACCGCACGGATCGCCTCCATCGAGGTGATCACCACGATCGGAAGCACGAGCAGCGCCATCGTCAGGCCGGCCGCGATCACCGACTGGCCGTTCGTCACCGGCTCGAGCCACTGGGTGAAGATGATGAACCCGAGGACGCCGTAGATCACGGCCGGCACGCCGGCGAGGTTGCGGATGTTGACCATGATCAGGCGCGTCAGGCGGTGTTGGGCGTTGGCGTATTCCTCGAGGTAGATCGCCGCCGCGAGACCGAGCGGAATCGCCACGAGCACGACGAACACGCCGATGAAGATCGATCCGTAGAGCCCGGACCAGATGCCGATCTTGTCCGGGTCCGATCCGATCGGTGAGGTGACGAAGTCGATGCCGCGTTCGCCGAGCAGACTGCTCGACTCGCCGACGACCTGGGCGATCAGCGCGACGAGGACGAGCAGTGTGACCAGGGTGGTGAACAACAGCATGCCGAGCATCGCCATGCCGGCAACGTCACGGTCGTGCCGCGTGAGCCCGGCGCGGACCGAGGCTGCAGCATGCTCGCCGGCGGTTGCAGGGGTGGTGAACATCATGGCTCCGATCGTTGCTCAGTACTGCTGCCGGATGCGGTTGACGAAGCGGTCTCCGATGACGTTGAGCAACAACGTGATCGAGAACAGGATCAGCCCGACGAAGAACAGCACCTGAAACGGCGCACCGCCGACATCCTGGTCGGTGCCGCCGACGGCGTTGGTCATCGCGGTGGTCATCGTGAGGCCGGAGT
>JABDKP010000151.1 GCA_013002175.1 Ilumatobacter sp.
GCACCCGGTGGCGGCGGCGGGACGGATGTGGACGGATCCGGCGGGGCGGGAGCGGCCGGCTGCGGGGCCGGCGGCGCGACGGCCGGAGCCGGCGCGGCACCGTCGTCGGCGAGGTCGATCACCACGATCGCGCTGCCGACGGCGAGCACGTCGCCGACCTCACCACCGACCCACCGCACGATGCCGCTCACCGGCGACGGCAGTTCGATCGTCGCCTTGTCGCTCATCACGTCGACGAGCACCTCGTCCTCTTCGATCGTGTCGCCGACGGCCACGTGCCACTCGACGATCTCCGCCTCCGCGACGCCCTCGCCGACATCGGGCAGCTTCACCGCGTACTCGCCCACCTCAGTCCTCCATCACCGATCGAAGTGCGGCGCCGACGCGCCCCGGCCCCGGGAAGTAGTCCCACTCCTGCGCGTGCGGGTAGGGCGTGTCCCATCCGGTGACCCGCTGGATCGGCGACTCGAGGTGGAAGAAGCACAGCTCCTGCACCGTCGCCGCCAACTCCGCGCCGAAGCCGCTCGTGCGGGTGGCCTCGTGGACGATGACGCAGCGCCCGGTCTTCTCCACCGACTGCACGATCGTGTCGGTGTCGAGCGGCAGCAGTGTGCGGAGGTCGATGATCTCGGCGTCGACGCCGGTCTCCGCGGCCGCCGCCTCCGCGACGTAGACCATCGTGCCGTAGGCCAGGACGGTGACGTCGCTGCCGGGCCGCCGCACCGCCGCCACCCCGAGCGGAATCGAGTAGTAGTCCTCGGGCACATCACCGAGCGGGTGGTCGGTCCACGGCACGATCGGCCGCTCCGGGTGGCCGTCGAACGGACCGTTGTAGAGCCGCTTCGGTTCGAGGAACACGACCGGGTCGTCGTCCTCGATCGAGGCGATCAACAGACCCTTCGCGTCGTACGGCGTCGACGGGAGCACCGTCTTCAACCCGCAGACATGGGTGAACAGCGCCTCCGGGCTCTGGCTGTGCGTCTGCCCGCCGTGGATGCCGCCGCCGGCCGGCATCCGGACGGTGAGCGGCGCGGTGAAATCGGCGCCCGAGCGGTACCGCAACCGGGCCGCCTCGGAGATCAGCTGGTCGAGGCCCGGATACACGTAGTCGGCGAACTGGATCTCGGCGACCGGGCGCAGCCCGTACGCGCCCATGCCGACGGCAACGCCGATGATGCCGCCCTCGGCGATCGGCGTGTCGAACACGCGCGTCTCCCCGTACTTCGACTGCAGTCCTTCGGTACAGCGGAAGACACCCCCGAAGTAGCCGACGTCCTCACCGAACACGACGACCTGTCCATCACGCCCGAGCATGACGTCGAGCGCCGACCGGATCGCGACGTTCATCGCCATCGCCGTCACGTCAGGCGCTCCAGCTCATCGCGCTGGCGACGCAGGTGGGCCGGCATCTCCTTGAACACGTCCTCGAACAGACTCCGGCGATCCGCGACGTGACCGTCGAGCAGCGTGCCGTATCCCTCGGCCTCCTTGGCCGCCGCCCGCACGATCGCCTTCGCCTCCTCGTCGAGCTCGTTCTGACGGACGGGTGACCACTCGCCGATCTGCCCGAGGTGGGTTGCCAGGCGTTCGACCGGGTCGCCCAGCGGCCAGGCCTTCCACTCGTCCTGCGGCCGGTACTTCGACGGGTCGTCGGACGACGAGTGCGCGGCGGCGCGGTAGGTGACCCATTCGATCAGTGTCGGGCCGTGGTTGCGGCGGGCCCGCTCGGCGGCCCACCTGATGCCGGCGACGACCGCCAGATAGTCGTTGCCGTCGATGCGCAGCGCCGGGATGCCGTGGCCGATCGCCCGCGCCGCGAACGTGCTGCTGGCGCCACCCGCGATGCCCTGGAACGACGAGATCGCCCACTGGTTGTTGACGACGTTGAGGATCACCGGCGCCTGATACGTGGCGGCGAATGTGAGCGCATGGTGGAAGTCGGCCTCGGCAGTGGTTCCCTCGCCGACGACGCCGGCGGCAAGACACGTGTCCCCCGCGATCGCGGATGCCATCGCCCACCCCACCGCTTGGATGAACTGCGTCCCGAGGTTGCCGGAGATCGTGAAGAACCCGGCCTCCTTCGCCGAGTACATCACCGGCATCTGCCGCCCGTGCAGCCGGTCGCGCTCGTTGGAGAAGATCTGACACATCATGTCGACCAGCGGCCACTCGCGGGCGATCAGCCAGCCCTGCTGGCGGTACGTCGGGAAGAACATGTCGCGGGGGCCCAGCTCGAGCGCATGGCCGACGGCGATCGCCTCCTCGCCGGTGCTGCGCATGTAGAACGACGTCTTGCCCTGCCGTTGCGACTGGAACATCCGATCGTCGTAGGCGCGGGTGATCACCATCGCCCGCAGTGCGCGGCGCATCGCGTCCGCGCTCAACTCGGCACCGGGCGCCCACGGACCGACGGCGTTGCCGTCGTCGTCGAGCACCCGGATCATCGCGTCCGCGAGATCACGGATCTGATGCGGGTCGACCGAGACCTCCGGCCGTCGGGTGTCACCCGCCGGCGGGACGTCGAGATACGAGAAGTCGGGCTCGTCACCCGGGCGGGCGGATGGCTCGGGCACCTGGAAACGCAGTGGGCCGTGGTGAGTCGGCGGATCCGGATCATTTCCAGCGTCCATCCCGCAACTTTCGCACATGCGGGACGGCACGAACAGCCGGTGGTCCGGGTGTGGAGCGGGACGACGCGGGGTACCTCGGGGACATGAGTGACACCCCTGTCCCCGATCAGCCGGATCAGCCCACCGAACCGATCATCCCCGAGCCCGATCCGACCCACACGCCGACGATCCCGGATCCCGATCCGACGCACACACCGGTCGTCCCCGACCCCGTCACCCCGCGGCCAGATCCCACACCCTGACGCGACGGCCACATCGCGCTGCGCCGGGCGTCGGCTCAGGTCCGGCGAATGGCGAGGATCGCGAGATCGTCCTTGCTCGCGCTCTCGTCGAAGTCCGAGACCGCGGCAAGGACGCCGTCGACGAGCGCCTCGGCGCCGTCGTGGGCGAACTGCGCCACGACATGGTGCAGCCGTTCGATGCCGAACATCTCGCCGTCGCGTCGAGCCTCGATGACGCCGTCGGTGTAGACGACGATCGTGTCGCCCGGGTGCAACGCGATGTCGCCTCGGGAGATCGAGACGTCCGGGAGCACGCCCAGCAGCGTGCCGCTCACGTCGACCTCCTCGACCGCGCCACTCTCGCGCACGACGAGCGGAGCCGGATGCCCGGCGGCGCCGACCTCCACCTGCGCGGTGCCGCCGTCGCCGGCCGAGATCACACCACACACCGCAGTACAGAAGCGGCCGTCGTTGTCGCTGTGCAGCAGCGCCCGGTTGAGCGCAGTCAGGGCTTCGACCGGTTCGTGGCCCAGCATCACGGCGAGGCGCAGGCTGTGACGCGCGAGCGCGGTGAGCCGCGCCGCTTCCGGGCCGCGTCCGCAGATGTCGCCGATCAGGAATGCCCACCGGTCCCCGCCGACGAGCAGCACGTCGTAGAAGTCGCCGCCGACCTCCTCGACGCCGGCGCGGTAGCGGGCGCGCACCTCGAACCCGGGGACGTCCGGAAGCGACCGGGGCACGAGGCTGGCCTGCAGCACCTCGGCGACGTGGGCCCGGTCGCGCAGCGCTGCTTCCAGCGTTGCCGCGTGGCGATGCGACTCGCCGTACAACGCCATCACCTCCTCGGCGGCGCGTGACTGTTCACTTCCGACTGCGACGGTGTCGGCGACCGCGGCGAGCGCACGCAACGTGCCGTCCGGCAGTTCGTGCCGAGCGAACAACGCCAGCACGCCGACGCAGCGTCCGCCGACGACCAATGGATACCCGGCGAACGACCGCATCCCCTCGTCGCGAGCCCACTCGGGATCAGAGATGTTCTCGTCGTGTTCGACGTCGTTGGTCAGGTGCGGTTCCATCGACGCAGCGATCCGGCCGATCTTGTACTCGCCGAGACGGATCCGGGCGTGCGCGCCGTCGAGGTGGGTGTACCGACCGGAGCTCGCCCGTAGCACGAGCGTGTCGGCGTCGGCATTACGCGTCCAGACGCGAGCGAACGCCGCATCGAGGTGCTCGACGATGGCGTCCGTTGTCCGCTGCAGCTTCGCGGCCAACGGCTCGTCGCGCACGAACGCCTGACCGACCTCGGCGGCGAGGGCCGCGAACCGCGCCTGCTCCTCGAGCTCGCGGCGGGCGGTGACCTCGGCCGTGACGTCGTACAGCACGCCGGTGATCTCGCGGATCTCGCCGTCGACGCCGAGCACCGGGGCGCCCGAGCCCTCCAGCCATCGGAGCTCGCCATCGGGACGACGCACTCGGTAACGGAACTCGAACCGCTCGCGCCGGTCGATTGCCGCTCGTGCGACTTCGCGGGTCTCGCGCCGGTCATCCGGGAGGATCAGATCGGCGTAGCGAGCGAAGTGACCACCTGCCGTGTCCGGGGGCAACCCGTACAGCTCGGCCAGTCGGTCGTCGGCGGTCATCACACCGCTCGGCACGCGGTAGCTCCAGGTGGCGACCCCGCGTGACTCCAGCGCCAGGCGGACCCGACGGCGCTCGGCGGCGGCCATGTCGTCGCGGATCCGTCCGGCGACGAGCCGCCCCAGCTCGCTCCCGAGGAACGTCAGCGCTTCCTGACCCTCGATCGACAGGTCGCGGCCGGTCGCGTGGATCAACTCGACAACGCCGACCGACCGGTCGTCGGCGACGAGCGCGATGTACGAAGCGGCGGGACGCGCGCCGTCGCCCCACCGCTCGACCGTGGGTTCGATCGCCCGCAGGTCGTCGATCCACAACGACTGCCCGCGGGCGAACACGTCGGCGAGGTGCTCCGTCGATTCGGCAAAGGCAGGATCGGAGCGGGCGTCCGCGTAGCCGGGCGTCGCGCCGGGGTCGGCTTCCCAGCTGACGATCGCCCGCAGCCCGTCGAGCCACGGGTCGTGGACCCAGGCGGCACCGAGGCGCGCGCCGAGTTGTGACCCGACCACGTCGAGGCTGCGGAGCATGATCTCCTCCAGCGGGCCGTCGCCGTCCATTGCCTGGCGCAGCTCGTCGGTGAGCCGGAAGTGGGTCGGTTGCTGCAGCGCCTCGACCCGACGGATGACGCCGATCACCGTGGCCGGGTCGGACCGCGGCGGGATCGACAAGACGAGTTCGACATCCTCCTCACCGCCGTCGGCGCGCAGCGCTGGGACGTGCAGGGGCCGGCCGACGAGTTGCATGTCGCCCGTCTCGACGAAGCGTTCGAACCCATCCGAGTGCCGCCGCCTGAACCGCTCGGGAATCAGCGACCGCAACGGCTGCCCGATGACCTCGTCGGCTTCCCATCCCAACATCGCCGCCACGTTGTCGGTGATGTGGACGATCGCGCCGGCGTCGTCGACGCCGATCACGACCACGCCGGGCACAGCCGGCTGTTCGGTCACGGGTCAGCCCGGCCGATCCGGCGGCGCCTGGTACCGATGGACGACGGGAACGATTTCCTCAGGAGGGTCGCGGAGCCAGATGACCACTCGGCACTCGGGGTCACCGACCGCGATCCGCTCTTCGAGATGGACGGCGACGTCGCGCCCCGCGTTGCGGGCGCCGATGCCGCCGAAGACGCTGCTCGTCATCCGGCACAGGCTCGGAGCCTGCGTGACCGCCTCGCCGAACGGGCAGCGGCGGTTGCCGAGCACGATCTTGTCGTCGTCGACGCTGACGATGTAGAAATCGCCGCCGATCGCCGACTTGAGCCCGACGTACAGCGTCGCGATCTGGTCGGGTGACAACGTGCCCGCAAGGTCGGCGTCGGCCCGGAAGGCGGTCTCCATCTGCGAGCCGACCTTGGCGCCGACCGCGGCGATCGCGCCTTCCGCGACGGCGGGGCCCTGCGTGCGGTCGACCGACTCGGCGAGTTCGACGACGAGCGCACGGAGGAACGGCTCGCGGGGGAAGTAGCCGTCGACCGCCTCGGCCACGAGCGGCAGTCTCGCCCGCCCCGGTGACTGGTCGATGTCCGGGGACGGCGGACGTTCGACATCGAGCACCGCCGACACCCTGTTGCCGACATCCCTGGCGGCGACGGCGAGCTCACGGGTGAGATGCGACGCGATCAGCAGGCCCCGGCCGCGCGGTGAGTCCACCGGGACCTCGGGCGTCGCCGGCAGCTCGAAGCTCTCGCCGAGGTCGTAGATCGTCACCACCGGGTTGGCCGCCATCCAGTCGAGCGACACCCAGACCGCGTTGCCGCCCGAGTGCTCGACGGCGTTCGTCAGCAGCTCCGAGAAGGCCAGCTCGGCACCCTCGACATCCGAGCCCGGCGAGGAGTGGCGATCGAGATACGCCCGCACCTCTCGTCGCAGTTCACTTGCTGCGGCCGTGTCGGCCGGTACGAACCAATCCATCGTGACCTCTGCTCTCGCTCTCGGTCTCAAGATAGCCGTGCGCGGAACCCACCGGCGAGGGCGCCCCGGCCGATCGGTCAGCCGATTGTCTCGTCGAGCGGATCGAGCTTGGTGATCACGTCACCCGCATGCATGATCGTCACCGGGCCGGCGTCGGACACGACGATCACAACGCAGTCGCGGTCGTCGAACGAGTACCGCAGAGCCGACGTGTGCCGCATCCCACTCATCGCCCGGACGCTCGTCTCGGCAGTCGACGACGGCGCCAGACGCAGGCCGATCGAGCGCAGGCCGCCGTCGCCGTCGAAGACCGCGGCACCGTCGGTCTGAGCCAACGCGTGGGCGATGGCAGCCGCCTCGCCCGGACGCCCGAGCCGCAGCAACGGGACGTTGTGCACGAGCGGTTCGACCCGGCCGTCCGGCGGTGTCGGATCGACCGGCCGCCAGATCAGCGTCGAGCCGATGCGACGTCCGCCGAGTTCGTGGACGGCGAAGCGGAGCACTGCGCGCATGGCGTCGATCGGAAGATGATCGGCGGCCGCCCCGAGCCGGAGGAGCCACGACTCGAGCGGCGGGTCGTGATGCCAGCTGATGCCGTCCCAGCGCACGACGCCGGACGGTCCGAACACCCGCACCTGACCGCCGGGGTGGCGTTGGATGACGAGCCCACCGAGCATCGTCTGCAGTCCGACCAGGTCGTATTCGGCGGACACGTCGCGGCCGAAGCACGCGATGTGGCTGATCCCGTCGGGCAGTCGTACGGCGAACGTCGCCATCCCGTCGGCGAACCTCCGAGCAAACCGCACATCCAGACCGCCGACGGGGATCAGCGTCACGTTCGGTCCGTCCCGGAACGAGGGCTGGTCGCCGACCACGATCGACGGCGGAGCGACAATCGCGCCGTACGTCGGCACCCGACCCTCGTGTACGTGGGGCCGAAGGGCGTAGCTCAACTCGACGAGTGCACCGAGGCCCTCGGGTGCACCGTCGAGCGCCGGGACGCGCTCTTCGCGCAACTCGCTCAGCAGTCGTTCGAGACGGCCCGGGAGAACGGCATCGGCGATCGTCGCGCCGTCCCGCGCGGACGACGCCACCGCATCTGGGGGGCCGGGGTGCACGGAGCGACGTTACGTCACGGCATCGGCGACGCGAGCGCGCCGGTCAGGGGGCCTGAGCCTGCCGGCGCCACCGCTCGACCGTGGCCGGGCCGAGCGTCCAGTCGACCGAGGCGATCTCCCCGTTGCGGGCGAACAACGCCTCCGACTGCTGCTCGGTGAGGTGAAGCCCCGGGCGCTCGTCGCGGGTCCCGTCCGCGCCTGTGACCGCCACGCCGTCGGCGCTCCCGGCCCCGATCGTCATCGGCACCGCGCAGAGCGTGAACCGGGAGCGGGCCCCATCGGGATCGGAGGCGAGGACTTCGGCCGGGTCGATCAGGCCGGGCGACAGCGTGATGCGGCCCGCGACCACCCGAACGCCGAGTTCCCCGAAACGGGTGAGAATCTCCTCTTTCACCTGTCCGGTCATGCCCGGTTGCTGGGCTCCGGCGTGCGCAGGGGTGTGCGAGTAGCAGTCAGTGGGGATCGCGCCGTACTCCGCCGGTCCCTTGCGAAACCCGAGGCCGGCGCGGACCCGGCGGTACGCGTCTGCGAGGCCGTCCACCTGGTCGTCCGGTGCGTCGGCGTCGATCGCCGACCAGTACGTCTCTTGCACGGCCAGCAGCAACTTGGCGACCATGTGCCAGTACACCGAACCGATGCCTTCGTACCCGTACATGCCGGCGGAACGTCCCGTGAACGAGGCGTGCTCGAACACCCGCTCGTAGACCGCACTGATCGTGCTGCGCTCGGAACCGTCCACGTCGGCGGCGTCCAGCAGCTCCGCCAGCGCGACCGCATTGACGGCCTCGGGTCGGAACCGCAGGCCGCCGTCCGGGTCGGTGGCGAAGATCGCCGGGAGCGACGCCGCGCGGACATCGGCCAGTCTCGCGACAGCGTCGTCCGGCACGAGGTTGCGATCGAGGAACGATGGGAGCTGGACGACCGGGTAGAGCATGAACGACTGCTGGTCGGCGCGATACATCCCCGACGAGAACAGCGCATCGATCAGGTCGCGTGATTCGACGGCGTCGAGCGTTCCGGACGTCAGCACCGCGACCTGACCCTCCAACATCGCGCCGAGCTCATCGACCCGTGCGGTGTCGTTCGCCGGGAACGACAGCCGGTTGTACGAATGGAACAGTCCGTCATCGCGTCGGGCGTCGCGGATCGAGTCGTCCAGCAGCTGGCCCGCACGAGTGCACAGTCCACGGACGTCCCCAACCCGCACCGGGACGGTCGCCGGGTCGATTCCCTTCAGTGCACGCGCCCGGTGACGTTCGGCCGCCCGGCCGAGCGCGTCCACGGCCGTCCGTCTGGCGTGATCATCGAGCGGCCCCGCTCGACTGGCCAATTCATCGAGGGCCGCCGCGATGTCGGTCAGCCACACTGCGACCGACGCCGACATCGCAAGGTCATCGATGTCCAGTGCGGCGAGGCGATCATCGAGAAACTGCAGATAGCGACGCAGGTGGTACAGCGTCACCATCGAGAGCCCCGGGCCGGCGAGGGCGTTGTTCGCGTCGTTCCACTCGGGTCGCTGGGTGTTCAGCCAGATGCCGCCGCCCGGCACGAAGTTGGACAGCTTGGCGAGTGCGGCCACGAGCAGCTTCTCACCCAGCCCGACGCGGACGAGCCTTCCGTCGCCCGCGACCACCAGCCGGCCGTCCGGTCCGAGCCGCCGCTCGCGTGCATCGATCGCCGCCGCCTTCTGCTCGTCGTAGGTGATCGTGCTGCGCGGATCGCTGACGATCGCGTCGTGGTCGGCGATCGTGTAGGGCACGTCGGCGTACACGAAGACCGACCGGTCGAACCATTTGCACATCGCACCCGGCTCGTGATGATCCCAGGCCTCGAGCAGCCGGAGCAGATAGATGATCTGATGGTCGCCCCAGTACCCGATGTGACTCCACGGGTCGTCAGGATCCGGCACCTCCCAGTCGATGCCGGCACGTGACAGCCGATACGGGTTGTACCCGTCGGGGGTCGAGGCGTTGACGAACTTGGCGACGACGTTGACGTGGTACGCCGGGTACGACCGCAGCAGCGCTTCCCAGTTCTGGAAGATGTCGCGCCAGTTGCCCTCGTACGACAGCAGCTCACGACCGCCGTCATCGCGCACGTTGATCGAGAAGCGGTTCCACGGTCGGCTCGGATCGCCGTGCCGGCGAGAGAACGTGAGTGGAAGATATTCCAACACCAGACGAACCAGGTCGGCGTCGCCATTCGCGAGGGCATCGGCACGAAGGTCCGCCGCGTCGACCTGCGGCGCGCGGGCGCGCAACCAGTCTTCGGAACGGGCGGCCACCTCATGGTTGCGTTCGTGGACGAAGTCGACCAGGTCGCCCACGGGCACCTCGTGGCCGTACGGGAACACCCCGCCGCGCATCGAGTTGAACAGCACATTCGACGCATGGTGGGCATCGGCAATCGGGTCGGCCGTCGACTGGAACGCGTCGGCACCGGCGAGCAACTCGCGCAACCGCCACGATCCGGCTTCGATGTCCTCGTGGAGGGTCGTGGCGGCGTCGGGGTCGTGCGCGAGATGAGCGAGCGCGACGACGTCGCCGTGGGCGAGCCCGGTGTCGCACACCATCGACCATGACACCGCGCCGGCCGCGGGCACGGCGACGGCACCGCGCAGCAGGTACGCACCGGCGCGTCCGGTCAGCAGGTGATACCCCGCGGACGGTCGCCCCTCCGCCATCGCCGCGACCGAGCGGGCATCGAGGTCGACGCGTGCGTCTGTCCAGCCGGACGCCCACACGGTGGTGGCGGTCAGCGCTTCGGCGGGCTCGGCCCGGTCCGTGATCAACGACTCGAGGGTGTAAACCGCCAGCGAACCCCATGGGCCCGTCTCGGATCGTTTGTACGCGTCGACGAGGTTTGACCGGATCTGTTCGGTGTGGGCATCGACCCCGGACGGCATCACGTCGAGCAGCCCGTCGAGCACCTCGAGTTCCGCGCCGCTCGAGTTGAGGTCGACGACTTCGACGGTGCGGACCCAGCCGTGTGCATCCGACGGCGCCCACGTCGCGCGGAACCGCAGACCCCAACGCTCGTTGTGCTCCTCGAAGACCACCCGATCGCCGAGAACGCTCTTCTCGATCGCCCGCGTACAGCTGACCGTGCGCTCGGACCAGAACGGTCGCCAGATCTCGCGTCGCCCGTCGACGACGCGCGCGATCACGGTCACCGGGCCGGCGAGGCCCGCGGCGCGGTGCACCCGGTCGTCGGTTTCGTAGGGAAACAGCGCGTGGTCGGCGTCGACGCGACCCGCGGTCAGCGCACCAGTGCTCGACACGAACATCCAGAGGTCCGTGTCGGAGACGACCGTCATCAAGAACGGCTCCATGTGCTCGACACCGCTGATGCGGTAGTAGTCAGTGCCGTCCACGGACGACAGCTCGCCCGTCAGCATGGGCTTCACCCTTCAGTTGTGCGGCCCGCGCCGATGCGGTCGGGTTCCTACGCGGCCGGAATCCTACGAAGTGTCGGCCGCCCCGACGTCACCCGCCAGGTGCCCGTCACGGTGGGTCGCAGCTCGCGTCGTCGATCGTGTTGCCACCCAACAACGTGAGCACGGCGTTCGGGGGACCGCCCTCGACCTGGCAGTTCTTGTCGAGGTTGCCGGTGACGATGCTGTTCTCGAGCGTGACGATGACCGGCGCACCGAACGTCGCCACCATGATGCCGCCGGCCGTGCCGGCCGGGAGCGCCACGTTGTCGACGATCGAGCTGCCCTCGATCGTCACGACGCCATCGGTGGCGAAGATTCCGCCGCCGTGCCAACCGGTTGACGTGTTGCCACTGATCGTGCTGCCGGTGATCGTCGCGTCGCCGAGCGTGCGCAGGCCGCCGGCGACGTCACCACCGACGTTGCCGCTGATCGTGCTGGTGGAGATGTTGGTCGTCGTGTTGAAGAACGAGTAGATCCCGCCACCGTTGTGGTTCGTCGACGTGTTGTTGCTCACCGTGCTGTCGGTCAGGTTCAGCGTGGCGCCATCGCCGTTGTAGATGCCGCCACCACCCAGGTCGAACAGGGCACCGCTCGGCGGGTTGCCGTCGTTCTCGGTGTTGTTCGTGACGGTGACGCGGTCGAGACTGAGATCGCCGGAGTTGAGGATGCCGCCACCCTGCGGTGCCGCGACACCGTCGCGGAGGACGACGTCGTTGATCGAGACGTCGATACCCGCTCCGATCTCGATCACACGAGACGCCCCGCCGGCGCTGATCGTGAACGGTGAAGCAGCCGACGCGTCGATCGTCAACGACGTGGTGATGCCGAGCTGACCCGACGTCAGCGTCAGCGTGCTGCCCGCGAGCGAGGGGTCGAGTGTGATCGTCCCGCCGTCCGCGATCAGCGCCAATGCCTCACGCAGCGATCCGGGTCCGCTGTCGTCGAGGTTCGTCACGATCAGTTCGGTGGGCGGCGGGAACGGCGTCCGGCGCACCTCGTCGAACTGGTAGGTGCCGCCCGCCGGATACGGCAGGTCGAACCCGTATCCCCAGACGTCAGTGAGGGTCAGGCCGTCGTTCGGGGCGCCGACCGGCTGGTCGGCGCTGCGGACGAAGTCGCTGATCGGGACCGACACCTGCTGCCACCCGGCCATGCTGTCGACGAAGCTCGCCTCGAACCGCTCGGCGGTGTCGGGGCCCTGATAGACCCGGACGTAGTCGATGAAGTACTCCTGCGGGTACGTGTTCGCCGGATCGATCGCACCGCCGAAGTTGCCGCCGATGGCGAAGTTGAGCAGCAGGAAGAACGGCTTCTCGAACACCCACGGGCCGCCCACGTCGGACGGGTCGGCCTGGTGGTACTGGATGCCGTCCACGTACCACGTGATCAGATTCGGCTCCCATTCGACGGTGAACGTGTGGAAGTCGTCGTACACGGGCTCGCCGAAGTCGTAGATGCCGTTGAAGCTGCCCCCGCCGCTGTAACCGGGACCATGGATCGTCCCGAAGATCTCGTTCGGGAGACGGCTGACGTACTCCATGAAGTCGATCTCGCCGGCGCCCGGCCACGGGTTGTACGTGATGTCGGTACCGAGGCTCCAGAACGCCGGCCACAGGCCGTCGCCGCCGGTCGGCACCCGCAGCCGGGACTCGATCCGACCGTACGCGAACTCGGCCCGATTCTGGGTGAGCAGGCGAGCCGACTCGAACTCGCAGGGGCCGTAGTAGCACTCTTGGCTGCCGTCGGCTTCGTCGAGCGTGATCACGAGGTTGCCGGCGCCGTCGGTCTGCGCGTTGGCAGGGTCGTCGGTGTAGTACTGGAGCTCCTCGTTGCCCCAACCGTTCTTGCCGTCGGGGGTGGTGTCGCCGAGCTCGTAGGCCCAGTTCTCGGGATCCGGCGCGGTGCCGGCCGGGTCGTCGAACTCGTCGGACCACACCAGGCTCCAGTCGGATGGTCCCGGGTCAGGCGCGCGGTTGTCTTTCAGGTTGACGGCGATCGATTCGCCGCTGCCGGTCCCGTTGAACCAGAAGTCGAGCGACTCGGTCCCGGTCCAGTCCTGGCCCAGCGGAACGTCGCGCACGAGCGAGGCGGCTGTGAGCGTCGTGCCGTCGGCGATCAGGTCGTCGATGCCCTTGCTGGCCTCCTGCCACGCCTTGCGGTAGTGCTGGACCGCCTTGTCCGGCTTGCCGGCAGCGAGGTCGGCGGCGGCGGCGTCCATCTGCTCGACGGCGACGTCGATGTGGTCCTGGTCGGCGCCGTTGCGCCCGGCGATCGCGATCTGGTTCGCGGTGATCGCCGCTGCGACCGCGACCAGTGCGTCGATTGCCACCTGCGCGTCGACCGCCTCGGGCCCGCCGTCGTCGACGATCTTGTCGAGTTCCTTGGCCGCCTGCTGGAGGCGGTCGAAGGCCTTCTTGCCGTCGTTGTCGTCGAGGAAGAACCCGTCGACCCAGTTCTTCGGGTCGAGCACATCCTCGAGGCGGTCGATCGCCTTCTCGATGCGCTTGGAGATCTTGTTGCTGCTCGCCGGGAGCAGGCCGGCGAGGTCGTCCTCGACGTCGCGCACCTGTGCGTCGTAGGCCGGGCCCGCCCCGGGGACGAACGCCGTGAGCAACTCCTCGACCTGGTCCTGGCCCGGCCGTTCGTCGGGGTCGCCGACGAGCACGCGGTCCGCGGCCGAGTCGAACTCGACCAGCCCCTCGCCCTCGTAGAACCATGCACCCTGGACGAACCCGTCGAGCAATTCGGGGTCGAACGGGTCGTTGTCGTCGATCAGCACGGAGCCCTGGAACAGGGCGCCCCGGTCGACACCGACCGGGTTGGTGAGCCTGATGACGATCTGCTCGTCGCCTTCGAACTTGGTGTCGTCGAACGTCTCGACCGGGAAGAACAGTTCAGTGTCCCCGCCATTGGTGAACGTCAGCGTGCCGCTCGTCGGAGTGAACTCCTCGCCGGGGACAGCGTTGGCCCGCTCGGTGGCGAAGTCGATACTCACCTGAGCCGGGTCCTCCGGGCCCATCGGCCGGTTGAGCTTGACACCGACATTGCCCGTCGCGCCTTCTTCGATGAAGGTGTTCTGCTGTGAGAAGTTGACCGCCAACGCCGGGGGCTCGCCGGTGCCGTAGACGCTCACCTGGTCGAAGTAGAACGTCTGCGGACCGCCGGTCCCGAGCGTGCCGAGCGCGTACCCGTGCATCTCGAACAGGCCGAGGCCGTCGTTCGGGGCGCCGTTACCGATCTCCTTGCGGACGAAGGACGCGAACGGCAGCTCGATCAGCCGCCAGCCGGTGAAGTCGTCGGTGAAGGGGACGGTGAAGCGTTCGGCGTCATCGGTCGTCGACCCGGGGTTGCGGTTGTCGAGGATGTCGATGAACATCTGGGTGCCGCTGCCTGCGCCGAACATCCAGAACGAGATGCCCTCCCTCGTCGACCAGTCCTGGGTGACCCAGGTGTCGACCGCAGCGTTCTCGAAGGCGTGGATGTAGCCCGCGAACGACGACACGTCGACATCCATCTGCATGGCGTTGTTCGGGGTGCCGATCGCTGGGAGCGTCGGCGCCGGCGGGGTCGCGGCCGTCGCGATGCCGACGCTGCCGTCACCCTGGAAGGTGTAGAACCCGAGGGGCTCGCCGTCGGGAACCGCAGCTCCGAACGGCAGACCGCTCTCGAAGTCGTCGATCACGGTGCTCGCGAGCGGGCCGTCCGTGAATGTCCAGTAGTCGGTGCGGAACGTGACGTCGGCCCCGGACGTGCTGTCGACCCCGACGACGACGTTGATCAGCTCGCCGTTGCCGCCACCCGCGACGGGCGATGCATCGAGCACGCCATTGCCGCCGAACAGGAACGTGGTGTTGTGGAAGAAGTCGGCGAGCGGGATCGACACGAGCTGCCAACCGCCACCGGCGACCGCACACGGCCCGGTCGCCGACACCACGCAGTTGAACCGGAACTCGTCGTCGTCGGCTTGGGCGATCGAGCCGTCACCGTTGTCGTCCTCTTGGAGATTGACCTGGAGCGTGTAGTCCTGTCCTGCGTCCGGGTTGATCCAGAAGTTGAAGTAGCTGGCACCGGTCAGGTCGGTCGGGTTCGTCCGTCCGAAGCCTCCGAAGAATCCGGGCGTCCCGCCCGAGCCCCACCCGGTCTCGAGTGAGTACGTGCCGCCGTTCGCCGGCGGCAGGTCGGCCGTGTTCGGTCCGATGCCGCCGCCACCGCCGACGGAGAATGTGAACCACCCGTTGCCGAACGGGTCCCCGTGCTCCATGTCGTCGAATGCGAGCGGGCCGTCGGGGGTGAGGACGAACTGGTCGAAGTCGAGCTCGATGACCGAGCCGGCGGCGCCCTGCACACCGGCGATGACGATGACGACCTCGTCGACGTTGCCCTCCAGGACGCCGTTGCCGCCCGTGCCCTGGTCGACGAAGCTGCTGAGCGGTGCGCTGAGCAGCTTCCAACGGTCGTCGAAGTCGGTGGTCGTGAACGTGGTGTCGAGGCGCATCGAGTCCTCGGCGCCGTTGGTCCAACCGTTGCCGTCGGTGTCCTCGCGCAGCGTGATTTCCAGCGAGTACTGGTCGACCGTGGTGTCGCTCTGCTGGTAGATCCAGACGTTGAACCAGGGGTCGGCCGGCACCGGTACCTGTCCGGTGTCGGGGTAGTTCTTGAACGCGCCGCCGTAGAAGCCGCTCGCCGTACCGTTGCCGCCCCAGCCGGTGCTGAAGTAGTACGTCCCCTCCTTGGGGCGATCGTCGAGTGCGCCGCCGCCGCCGCCGGCGGCGTTGCCGCCGAAGAAGTTCCAATCGGAGACGTCGCCGTCTTCGAAATCGTCGATCCCGCTGACCTCGGTGGCCGGGGGGACGGCGTTCGTCGCCGCCTGCGTGGCGAGTACGGAACCCACCAGCAGCGCGGTCACCAGACCCAGCTTCGTCGTTCGGCTTCGCATTGCATCCCCCATGTCGGTCGTGTTCGGCCCGCGCCAGCCAGCCACCGTCGGCGGCATCTGGGAGCGCTCCCAGCACAGTACGTGGCGCGGGTGCATCTGTCAACCGGGATCGGCGCGACCGGTGACCGGCGCCGGTTCAGGCGCCGCCGATCGCGCCGCAGGTGGCGCCGATGCGCAGCACCGTCGGGAGCACGACGAGCTCGGCGAGATCCTGATCGCGATGGAGTTGGTGCACTGCGGTGCGGCCCACGTCGACGACCGGTTGGACGACGGTCGTCAACGACGGTTCGGTACGCGGCGCGCCCGGGAACCCGTCGAAGCCGACGACCGCGACGTCGTCCGGGACGCGCAGGCCACGTTCGGCGATCGCCCGCAGCACGCCGACCGCCATCGTGTCGGTCGCGACATGCACACTGTCGGGATCTTCGGCCAGCAGGGCGTGCGCCGCCTCGAAGCCGCCCTCGACGGTCGGCTCGGCGTGTCGCACGAGCCGATCCTCCAGCCCCCGGCCCGCGTCGACGAGCGCGTCGCGATATCCCTCGAGCCGTTCGCGGCCGTAGAGGTACGACGCGCCCGGTCCGACGAAGCCGACGCGCGTTCGACCGAGACCGACCAGGTGTGCGACCGCCGCGGCGCTGCCGGCCCGATTCTCGACGTCGACCCGGCGCAACCCCCGATCGTCGGCCGGGTGCCCGACGACGACCATGTTCTTGCCGCGGTCGCGAAGCGCTGTGATCAGCCGGTCGCTGCCCGCGCCGGCGGTGACGATCAAGCCGTCGACGAAACCCTGGGCGACGAGCGTCGAGAGCACCGTCATCTCGTCGCGCTGCCCGTCGACCGGGAAGATCGAGAAGATCAGCCGGGCGTCGGCACACCCCAGCTGGATCCCGGCCACGAGCGCGGAGTAGTACGGATCGCCGAACAACTCCTCGGCATCGGTGGGCATCACGAGCCCGATCAGCCCCGTCCGATTCGAGACGAGTGCGCGGGCGGCCTGGTTGGGGAGATAGCCGGTCTCGGCGATCACCGCTTCGACGCGGTCGCGTACGTCTGCGCGCACGTGACGTTGACCGTTGATCACGCGCGACACGGTCGAACGGGAGACGCCGGCGAGCTTGCCGATCTCCTCGAGCGTCAGGTTGTGCGACGTTTCGGTCATCCCGGTTCCCGCCCGCGCACCGGTCGGCGGGCTCGGGGAGAACGTTAGGCCGTGACACCGTCGCCGGCAGGTGACGATGACTCCGGGACGTGTGCGCCTACTGGTTCGGCGACGGCGCCGCCGCGCTGATCTTGCCCAGCGCCGATTCCTCGTCGAGCGCGGTGGCGAGGTCGCCCAGCGAGACGATGCCGACGACCGAGCCGTCGTCCGTCACGGGGACGCGGCGCAGCGCGCGCTGTTCCATCGTCTGCACGACGTCACCGATGTCGTCGTCGACATCGACGGTGCAGACGTCGTCCGAGCAGACGTCACCGGCGACGGCTGTCGTCACGTCGTCGCGCTCGGCGAGGCCGCGCACGACGATGTCGCGGTCGGTCACGATGCCGCACAGCGTCTGCTCGTCGCCGACCAGCACATCGCCGATGTCCTCGTCGCGCATCAGCTTCGCGACATCGGTCAGCTTCGTGTCGGCCGTGCAGATGATCGGGTTGCGGGTCATCAGATCCCGGATGTTCATGGCAGCTCCTTTGTTCTCGGGGTTCCTGCGGCGGGCTACCCGCGGCCCGAAGCCGCCAAACCGGGCGTTCCGGTGGACGACGAGCGCCAGATCTGATCCGATGTGGTCAGACACGCACGTTCCGGGAGGTCCCATGGGCACGACACGAGCATTGGCGGTATCGGCGGCGATGGCGATCGGGCTGGTTGCCTGTGCCAGTGACGACGGGCGGATCGCAGAGCAGCCGATCGGGCCGAGCAACGAGCCCGCGGCCACTGCCCCTGTCGGCGCAGCGCCGCTGACCCCCGCGTCGGCTCGGCCGGAGAGCGCGCCGGTTGCGAGGCAGGTCGTGCTCGCCCAACCCGCGATCTGGCCGGCTCCCGACGTGGTGTTCACGACCCCCGATGAGGCGGCCGCCGACTTCGTGACGAAGGTGCTCGGCGTCGCGCCGGTGCTCGGCGAGTTCCAGCGCGGGGACTCGCTCAGCGGCGAGATCGAGGTCTTCTCGGCCAGCGAGGACGGTACGTCGCGGCTGCTACGCGGCGTGCTCTTCCTGCGCCAGATCATGCCCACCGAAGGCTGGTACGTGATCGGGGCGGCCAGCGACGGCATCACGATCGCGTCGCCGGTGACGCTGGCCGAGGTGCCCGCCGGCCCGCTCGACGTGACGGGCGCCGGGCGCGGATTCGAGACCACGCTCAACGTGATTGCGTTCGCGGCCGGTGACGCCGATGCCCGCCTCGACCTCGAGATCGCGGCCGGCGGCGCATTCGAGCAGCTCGAGCCGTACGAGGCGACGCTCGACCTGTCGGCCGCCTCACCAGGTGATGTGGTCGCGATCCTGGTGCGCGGCGACACCGGCCTCGGCACCGACCCCGGCGAGTTCGCGGCCATCCCGATCGTGATTGCCCAGCGCCTGCCCGAACTCCGCTGACCGTGCTGGGCGGCGGCTCGCTCAGTCGTCGCCGTGCGTGCGTTCCAGCTTGTCGACGAGGTGCTGCGGCATCGGCTGGTAGCCGTGGTGATCGACCTCGAACGACGCAGTCCCGCCCGTCAGCGAGCGGAGGTCGATCGCGTATCGGACGATCTCCGACGTCGGCACCAGCGCGTTGATGGTTGCGAGGTCGTCGGCACCGCTCGTCGTGCCGAGCACCTGTGCCCGTCGGGAGTTGAGGTCGCCGAGCACATCACCGTGATGGCGGCTCGGCACGCGTACCGCGATCTCGCTGATCGGCTCGAGCACCTCGACGCCGACCCGCGACACCGCCTCGCGCAGCGCGAGTGAACCGGCCATCTTGAAGCTCATCTCGGAGGAGTCGACCGAGTGGTGCTTGCCATCGGTGCACACCGCCCGCACGTCGACGATCGGGAAGCCGTAGACGCCGCCGCGCCGCATCGATTCCTCGACGCCCGCCCCGACGGCAGGGATCAGATTCCGCGGGATCGCGCCGCCGGTGACCTCGCTGTCGAACTCGAACCCCGCGCCACGGTCGAGCGGCTCGAACCGGACGGTGGCGACGCCGAACTGCCCGTGACCGCCGGTCTGCTTCTTGTACCGGCCCTCGACCTCGACCGAGCCGGCAAGCGTCTCGCGGTAGGCGACGCGCACGTCGTCGGTCTCGACCTCGACACCCGCCCCCTCGATCCGCGCGAGTGCGACGCGGAGGTGGGTTTCGCCGCGACCGCTGAGCACGGTCTGGTGCGTGTCGTCGTCGTGGCGCACGCTCAGCGTCGGATCCTCGTCGACGAGGCGCCGGAGCACCATCGCCAGCCGGTCCTCCTCCGACCGCTTCTTCGCTGCGATCGCAATGCCGAAGACCGCTCGCGGCAGGTCAGGCGCGGGGACGCGGACCGGCTTCCCGTCGGGTGCGAGCGTGTCGCCGGTGTGCACGTCGCTGAGCTTGGCGACGGCCGCCATGTCGCCGGCGGTGATCTCGCTCACCGGCGAGGCCGCCCCGCCGCTGAGGGTCAGCAACTGGTGCAACCGCTCCTTGCTCCGGCCGCGCGACCCGACGAGAACATCGTCGGTGCGAACGGTGCCGGAGATCATCTTCACGTACGACAGCTGGCCGAGGAACTCGTTGTTGGTCGTCTTGAACACGAAGACGAGCGGATCACCGGCGGCGTCGGGCGCCACCTCGACGGCCTCGTCGCCGGCCTCGACGATCGTCGGCCCGCAGTCGCCGGGCGCGGGACCGACCTGGCAGATGAAGTCGATGAGGTAGTCGGCGCCGATCGGTGTCGTCGCCGAGCCGCAGAGCACCGGGAAGACCTTCGCCGCGTCGACCGCGTCGTGGAGGAGCCGTTCCAGTTTCTCGTGGGACGGTTCGTTGCCGTCCAGATACTGCTCGAGCAAATCGTCGTCCATCTCGATCACCTCCTCCACGAGGTGGTCGTGCTCCGCGCGTTCCGCATCTGCGAGGCCCTCGGGAATCGGTGCCGGCTCGGCGTGGCCGCTGTCGTAGACGAAGGCACGGTCGGTGATCACGTCGACGACACCGTGGAACCCGACCTGCTCGCCGATCGGCAGCTCGACGGGATCGAGGTGCGAACCGAACGCCTGCTGGACGCCGGCCAGGGCCGTTGCATGTGAGGAGTGCTCGCGATCGAGCTTGTTGATGAACACCAGCCGCGGCAGCCCGATCGCGTCCGCGTGCCGCCAGAGCTCGACGTCCTGCGCCTGCACGCCCGCGACGCCGTCGATCACGAACACCGCCAGATCGGCCACCGACATGCCCATCACCGCATCGCCGAGGTAGTCCGCATGGCCGGGGGTGTCGATCAGGTTGACCTTGTGGTCGCGCCACCCGAACGATGCCAGCGACAGCGACAGCGACTGCTGGCGTTGCTGCTCCTCGCCATCGTGATCCATCACGGTGTTGCCGCGTTCGATCGTCCCGGGTCGCTCCAAACTGCCGGCGCGGTACAGCAACGCTTCGGCCAGACTGGTCTTGCCGTTTCCGTTGTGCCCCACGAGCACGACGTTGCGGATGCGCTCGGTCGCCACCATCTCGTCCCCTTTCGACTGCGCCAGTCTCCCGTGTCGGGGGGTCCGAGCGCAACGGGCACCCCACCCCGAGTACCACCATTCGTGGTGAGCTGACCGTTCAGCGTGGAAAGATCGTCAAGATTTCGTCATGATCTTGCCAGTTTGCAGGTGGCGCGCTGGCCAGGGACGGATCGAACTCGTACGTTCCGTGGTCGGCGGACACTGAGCGGAGGAAGAACGTGGCAAAGCACCACGCCCATGGGGCCCTGATCGGGCTGGCGGCAATCGGCATCTTTGGTGGGTCGATGGCGACCTTGACGGCATCGGGAACGGGCGGCGCCGGCGCGCCTCCGGGGTCCGACCAGCCGATCGGCACCGACCCGGCGACCACCGTCCCCGGACCGTCGACCACGATCGCGATCCCGAGCACCACGGCCGCGCCCGGACCCAGCACCACGGCACCACCCGGACCGAGCACCACCGCCGCACCCGGACCCAGCACCACCGCCGCACCCGGACCC
>JABDKP010000152.1 GCA_013002175.1 Ilumatobacter sp.
ATCTTCGACCCGTCGACGACGACGAGAGCGCAGCTGACCCTCGCCGTCGGGCTCGCCTCGGTCGCGCTTCCTGGTCACTTCGCCGTCGGCCCGTGGTTGGAACGTCTGCAGAGCTCCCGCGCGCAGACCGCCCGTCTCGCCCAGATCGCCGTCCTCCTGCCGATCTCGCTGCTGCTCGTGGCCTCGACGTCGTTCAGCCCGTTCCTCTACTTCCAGTTCTGATGAGCACGATGCCGCGCCTCCTCCGCATCGGCCAGATCGCCGTGTTCGTCCTGTGCATCGGCATCCCCGCAGCGATGTTCGGTTTCGGCGAGCGCGGTGAGCCGGTCGACAATCGCCGTCCGACGCCCCGGCCGCCGATCCGCGTGTTCGACCTGTTCGACACCGAGCGGACTGCGGAATTCGACACCTACTTCGACGAGGGCTTCCCGTTGCGCGACGAGGCGATCGAGTTGAACGCGCGAGCGGACCGCGCCGTCGGAGACTCGTCCAACCCCGACGTCGTCGTCGGCCGCACCGGTTGGCTGTTCCTGCGTGAGTCGATCGAGCAGCCGTGCCGCACGGCGGCCGAGATGGCCGAGCTCACCGACGTGCTCGACCGGGCAGAACGGATCGTCTCATCGACGGGCCGGGAGCTGACCAACGTGATCGCGCCGGACAAGGCGAGTGTCTACCCCGATCGTCTCGCCGACCCGCCGTCGTGTGTGCTCGCCAACGCTGCCCTGTTCGACGACCTCGCCACCGAGGCGACGATCGTGATGGCCTGGCCGGCAACGGCCGCGACCGCGCAGGCCGACGAACGCGCCTACCTCCGACTCGACACGCACTGGACGGCCGCCGGCGCCGTCCCCACTGCGCGTGCCATGGTCGACCTGGTTGCTCCCGGACGCTGGGACGACGATGCGATCGTCACCGACCCACCGATCGCAGACGTCGGCGATCTCTCGATCCTGCTCGGCCTGCCACAGACCGAGCAGGAGGTCCGCGCCCGGGCGCACCCGGGCCCGGCTCCTGCGATCGCTGTTGCTCGGCCCTACACGGACCGGGACGGGACCGTCGTCGAGTGGATCGGGGTCACCCGGTACGAGTCCGGGTGGGACGGCGCGGTCGCCGGGCGCACGCTGCTGCTCCACGACTCGTTCGGCGATCGGGTCGTCGACCTGGCGGCGGACTACTTCGCCGACATCACGGCGATCGGTGACCCGTCGCCGAGGCGCTCACAGCACGCGATCGTCGACGCGCAGCGGATCATCCGACTCGAGGTGCAACGGCGGTTCTTCCCGAGCGTCGTCACTGCCGATCTCGCCGCCGAGTTCGCCGTGGCACTGCAGGACGAGCTCGCCCCGGCGACGATCGACGGAGACTGTGCGACCGGCTGCGCCGTCGCAGCCGATGGTGCCGATGATGCCGATGATGCCGACACCTACCTCATCGCCACGCTCGCACCGGGTGCGGCGGCCGGGTCGATCGAGTTCGGGGGGCGGCGGTTCGAGCTCGACGCGCTCACACCGGCCGCGGCGTGGCTCGTGACGGCGGGCGACACGGTGACGCTCCGCGGTGATGCCGTCGACCGTGTCGCCGTCCGGGCGGTCTCGGTGGGCTGACTCAGAGCAGCGCGGTGTACGCGCCACCGTCGATGTGCAGTTGCACCCCATTGGTGAACTTCGCCGCCTCACTGCACAGGAAGGCGACGTGCGCGCCGAAGTCGTCGGCATCGCCGAGCCGCATCGAATCCAGATCGGCGGCGCTGTAGAGCGAGGTCAGCCGCGGTGTGCGGTGCATGCCGGGCTGCACCGTGTTGACCGTGACTCCCTCCTCGGCGACCTCCAGTGCCAGCGTCTTGAGGAACGCCGTCACGCCCGCCCTCGCGGTGTTCGACAGGATCAGTTCGGGCATCGGCTGGCGGACCGACAGCGACGTGATCGCGACGACCCTCCCCCATCCCTGCGCCTGCATCGCAGGCACCGCGGCCTTGCACATCGCGACGATCGACAGCAGGTTCAGGTCGAGCGCCTGCGGGTAGGCGTCGGTCGGGGTCGACTCGAAGTTGCCGGGCGGCGGACCCCCGCCGTTGGGCACCAGGATGTCGATGCCGCCGAGCGCCTCGCGGGCGGCATCGACGAACGCGGTCGCGCCCGCCGCGTCGCCGACGTCGACGACGATCGGGATGCAGTCGTGACCGATCTGGTCGGCCGCCGCGTCGAGCTTCGCCTCGTCCCGCCCGCAGATCGCGACGTGGACGCCCTCGCGGGCCAGGGCGAGTGCCGATCCGAGGCCGAGGCCGGATGAGGCGGCGGCGACCGCGGCGCGTCGCCCGGAGATTCCGAGTTCCATGTCCGGACCGTATCCGGATCAGGCGTTGCCGGACAGCGACGCGAGGAACGTGAGATCGGACGACGCACTGCCCCGCTGGTGCACCTCGACGGAGAGCACGTTGGTGCCCACCACGATCAGGCCGGGGTCGACGGAGAACGTCCGGTCGAGCCGTTCCGCCGAGCCGTAGATCGACGACAGGGCATTGGTGCGGTAGTCGATCGGGCCGGTCGGCAGGTTGAAGCGCGCCACCTCGACGCCGTTGAGGTACGCGGCGGCGGCGTCGTCGATCCGCATCGTCAGCGTGAGGTCGCTCGGGGCGCCGGACGCCGCGAACTCCGTCCGGAAGTACGTCGTGCGGTACTTCTGCGACGCCGACGGGCCGTAGGACACGACCGTGTTCTCGTCACCATCGCCGTAGCCGAACTCGCCGACACCGGTGGCCCAGGCAGATGCGTCGAAGCCGAGGTTGCTCCACGCTGTGCCCTGGTCGCTTCCGTCGTCGAGGTACGACCACGTCGCGCTGGGGGCGATGTCGATCGCTCCGCCAGGCGGCGTCGTCGTGGTGGGCGGCGGCGTGGTCGTCGTGGGTGGCGTGGTCGTCGTGGGTGGCGGCGGCTCGCCGGTGCCGGTGCCGCTCAGCGAGGCGAGGAACGTGAGGTCGGACGAGGCGCTGCCGCGTTGGTGCACCTCGACTGCGAGCACGTTCGTGCCGGCCACGACCTGGTTCGGGTCGAGCACGAACTCGCGGTCGAGATCCTCGCCGGACCCGTAGATCGAGCTGGCTGCGTTCGTGCGGTAGTCGATCGGGCCGACCGGCATGTTGAAGCGCGCGACTTCGACGCCGTTCAGGTAGGCGACCGCGCCGTCGTCGATGCGCATCGTCAGCGTGAGATCGGCCGGCGGCCCCGACGCTGCGAACGCCGTACGGAAGTACGTCGTGCGGTGCTTCTGCGAGGCCGACGGACCGTACGACACGACGGTGTTCTCGTCGCCGTCGCCGTATCCGAACTCACCGACGCCGGTCGCCCAGGCGCCGTCGTCGAAGCCGGGCTGGCTCCATGCCGTGCCCTGGTTGCTGCCGTCGTCGAGGTAACTCCAGGTCGCCGACGGCGCGACGTCGACGCCGCCGCTCGGCGGCGGCGGTGGGGTCACCGTGATCGTCCGCGTCGCGACACCCGTGGCACCCTCGTCGTCGGTGACCGTCAACGTGGCGGTGTAGCTGCCCTCGCCGGTGTACGTGTGACCTGCGGCCACGCCGATCGCCGTCGCACCGTCGCCGAAGTCCCATGCCCAGGCAACGACCGACCCGTCGAGATCGGACGAGGCCGACCCGTCGAAGTTGACGGCGAGCGGACCCTCGCCGGACACGGGTGCGGCACCGATCACGGCCGTCGGTGCCGCATTTCCGCCGGTCTCGCCGTACGCGACGACGGTCGGGAAGAACGTGAGATCGTCCGACGACGGCGACGACTGGTGGACCTCGACGGCGATCGTGTTCGTGCCCGGAACGATCAGCGCAGGATCGATCACGAAGTAGCGACTGCTGCCCTCGCTGTTGCCGCTGCGGTCGTACGCAAGCGTCGTGTGCCCGATCGAACCGCCCGGCAAGTTGTCGCGCGCCGCCTCCACGCCGTTGACGTAGACGACCGCGCCGTCGTCGACACGCATGTAGATCGCCGCCGCGGTGGGCGTCGCGTCGGCAGTGAACTGCTTGCGGAAGTAGGTGGTGATGTACTTGTTCGACCACGACGGCCCGTAGGAAATCCGCGTCCGGTGCTCGTTGCCGTACCCGAATGCTCCGACGCCGGTGTCCCAGCCCGAGTCGTCGTACGCGGGCTGACGCCAGGCGGTGCCCTGGTTCGACCCGTCGTCGAGATACCGCCACTGCTCCCATCCCCAGACCGCGGCGACGAACGGCGTCGGCGGCCCGGCCGGGAAGATCGCGAAGCCCTCCACGTCGACCCCCGAGATCGTGGAGAAGTCGCCGGCGATGACGAATGCCGAGGTGTCGCCGTGGACGGCATACGCACCCATGAACCGGTTGAAGGTCGGATGGAACGCACTGTCCTCGTCGCCGTCGTAGAGGTCGTAGCCGGCGACCCGCGAGGAGCCGTCGCCCTTCGCGCCATCGTGGAAGCCGGCGTAGACCATCTCGCCGATCTGGTGGACGCTCTGCGAGTCGCCGTCGACGACCTGCCGCCAGCTGCGATTGCCGGTGGCGGTGCTGTAGGCGGCGGTGCGGTTGCCGATGCCCGGCACCCCGGAGTGCGCAGCGAGCAGATACTGGCCGTCCTGACTGACTTCGAGGTCGTCGACGTATCCCGTGACGCCGCTGAGTGTCGGGCCGACGATGGCGCCGGTCGTGCCGTCGAGCGTCGTGATGTTCTCGGCGTCCGTCCCGTTGATCTCGCCATAGGGACCGCCGACGTAGACCTTGCTGCCGTCTGGTGCCGCCGCAATCGCCCGGACCGTGGCGTCGGCGCTGGGCGTGAAGTTCTGGTCGAGTGCTCCGGTCGTCCGGGAGACGGCCGCCATGCGGGAGCGGCTGCTGCCGTTGACCGTGCTGAACGTGCCGGCGACGTAGAGCTTGTCGCCGACGAGCGACATGTTCCACACCGTGCCGTTGGCATCCGCGACGAACGACGTGCGTACCGCGCCGGTTGCCAGATCGACTGCGGCGATGTTCCGGCGGGTCACTCCCCCGATGGTGGAGAAGCTGCCACCGACGAACAGCGACGTCCCGTCGGTCTGCAGGTTGCGGACCGGATAGTTGGCATCGGCGCGGAACCCCGGGATCAGCGCGCCGGTCGTGGCGTCGAACGCGGCGAGGTTGGTGCGATTCTCGGACTGCGTGCCGTCGGCGCTGACCGCCCGCGTGAACGAGCCGCCGACATAGACGGTGTTGCCGACCTTCAGCACGGCCCGCCCGGTGCCGTTGACGCGCCACGACTCGATCGGGATCGACGAGAAGGACACGCTGGGATCGAGCGCGACGGCCGGCAGGGCCTCGTGCGCGATCAACGGCACCGCGAGCGCGAGACAGCTCGCAACCGCCGCCAGTCGTCCACGCCGTGCAGTCATCGCACGGCGCCCACTGTTTCCGAGCACGCCGAACCTCCCAGAGTCCACCTGAGCAGGAGCCTAACCGTTTCCGTGGTGGAACGCCACTGCGGGTGGCCGCGTCGGCGGATCGATCAGCGGTCCGACGTCAGCACGACGATCGACCGCGGGCCGACGCGTCTCGACGCCCCGACGGACGCCGGCTCGGCCGCGACGACGGTGGTGTCGATGGCGACCGTCCACCGTCCCGGCACCTGGACGGCGAAGTCCAGCGGCTCCCACCACATGTTCGCCAGAACGTACAACCCGTCGATGTGCCATGCGAGCGCCCGTGAGTGCTCCCCGAGATCGGGCGACGCGTCGGTGCCGTAGAACTCGACCCGATCGCCCCACGGCGCGGTCTGCCAGAGCACGGGATGGGTGGCCCGCAGCTCGATCAATCGCCGGACGAAGCACTCGTGTTCGGCCCACTGCGCCTGGCGGTCCCAGTCGATCCACGACGTCTCGTTGTCCTGGTTGTACGGGTTGTTGTTGCCACCCTGCGTGCGGGCGAACTCGTCCCCCGCGACGAACATCGGCGTGCCGTGGCTGAGCAGCAGCAGACACATCGCGTTCCGGAGTTGCCGCCGCCGGACCGCGACGACGTCGGCCGGCACCTGATCGTCGCCTTCCCAACCACCGTTCCACGAGCGGTTGTCGTCGGCGCCGTCGGCGTTGTCCCAACCGTTTGCCTGGTTGTGCTTCTGCTCGTAGGCGACGAGGTCGTACATCGTGTACCCGTCGTGCGAGGTGAGGAAGTTGATCGAATCGAGCGGCGCGTCGAACAGGTCGGGACTGCCCTGGACCCTGCGGATCACGGCCGGCACCATCGACGGCTCGCCGCGCAGGAAGCTGCGCATGTCGTCACGGAACCGTCCGTTCCACTGTGCCCAACGGCGGTCGGGGAACGCCCGGCCCAACTGGTAGCGGGCGAGATCCCACGGCTCGGCGATCAGGCGCACCCCGCGGCGGTCGGCCCAATCACCGAGGTCGCGGACGAACGCCGGGTCGCGGGTCAGGACGGCGGCGAGGTCGAAGCGGAAGCCGTCGACGCCGAGATCCGCGAGCCGGTCGAGCGCACCGATGATCAGCCGCTGGACGGGGCGGGACCGCGCATCGACGATGTTGCCGGTACCGGCGTCGTCGACGTAACTGCCGTCGGCACGCACGACGTAGTAGCCGCGCTCGTCCAGTCCGCGCAGGTTGTACGTCGGGCCGCCACCGTCTTCCTCCGTGGTGTGGTTGAACACGACGTCGAGCCAGACCTCGATGTCGTGCTCGTGGGCTGCGACCACGAGGTCGGCGAGTTCGGCCGCCGGGTGCTCGCCCGCGGCGTACTGCCGGTGGATCGCACCGAACACCAGCGGCATGTACCCCCAGTAGTTGCCCTCGTCCGGGTCGTACTGGTGCACCGGCAGCAGTTCGAGCACCGAGATGCCGAGCGCACGCAGGCGCGCCAACTCGCCGATCGCGGCGGAGAACGTCCCGGCGTCCGTGCGGTCGCGCCGCTTCGTCAACCCGCGCGCGTGGGCCTCGTACACGAGCCGCGGACGCGTCGTCGGTCGCTGGGCCTGGCGCGGCGGCCAGGGCGCGGCCACCGCGAGCGGCGCGCAGCCCACGTTGGACGGGCGACCGGGGCGTGCTGCGACGCGGCGGTGCGTGTCCGGGAACCACACCTCGGTCGCGGCGGGATCGACGAGCGATCGCCGCCCGCCTCCCGTCGCGCCGGCGGGCCCCTCCGCGCTGATCGCGTACCGCACCCCGTCGGGGACGGCCCCGATCCATTCCGCACCCGACCGCTGCAGCTCGACCGATGGTCCATCGTCGATCTCGGCGACGACGCGATCGGCGTGCGGCGCGTGGATCCTCAACTCCATCGGGGACACGATGGCACAGGCGGACTCGGCAATCACAGGTATCGTCGCCAGGGTGACACCCGCCGACGTCAGCACTGCGCTCTCCGCGCAGGGGTACCTCCCGGACGAAGGCATCTCCACCGCAGTGTTCCTCGCGATGTCGCTGCGACGGCCGCTGCTGTTGGAGGGCGAAGCGGGCGTCGGCAGGACCGAACTCGCGAAGACCCTCGCGGCGGCGACCGGCGGCGAGCTGATCAGGCTCCAGTGCTACGAGGGCATCGATGTCGCACAAGCGGTCTACGACTGGGACTACGCGCGCCAACTGCTGCACGTCCGCGCCGCCGAGGCCACCGGCGAGTCGCGGTCGATGTCCGCGGACGCGCTGGAAGCCGAGCTGTACAGCGAACGCTTCCTGATCAAGCGGGCCCTGCTCCGGGCGATCGAATCGGTCGAGGGCCCGCCGCCGGTGCTGCTGATCGACGAGGTCGATCGTTCCGACGACGAGTTCGAGGCATACCTGCTCGAGGTGCTGTCCGACTTCCAGATCACCGTGCCGGAGATCGGCGTGTTCAGCGCCGAGCGGGTGCCGCTCGTCGTGCTCACCTCGAACCGCACCCGCGACGTGCACGACGCGCTCAAGCGACGGTGCCTGTACCACTGGGTCGAGCACCCCGGATTCGACCGCGAGGTGGCGATCGTCAAACTGCGCGTTCCCGGCGTCGACGAGTCGCTCGCGCGTCAGGTGGCTGCCGCCGTCGAAGAACTCCGGGCGCTCAACCTGTACAAGCCGCCAGGGGTCGCAGAGACGATCGACTGGGCGCACGCGCTGGGACGGCTGGGCGCCACCGAACTCGACGAGGGCATCGTCACCAACACGCTCGGCACGGTGTTGAAGTATCGCGAGGACCACCAGCGCGTCGGCCAACACGGGATTGCCGACGTCGTGAAGCGGGCGATCGAAAAAGGTCTGCTCCACGCCTGATCGTGCGATGACCGCTGCACCGCCTCCAACAACCGGACCGGCGGAGATCGCGGTCGCGTTCTCCCGGGTGCTGCGCGGTGCCGGCCTGCGGGTGCCGACGAGCAGCACCCACACCTTCGCAGAAGCATTGGTTGCGGTCGGGCTCGACGACCGCGATGCCACGTACTGGTCGGGCCGCGCAACACTCGTGCGCCGACCGGAGGACATCGACGTCTACGACCGGGCGTTCGCCGTCTTCTTCGAACACCGCGACGCGACCGGCGAACCCGACGAGCCCGAGTCGGTGACGCTCGCCGTCGACGACGACGGTGACGACGACGCAGAACAGCCGCCGGTCTCCGACCCGGCCGACGACCAGACGATCGAGCTGCGCTTCTCGGTCACCGAGACGTTGCGCCACAAGGACTTCGCCGACTACACGCCGGACGAGTTGGTGGCGGCGCACGAACTGATGTCTGCGCTGCGGCTGGTCGGCGCCCCGCGCAGCTCACTGCGGCTGGGCCCTGCCCGCCGGCCGACGAAGCGGCCGGATCTCCGGCGCACCGTCCGGGCATCGATCCGGGCCGGCGGCGAGCCGATCGAGCGTCACTTCCGCCAGCCCACCGAACGGCTGCGCCGCCTCGTCCTGCTCCTCGACATCAGTGGCTCGATGGAGCCGTACGCGCGGGCCCTGCTGCGGTTCGTGCACGCTGCGGTGGCGGGGCGTCAGAAGGTCGAGGCATTCGCCCTCGGTACCAGGCTGACGCGCATCACGCGTGAGCTCACCAGCCGCGATCCCGACGTCGCCCTGGAGGCGGCCGGCCGCCGGGTCATCGACTGGAGCGGGGGCACCAAGTTGGGCGCAGGTCTCCGTCAGTTCAACGACGAGTGGGGGGTGCGCGGGCTGGCCCGCAACTCGATCGTCGTCGTGCTGTCCGACGGATGGGACCGTGGCGACCCCGAAGAACTCGCGGCGCAGATGGAGCGGCTGCAACGGGTGACCCACCGGCTGATCTGGGTCAACCCGCTCAAGGTGACCCCCGGATACGCCCCACTCGCGAGGGGAATGGCCGCAGCCCTGCCGTATGTTGACCACTTCGTCGAGGGCCACTCCGTGGCGGCGATGGAGGAACTGGCCTGCGTCATCGGGACGCCGTGAAGGGAACACAGGATGAAGGAACTGCTTGACGACATCGGGCGCTGGCGTTCCGCCGGCGAGCGCATCGCGGTGGCCCGCGTCGTCGACATCGAGGGTTCCGGTCCCCGTGAGCCGGGCGCGGCGATGGCGGTCACCGAGTCGGGGGAGGTCGCGGGCAGCGTCAGCGGCGGCTGCGTCGAGGGGGCGGTCGTCGGCCAGGCGCTGACGATCCTGGCCGGCGAGGCCCAGGCGGGCATCACCACCTTCGGCTACTCCGACGACGAGGCGTTCGCGGTCGGCCTGACGTGCGGGGGCACGATCCACCTGTTCATCGAGGAACTCGACTGGTGACGATCTTCGAGCAGTACGCGGCGCTGCTGCGGGCCGACACGCCGGTCGCGTTGGCGACCGTGATCGAGGGGCCAGGCGTCGGTGCGAAGCTGCTCGTCCAACCGGACGTCGATGCAGCCGGCACGCTCGGACACCCCGAGCTCGACCGCGTCGTCACCCGCGATGCGCTGGCGGAGCTGGAGGCGGCTCGTTCCGGAGTGCGCAGCTACGGACCCGAGGGTCAGATCACCCCCGAGGACCTCCTCGACCAGCCGACGGTGCGGATCTTCATCGAGTCCCACGCCCCGCCACCGCAGATGTGGATCTTCGGCGCCGTCGACTTCACCGCGGCATTGGCCCGGGTTGCCAAGGTGCTCGGCTACCGGGTCACGGTCTGCGATGCCCGCGAGGTCTTCGCAACGCGGCGCCGCTTCCCGATGGCCGACGAGGTCAAGGTCACGTGGCCGGGCCCGGTCTTCGAGGAGATCGGCGCCGAACTCGGCCCACGCGATGCGGTGTGCATCCTCACCCACGATCCGAAATTCGACGTGCCGGCCGTCCTGGGGGCGCTGGCCACACGCGTCGGCTACATCGGCGTGATGGGGAGCCGGCGGACGCATGCGCGCCGGATGGAGCGGCTCGCCGAGGTCGGCGTCACCGACCCGGCCGACATCGAGCGGCTGATGTCGCCGGTCGGCCTCGACATCGGAGCCCGCACTCCCGAGGAGACGGCGGTCAGCATCTGCGCGGAGATCATCGCGACGCACACCGGTCGGACCGTGCCGAGCCTGCGCGACTCGACGGGTGACATCCACGCCTGACGGCGCGTCACTCGGTCGGGTCGCCGAACCTCATCCTGTCGGCACGGCGGGCCGAGATCGTCTCGAGTTCGACCGTGCGTCCCGTGTTGCGGGCGTGGACGACAGCGTCGCCGGTGCCGAGGTACATCATCACATGGCCGGGCCAGTACGCCAGGTCGCCCGCCTTCGCCTCGTCGCCGTCCAGCTCGGCCGCGGCGGCGATCTGGTCGCCACTGACGCGATTCAGCTCGACACCGGACTCGTTCCACGCGAACAGCGTCAGGCCGGAGCAGTCGAAGCCTTCCCCTTCCTCGCTGGCGTTCGTTCGGTATGGCACGCCGACCTGGGTCATCGCGGCGAGCACGGCGCGCTGGTGGTCGAGCGGCGTCGACTTCCACGCCTCGATCATCTCCCACTCGTCCGAGCCGAGCTCGCGGGCTGCGAGGCGCGCTGTCGCCGTACGGCGCTCCGCGTACACGAGGTAATCGGCGAGGTCGTCGCTCGCGTCGAAGACGTCGTAGGCGACGACGGCCGCTTCCGCCGTGGCGGTGATCTGGGGGGCGAGGGCGTTGATCGGCAGGGCCGGCTGGTCCGCCGCGGCGGGATCGCCGACGGCGAGGAGGGCACCGGTGAAGGCCGCGATGACGGTGGCGGTGATGCCGAGCCGACGTCGCGCAGGCGAACAGGAGCGAAGGAAAGGAGGAGTCATGGGCACAGGGGTCCGCGGCCGCGGAATCGAGAGAGCTCGGAAGCTGGATTGCTTCGGCGTCGAGCCGGCCGACGGTTCGTGTCGGATCAGTAACATATCGTCACCCAATCGACATAATCAACTCGCCTTGACGAAATCTTGTCACTTGATCGCAACATTCGGGTCGGGGGACAACGGATCGCGCCGACCTGTCAGACTGAACACCGATGGCCACGGACCGCCCACACGCTGGGCCAGACCACGATCGCGTCGTCGCGGTGCTGCTCGCGGCGGGCGCCGGCTCGCGGTTCGAGGGGACCGGTCACAAACTGCTCGCCACCCTGCCCGGCGTGCCCGTCAACGAGCCCTCGACGGTGTTCGGGCAGTCGCTGCAGCACGTCGTCGAGGCCGGATTCGACACGGTCGTCGTCGTGACGGGGGCGCTCGACGTGTCGGAACTCGCCGGCGACGCGGCCACGCGAGGCCTGCTTGCCGACCCCACCGTGACCGTGTGGACCAACCCGCGCTGGGCCGAGGGGCAGGCGACATCGATCCAGGTCGCGCTCGACGCCGCACGCGGCGCGGCGGCCTCCGCGGTCGTGGTCGGGCTGGCGGACCAGCCGTCGATCACGCCCTCCGCGTGGCGCACCGTCGCCGCCGGGTCCGCACCGATCACAATCGCGACCTACGACGGCCGACGGGGCAACCCCGTCCGGCTCGCCGAGGCGGTCTGGCCGCTGCTTCCCACCGTCGGCGACGAGGGCGCGCGTGTTCTCGCGCGGGCTCGTCCGGACCTCGTGAGTGAAGTACCGTGCACGGGTTCAGCGAACGACATCGACACCGTGGAGGACCTACGCAGATGGCAGAGCAATTGATCAACGAGTTCACCGTCAATCGCCCCATCGACGAAGCGTGGCCGATCATCACCGACGTCGAGCGGATCGCCCCCTGCCTGCCCGGCGCCCAGCTCACCGAAGTCCGTCAGACCGACGACGGCGAGGTGTACAGCGGCAATGTCAAGGTCAAGCTCGGCGCGATCGCCACCGAGTTCCGCGGTGATGCCTACTTCGTCGAACGCGACGACGCCGCCTACTCGTGCAAGCTCAACGGCAAGGGACGCGACACCAAGGGTCGCGGCAACGCCTCGGCCGACATCGCCGCCCAGGCGGAGAGCCTGTCACCGACCAGCACGAAGGTGACGGTCACCACGGACCTCCACATCACCGGCAAGATCGCGCAGTTCGGCCGGGGCATCCTCGGCGACGTCAGTGCGAAGCTGATCGACCACTTCGCCCAGAATCTCAACGAAATGATCGACGCCGACGGGATCGACGCCGCGGCCGTTCAACCATCCGACGGGGCGGCCGAGGCCGAAGCAACGGCACCGGCGGCGGTGCGCAAGATCGACGGACCGGCGACCGAACCGATCGACCTGATGGAGATCGGCGGGTCGTCCGTGCTCAAGCGGGCCGCCCCGGCGATCGCGGTCATCCTCCTGCTGCTCTTGTTGCTGCGGCGTCGACGGAGCTGATGAACGATCGGACCCGCGTCGAAGAACTGCTCGGGCGGCCGCCCCGGGGTGACTTCGATGTCGTCGTGCGCGACGCCGATGGCGACCCGGTGGTCGTGCGCAACGCGCCACTCCTCGACGACGGCACACCGATGCCGACGCGCTACTACCTGGTCGGCGCCCACCTGGTGCGCGCGGTGAGTCGGCTCGAGGCAGCGGGCGGCGTGCGTCGAGCCGAAGCGGCGATCGCACCCGCGG
>JABDKP010000165.1 GCA_013002175.1 Ilumatobacter sp.
ACCCGGTCAAGGTGAAGCGCCACGCGGTGAAGGTCAGCTACACGCTGTGCCTCGGCGGGCTGAGCTTCTTCCTGTTCATCCTGCTCACGGTCACGGGCATCTTCCTGATGTTCTTCTACCGCCCCGAGGCGACCGCTGCCTGGAACGACATCCAGAACCTGCAGACGTCGGTGACGTTCGGGCTGCTGGTCAGGAACATGCACAGATGGGGCGCGCACCTGATGGTGCTCGCCGTGTTCCTGCACATGGCCCGCGTCTTCTACCACGGCGCCTACAAACCGCCGCGTGAGTTCAACTGGGTGATCGGGGTGATCCTGCTCACCCTCACCCTGCTGCTGTCGTTCACCGGGTACCTGCTGCCGTGGGACCAGTTGGCGCTGTGGGCCGTCACCGTCGGCACCAACATGATGGGGTACACCCCGGTGTTCGGGGCCGAGGTCAGATTCGTGCTGCTGGGCGGGGCCGAAATCGGTTCCGAGACGCTGCTCCGATGGTATGTGTTGCACGTCCTGTTCCTGCCGTTCGTGATCGTCATCTTCATGGCGATCCACTTCTGGCGGGTGCGCAAGGACGGCGGCATTTCGGGGCCGTTGTGAAATCGGCAAGACTTGTGCAGTTGAATGACATCAACGACCACGTGGCCGGCGTCGAGAGGGTGAACTCATGACCGAGATCCCAGAACATCTCCTCAAGCGGGCGCAGGCCGCCCGCGACAAGGCCGCGACCGACGAGCCCGCCGCCGAGGCCGCGGCTGAGCCTGCCGCGGACGCACCCGCGGGCGATTCGCGCATCCCCGAGGCACTGCTGAAGCGCAGCCAGGCCGCCAAGGCATCGAAGGCCGGTGGCGACGCCCCGGCGGCCGAGCCCGGTGGTGGCGTCGCCGTCGCCGACAAGGTCGGCGCGCTGGTCACGGCTGCTCCCGCCGGTGGCGGCGTGCCGGTCGGCGCGGGCCCCGGTGGCCACACGCAACGCCTGCTGACCGTCGTCAAGTCCGGCTCGATCCAGGACGTCAAGGCGACGCCGGTCGACAAGGTCCACACCTGGCCGCACCTGCTCGCCGCCGAGTTCGTCGCAGCGCTCGCGTGCACCGCGTTCACGTTCATCTTCTCGATCTTCGTCAACGCCCCGCTGCTGCAGTTGGCGAACACCAACGCCACGCCCAACCCGTCGAAGGCACCGTGGTACTTCCTGGGCCTGCAGGAAATGCTCACGATGTTCCACCCGATGGTCGCCGGCGTGACCTTGCCGGGCGTCGGCATCATTCTGCTGATCCTCGCCCCGTTCCTCGATCGGAACCCGTCGGTCAAGCCCGAGGATCGCAAGTTCGCGACATCGATCATGACCGTCCACATCATGTTCTGGGCGGTCCTCGTGATGATCGGATCGTTCTTCCGTGGCCCCGGCTTCAACTTCGTCCTGCCGTGGGTCGACGGCCTGTTCTTCGAGCTCTGACCTGAAAGGAGTGTCCCCCCAATGAACACCGCAGCCGCCATCGCCATCGCCATCGCCGCCGTCGTCGTGCTGGGCGCGATCTCGTTCTTCACCCTCGCCCGCCGATCCGACGTGCGCGGTGCCGGTGCACTGTCCAGCGAGACCCGTCAGCGTGACGAGGCGCACCGCGCCACCGACACCGTCGTCGACGATGCCCGCACCGCCGCCGACGCCGAGGCCGAAGGGGTCGCGGCGCGCAGCACCGAACTCGTCCCGGTCGACACCGAGCCGCCGGCGCTCGTGCCGTGGGTGCCGCCGGACCCCGAGGCGATCGGCGTCTCCCGCCGTCAGTTCTTCAACCGCGCCACCGTCACGCTGATGAGCGTCGGCATCGGCGCATTCGCCGCCGCCGCGTTCGTGGCGTTCCTCTGGCCCAGCGGCACCGGCGGGTTCGGCGGGACCGTCGCGGTCGGCAAGCTCGGCGCGATCAAGGACGGCATCAAGCAGGGCGGCGGTTTCTTCTACGCCCCCGAGGCCAAGTCGTGGATCACGGCGTACCCGGCCGAAGCGCTCCCGGCAGCGCGCGACATCTACCCGTCGTCGCTGCTCGTCGCGATGGAGGCGGGCATCGTCGTGCTCAGCCAGAAGTGTCCGCACCTCGGCTGCCGCGTTCCCGAGTGCAAGACCAGCCAGTGGTTCGAATGTCAGTGTCACGGCTCGCAGTACAACCGCGTCGGCGAGAAGAAGGGCGGTCCCGCGCCACGCGGCATGGATCGCTTCCCGGCGACGATCTCAGCATCCGGTGAGGTCACGATCGACACCGGCACCACGGTGCCCGGCCCCGCGATCGGCGTCAACACGACCGGTCAAGAGGCCGAGGGCCCCAACTGCACCGGTGGAGACGAACACTGATGACGGCGGCCATCTTGGGCTCGACGACGTCGAGCATCGCCATCTTCACGGTCGTCCTCATTGCGATCGGCTGGGTCGTCTACGGCATCTTCAACGTCGTCGCGGGTCGCCGCGAGGTCGGCTCCGAGCTGGAGCTGGCCGCGAACCGCAAGGAGTACTACGACGACGAGACGCTCGAAGGGCCGCGCCTCGAGCGCGTCCAGCTGTTCGGCGTGCTGCTGCTGGCGTTGATCGTCGTCGCGCTCCCGGCCTACTGGGTGTTCGAACCGTCTCGTCAGGCCGGCGCCCAGGAAGGTTGGGACAAGCGCTTCGCGAGCTGGGGCTCGCAGCTGTTCGCGCCGACGGCCGAGGGCGGGTTCAACTGCGCCGGTTGCCACGGCGGCATGGCGGCCACCGGTGGCGCCGCACCGTTCACGGTCACCGACGACCTGACGGGCGAGGTCACCGCGGTGGACTGGAAAGCTCCGGCGCTGAACACGGTGTACTACCGCTTCGACGAGGACGAGGTCCGGTTCATCCTCAACTACGGGCGCCCGTTCTCGCCGATGTCGCCGTGGGGCCTCGTCGGCGGCGGGCCGATGAACACCCAGCAGATCGACAACCTGCTCGAGTATCTGAAGTCGATCCAGATCCCGCGTGAGGACTGCGCCCCCGGCGAGGCCGAGTCCGAGTACTTCGGCGAGCAGCTCTGCGAGAGCGGTGTGCTGCCGACGTCGTTGCAGGAGGACATCGCCGCCTCGATCGACGCGGCCGTTGCGTCCGGCGAGGCCGCGAGCGTCGGCGAGGCGATCTTCAACCTCGAGCTCGGCAGCGGTGCGTACAGCTGCGCACGCTGCCACACCCAGGGTTGGAGCTACGACGACCCCGGCAAGACCGGCCAGGGTGCGTACGGGTGGAATCTCACCGGCGGTTCCACCAACAGCCACTTCAACGCCGAGTCCGACATGATCGACTTCATCAAGTCCGGTTCCGAGTTCGGCAAGGTGTACGGCAACCAGGGCCAGGGCAGCGGCCGGATGCCAGGATTCGGCGCGATGCTCACCGACGAGCAGATCGAAGCCGTCGTCGACTACGTACGGAGCTTGTGACAGATGGCGTTGTTGGCAATCGGATGGGAACCCGAACTCCGCGGTCTGCTGACGGTGGTGATGGGCACGGTGGTGCTCATGGGCAGCGTCTACATGATCATGGCGACCAACATGGGGTCGCGTCTGGCGTTCCTCGTCGCGGTGACCGGCCTCGCGGGCTGGATGGCGTTGATGGGCATGACGTGGTGGATCTACGGCATCGGGCTGAAGGGCCCCGACCCGAGCTGGGCGGCGGTGCCCGGCCGGACGGTTTTGCAGGACGTGTCGGCACTCCGCGACGCCGGAGCGCTCGACGAGATCCCCGACGTCGACGGGACCCCGCCGGCGGAGGCTTCCGAACTCGTCGCCGACCAGTTCTTCGATGAGGGCTACATCCGCATCGAGGAGTCGAATCCGGCGTTCGGTCAGGCCCAGGCCGCGGCAACCGAGTTCCTCGAGGAGGAGGAGGCGTTCGGGTCCGGCCAATTCCTGGTCACCGACGTGTTCGACATCGGCGGCGAGCGGTACCCGCTGATCGCCGGCCGCGAAGAACTCGACTTCTTCGCGTTCCGGCATGCGCCGCACTACGTGGTCGTCGAGGCCGCCGCACTGGAACAGGTGCGCACCGAGCCCGGCCGCGCCCCGGCGATCGCGAACATCGACGAGACGCGCCAGCGTCAGTACGTCTACATGGTCCGCGACCTGGGCGCGAAGCGCCAACCGGCAGCGGTGTTGACGATCGGGGGCGGGGCGATCTTCCTCGCCCTGTGCTATCTCCTCCACCGGCGCGAGCGCATCCTGCGCGAGAACCTGGCCGCGGCGGGCACCCTCGCGAAGGCCTGACCCGATGGATCAGTATCTGCCCGTCGTCGTGCTGATGATCCTCGGGATCGTGTTCGGCGCGTTGAGCTTCACTGCGTCACGCTTGCTTGCGCCGCGCCGCCCGTCGACCGCCAAGGAGGCGCCGTACGAGTGCGGCATCGTGCCGACGCGCGAGCCACCCGAGCGCTTCCCGGTCAGCTTCTACATCGTCGCGATGCTGTTCATCATGTTCGACATCGAGATCATCTTCGTGTACCCGTACGCGGTCGCCCGCGACACGCTCGGGTTCTACGGGTTCTGGGCGATCTTCGCGTTCTCCGTCGTGTTCTTCCTCACGTTCGTGTACGAAGTGGCGCGGGGAGGCCTCGACTGGGGTCCGATCCAGAAGTACCGCAGCCTGGAGACCGAGGCGGCGCTGGTGTCACCCGAGCGCACGGTGACGTCGACGATCCGCCGGGTCGGTACCGAAGGCCGCCTGCCATCCGACGACGCCGTCGCGTCAGCCTGAGGGGAGACACAACATGGGCATCGTCAACGATGTGCTCGACGACGGTCTCGGCGGGCTGACGCACAACGTCATCACCGGCAAGCTCGAAGAGCTGGTCAACTGGTCGCGGTCGCGCTCGTCGTGGCCGGCGTCGTTCGGGCTCGCGTGCTGCGCGATCGAGATGATGGCGACCGGTGGCGCCCACTACGACATCTCCCGTTTCGGTATGGAGGTGTTCCGGGCCTCGCCGCGGCAGGCCGACATCATGATCGTCGCCGGTCGCGTCAGCCAGAAGATGGCACCGGTGCTGCGCCAGGTCTACGACCAGATGATGGAACCGAAGTGGGTCATCTCGATGGGCGTCTGCGCGAGCTCGGGTGGGATGTTCAACAACTACGCGATCGTCCAGGGCGTCGACCAGATCGTGCCCGTCGACGTCTATGCCCCGGGCTGCCCGCCGACGCCCGAGACGTTGATCCACGCGATCGAGACGCTGCACGGCCTGATCGAGACGAACCAGATCCTGAAGCGGCGCGAGGAGACCGGCGCCGGTGCGAACGTCCACGTCGAACACGTCGATGCCGGTTCGACGCCCGTGCTGCTCGGGGGGACGCGGTGACCGATGCCCCGACGGACGCCGTTCCCGACGCCGCCGACGGTCAGCCGGAGGCGCCGCTGATCCACGGCTGCGTCGTCGGCGACAGCCACGGCCAGGTCGTGGTCCATCCCGACCGCGACCGCTACCTCGACGTCGTGCGGGCGCTCGACGACGAGGGCTACACGATGTGCGTCGACCTGTGCGGCGTCGACTACCTCGAGTTCCCCGACCGCACCCTGCCCGTGGGTGTCCGACCCGAGCGGTTCGAGGTCGTCGTCAACCTGCTCGACCTCGCCAACCGTCGCAGGATCCGGCTGCGCGTCCAGGTGCCCGAGGAGTTCCCGGTGGTCGCGTCGCTGTTCGACCTCCACCCCGGCACCGAGGCGATGGAGCGCGAAGTGTACGACATGTTCGGGATCTCGTTCACCGACCACCCCGACCTGACGCGCATCCTGATGCCCGAGGACTGGGAGGGGCACCCGCTGCGCAAGGACTATTCGGTCGGCGCGATCCCGGTGCAGTTCAAGGGGGCGAACGCCTGATGGCGACGACCAGCGAAGAACTCACCGCGACGACGCTCACCGGCGCCGAAGTGGCCGCCGCCGGCATCGATCTCGCCGTCGACGCGCCGGACCCCGGCACGAACTACCACCTGTTCGTCGCGGCCACCGACGAGGGCGAGCAGACGCTCAAGCCGCGCAGCCAGACGAAGGCGAAGGAGCTGATGCGCGAGGTCGGCTCGGTGCTGCGGATGTCCGAGGCCGAGGCGGCGCTGCTCGGCGACATCCCGGACGACCCCGACGAAGACCAGACGATGATCATCAACATGGGGCCGCAGCACCCGTCGACGCACGGCGTGCTGCGGCTGATGTTGGAACTCCAGGGCGAAACCGTGCTGCGCTGCAAGCCGATCATCGGCTACCTCCACACCGGGATGGAGAAGACCGGCGAGCAACTGACGTACCTCCAGGGGGGCACGAACGTCACCCGGATGGACTACCTGTCACCGCTGAACAACGAGCTCGCCTTCTCGATGGCGACCGAGAAGCTGCTCGGCATCGACGGCGACATCCCCGAGCGGGCGACCTGGATCCGGATGCTGCTCAGCGAGCTCAACCGGATCGCGAGCCACCTGCTGTTCATGGCGACCAACGGGATGGATCTCGGTGCCGTCTCGATGATGATCTACGGCTGGCGCGAACGCGAAGAGGTGCTGCGGTTCTTCCAGGAGGTCACCGGCCTGCGGATGAACCACAACTACATCCGGCCGGGCGGCCTCGCCGCCGACCTGCCGGCGGGCTGGCGCGACGGCGTGCTGCAGATCCTCGACATGCTGCCGCCGCGGCTCGACGAATACGACACGCTGATGACCGGCCAGCCGATCTGGCGCGAGCGGCTGCAGGGTGTCGGCGTGATCACCCCGAACGAGGCGCTCGCGCTGGGGGCGACCGGGCCGATCCTGCGCTCGACCGGCGTCGAGTGGGACCTCCGTCGCGACGAGCCGTACCTGCACTACGACGAGCTCGAGTTCGGCGTCGTCGTCGGCAGCTACGGCGATGCGTTCGACCGCTACGCGATCCGCCTCGCCGAGATCCGCGAGTCGATGGAGCTCGTGCGTCAGATCGTCGAGCGGATCCCGCCGGGCGACTATCGCATCCAGGACAAGAAGGTCACGCCCCCACCGCGGGCGCGCATCGATGAGTCGATGGAAGCGTTGATCCACCACTTCAAGATCTTCACCGAGGGTTTCAAGGTGCCCGAGGGCGAGGTGTACGTCTCCGTCGAGAGTCCCCGCGGCGAGCTCGGCTGTTACATCGCCAGCGACGGGGGCCCGAACCCGTACCGCATCCACATGCGCGACCCGTCGTTCGTCAACATCCAGTGCCTGCCGCACATGATGCGCGGGGGCCTCGTCGCCGACGCGGTGGCGATCATCTCGTCGGTCGATCCAGTGCTCGGCGGCGTCGACCGATGACCGTGCGGAACAACGAGAGGGGGGCGGATTCATGAGTCGACTGTCGGACCACAACGTGGTGATCGCCCGCGAGATCATCGCCCGGTACCCGAAGCCGAAGTCGGCGCTGATCCCGCTGGTGCACCTCAGCCAGGAGCAGAACGGGTACGTCACCACGGAGGCGATGAAGCACATCGCCGAGCTGATCGGCGTGACGCCGGCCGAGGTGTACGGCACGGCGACGTTCTACGAGATGTTCAAGTTCGAACCGGTCGGCAAGTACGTCGTCAACGTGTGCGGCACGATGTCGTGTGCGCTGCTGGGCGCCGGCGAGTTGCTGCACCATGCGGAGGAGAAGCTGGGCGTGAAGGCCGGCGGCACGACCGACGACGGGCTGATCACACTGATGCCGGCGGAGTGCCAGGCGGCCTGCACGGAGGCCCCGTGCCTGCAGGTCAACTACCGGTTCCGGTACCGCATGACGACGTCGGACCTCGACGCGCTGATCGACGACCTGCGGGCCGGGCGGCTCGATGGCGAGATCCCGCCGCACGGCACACTCGGCCGGACGCGTCAGACCATCCCCGACGACCGGGCGGTCGGCGCGGTGCACCCCGATGACGTCACGACCGGGCCCGCGTGGATCCCGATGGAGCAGGACCGATGACCGACAGCACCAGGGCCGTGACCCACGACTACATCCCCGGCTTCTACATCGGTGACCGGCCGCAGGTCGTCACGTCGCGCTTCGAGTACGAGGACTCGTACACGCTCGAACGCTTCCTCGCGACCGACGGGTACAAGGGGCTGGAGAAGTGCCTGGCCGGCACGCCGGCCCAGATGCACGAGGAGGTCAAGGTCTCCACCGTCCTCGGCCGCGGTGGCGCCGGCTTCCCCGCCGGGGTCAAGTGGGGTTTCACGCCCGCCGGCGTCTGGCCGCGCTACCTCGTCGTCAACGGCGACGAGTCCGAGCCCGGCACCTACAAGGACCGGCTGCTGATGGAGCGCGACCCGCACCAACTGATCGAGGGCTGTCTGATCGCCTGCTATGCGGCGGGGTTGTCGCAGTGCTTCCTGTATGTCCGCGGTGAGATGGCGCTCGCGCAGGAGCGGATCGCCACCGCACTGAACGAGGCGTACGCCGCCGGCTACGTCGGCACGAACATCCTCGGCACCGACTTCTCCGTCGACATCGTCCTGCACTGGGGCGCCGGTGCGTACGTCGTCGGTGAGGAGACTGCGCTGATCGAGTCGCTCGAAGGCGAGCGCGGCATGCCGCGGCTGAAGCCGCCGTTCTTCCCCGCAGCCGTCGGGCTGTACGGCAAGCCGACGATCGTCAACAACGTCGAGACGCTCGCCAACCTGCCGTTCGTCGCCTTGAACGGTTCGGTCGCCTACACCGCGATCGGCACGGCGACGTCGCCGGGCACGCGGATGGTGGCGGTGTCCGGTCACGTCAAACGGCCGGGCGTGTTCGAGATCGTGAACGGCTCGACGACGTTCCGGGACATCATCTACGGCGAGGAGTTCAGCCAGGGCATCCGCGACGACAACGACCTGAAGGCGTTCGTCCCGGGCGGCGGCTCTGCGCCATGGTTCCTGCCCGACCAGCTCGACGTCCCGTTCGAGGGTCGCGAGGCGGGGACTGCAGGGTCGATGCTCGGCTCGGGCGCGGTGATGGTGATGGACTCGACGACCGACATCCCGGCGGCCGCGCTGACGTTGACGAAGTTCTACGCGCACGAGTCGTGTGGCAAATGCACGCCGTGCCGCGAGGGAGGCACGTGGCTGATGCGGCTGCTCGAACGCGTCGTCGCGGGCCACGGTACCGACGCCGACCTCGCCCAGATGCTCGAGGTCGGGCAGACGATCTGCCCCGGCGAGATGCCCCACGCGTCCAGCGAGCGGCTCGGCCTCGAGGCCGTGCCGTTCCCGTACAAGATGACGACGATCTGCTTCGTCGGGCCGTCCGCCTGGGCGCCGCTGCACTCCGCACTGACGCTGTTCCCCGAGGAGTTCGCGGCGCGGGTCACGCCGGCGCCGAAGCGGATCTCGATTCCCGTCACCGCCCTCGCCGCGGCAGGAGCCGACCAGTGACCGACGTCGTCGACGACACCACCGCCTCCGCGCCCGAGCCGGAGCCCGATCCCGACGCGGTCGCGGTCACGCTGAACGGCACGGCAATCAGCGCGCGGAAGGGCGAGCTGGTGATCGCGGCGGCCGAGCGCCACGGCGCGCCGATCCCGCACTTCTGCTACCACCCGCGGATGACCCCGGTCGGGATGTGCCGGCAGTGCCTCGTCGAGGTCGACACCGGCCGTGGCATGCAACTGCAGCCATCGTGCATGATCACCGTCTCGCCCGACATGGTGATCGACACCGAGTCACCCACCGCGAAGCGGGCCCAGGAGGGGATGATCGAGCTGCTGCTCGCGAACCACCCGCTCGACTGCCCGGTGTGCGACAAGGGTGGCGAATGTCCGCTGCAGGACCAGGCGTACGCCCACGGTCCCGGCGAGAGCCGGTTCGTCGAGGAGAAGCGGCACTACGAGAAGCCGATCCCGATCAGCGACCTCGTGCTGCTCGACCGTGAGCGGTGCATCCTCTGCGACCGTTGCACCCGGTTCGCCGACGAGATCGCCGGCGACAAGCTGATCCACTTCACCCAGCGCGGCAACGAGACGCAGGTGATGACGTTCCCCGACGAGCCGTTCGCGTCGTACTTCTCGGGCAACACCGTGCAGATCTGCCCGGTCGGTGCACTCACCGCCGAGCCGTATCGCTTCAAGGCCCGCCCGTGGGACCTCGACCAACGCGAGTCGACGTGCACGACGTGCGCGGTCGGCTGTCGCACCGTCGTCCAGTCGAGCCGCGACGAGTTGTTGCGGTACCAGGGTGTCGACTCCGACCCGGTCAACCACGGCTGGCTGTGCGACCGCGGCCGCTTCAACTTCGAGGCGGTCAATTCGGCCGAGCGCATCGCCGACCCGCTGGTGCGCACCGCCGCGGGCCTCGAGCCCACCCGCTGGAACGGCGCGCTCGGCGCGGCCGCTTCGCTGATCAACGACGCGCTCGCGAAGGGCGGCCCGTCGAGCATCGCGATCCTCGGAGGCGCCCGCGGCACGAACGAGGACGCGTTTGCGTGGGGGCAGCTCGCAGACGCGATCGACACCCCGTACCGCGATGCCCAACTCGGCGACGGCCTGCCGATCGAAGTGCTCGGCCTGAAGCGGGCGACGATCGACGACGCGGCCAACGCAGCGACGGTCGTGCTGCTCGGCCCGGACCTCAAGGAAGAGCTGCCGGTTCTCTACCTGCGGTTGCGCGACGCGGCGGTGTCGGGTCGGAGCAAGCTCGTCGAGTTCTCCGCGGTCGACACCGGGCTGTCGAGGCACGCGTGGCGCTCGATCCGGCACGAACCGGGCACGCAGCACGACGCCGTGGCCGGTGCGGTTGCCGACGAGGCGATCGCCGAGCAACTCGCCGCCGGCGACGTCGTGATCGTCACGGGCCGGCAAAGCCTCGCGGAGTCGACCGACGCGACCGTGGCCGCGTTGCAGCGGTTGCTCGACGCCGTCCCCGACGCGACGGTGTTGCCGGCGCTTCGACGCGGCAACGTCGTCGGGGCCCTCTCGCTCGGCATGGCGCCGACCGGCTACGACGCGATCGACGCGATGACCGAGGCGGCGGCAGGCACGATCGACGTACTGGTCCTGGTCGGCGCAGATCCGCTCAACGACTTCCCCGACGTCGAACTGGCCCGCGACGCGCTGACGGGGGCGCGCCACATCATCTCGGTCGACACCCATCTCTCCGAGTCGACCCAACTGGCGGACGTGGTGCTCGCGGCCGCCGCCTATGGCGAGAAGGCCGGCACGACGACCAATCTCGAGGGCCGGGTGACCACCGTTGCCCACCAGGTCACCGCCACCGGCACCGCCCGTCCCGACTGGATGATCGCGGTCGAGCTCGCGTCGCTGCTCGGCGACCATGGGTTCGGCGATGGCCACCCGCTGGCCGAGGTCACCACGGTCGACGACGTCACTGACGCCATCGTCGCGACCGCGCCGTTGTTCCCTGGCGTGACCCGTGCTGCGCTCGCGGCGTCGCCGGACGGCGTGATGACGCTGCAACCGGCGGCGGCGCTGCCCGATGTCGCAGTGTCGGTTCCGGCCCGCAACCGCTACGACTATCGCCTCACCGTGAGCCGGACGCTGTACGACCGCGCGGTCGGCACCGCGATGTCGCCATCACTGGCGGGCCTCGCACCTGGATCCGCGGCTCACGTCAACCCGCTCGACCTCGCCGGCATCGGCGTCGACGACGGCACGATCGTGCAGCTGATCAGCGCCAAGGCGACCGTGTCGATGCCAGTCGTCGGCAACGTCCGGGTGCCACGCGGTGTCGTCTGGGCGCCGTTCAACCAGCGCACCGAGCGCGGCGGACACATCGAGGACATCATCGACGCGGGTGCGACCGCCATCGACGTCCGGATCGAGCGCAGCTGATGTCCCGATCGGTGCCCGAGATAGTCTCCGGCGAGATGTTCACGGTGTTCGACGCCCCGGCGGTGCTCGCGATCGACCCGATCCTCGAAGGCGATCTGCTGTGGACACCGTTGATCATCGTGCTGGTGAAGGTGCTGGTCATCTTCGTGCTCGGTCTCGTCGGCACGATGCTGATGGTGTGGTTCGAGCGCAAGGTCGTGTCGGGCATGCAGAACCGGGTCGGGCCCAACAAGGCCGGCCCGTTCGGTCTGCTCCAGACCCTCGCCGACGGCATCAAGCTCTTCTTCAAAGAGGACCTGCTGCCGAACCGCGCCGACCGCGTCGTGTTCCGGCTGGCGCCGTTCCTGGCGTTCGTGCCCGCATTTCTCGTGTGGTCGGTGATCCCGCTCGGCGGTGACTTCTCGCAGAACGCCGACGGCACGTTCAACGACGGCACCGTCACGATCTTCGGCGAGGTCACCCGCCTCCAGCTCGCCGACCCGCCCGTCGGCATCTTGCTCGTGCTCGCACTGTCGTCGATCGCGGTGTACGGGATCATGCTCGCCGGCTGGGCGAGCGGTTCGAAGTACCCGCTGCTCGGCTCGGTCCGCGCCACCGCACAGATGATCTCCTACGAGGCAGCGCTCGGCCTCAGCCTCGCCGCGGTGCTGCTGTCGTCGCGCACGCTGTCGACATCGGGCATCGTCTTCACGCAGCAGCGGTTCGTCGACTGGAACCTCGTGACAACCGGCCTGCTGCCGTTCTTCGTGTTCGTCATCGCCACCACCGCCGAGTTGAACCGGCCGCCGTTCGACCTCGTCGAGGCGGAACAGGAACTCGTCGGCGGCTTCAACACCGAGTACTCCTCGATCCGCTTCGCGCTGTTCTTCCTCGCCGAGTTCATGAACGTGATCACGATGTCCGGCGTGATGGTCACCCTGTTCCTCGGTGGCCCGCAGGGCCTGTTCGACATCCCGCTGATCCCGGGCTGGCTGGAAGGCACGCTGTGGTTCCTGGTCAAGCTCCTCGCCTTCCTCTACATGTACGTGTGGTTCCGGGCGACGCTGCCGAGGCTGCGGTACGACCAGCTGATGGACTTCGGCTGGAAGGTGCTGATCCCGGTGTCACTCGGGTGGTTCCTGCTGCTCGCCGCGCTGCGCGAGTTCGCCGCCGACGACCAGGTCGCGAGCTTCCGGGTGATCGGCATCTCGCTGATCATCGGCGGGATCTCGCTGGCGCTGTTCGTCGCTGCACTGAACGTCAGCCGCAAGAACCGTGAGCGGTCCGTGGTGCTGCCGTCGGCGGAGCCACCGGTCACGACGTCGAAGGGGGCGAACTGATGGGCTACTTCGAGGGGTTCCTCGTGCCGCTGCGCCAGCACCGGCTGTTCGGCGGCACGCAGGTGACGACGCAGTACTCGGGCGGCCGGCGGGCCAAGCGCCGCGACGACTTCGCCCCCGACTCGGACGGCGACGCGAAGATCCCGAAGCCGGAACGGCTCCACGGCCGGCACGTGCTCAACCGGTACGAGGACGGGATGGAGAAGTGCATCGGATGTGAGCTGTGCGCCGGCGTGTGTCCGGCCGACTGCATCCACGTGCGCGGCGCCGACAACGACCCGGAGCACCCGACGTCGCCGGGCGAACGGTTCGGCTGGATCTACGAGATCAACTACCTGCGGTGCATCCACTGCGACCTCTGCGTCGAGGCGTGCCCGACCGAGGCGATCACCGAGTCGAAGATGTTCGAGTTCTCGTTCACCAACCGGCAGGACGCGATCTACACCAAGGCGGAGCTGGTCGTCGACGACGAGGGCAAGGCGCAGCGGCTGCCGTGGGAGGACTGGCGCGAGGGCGAGGACGAGCACACGAGCGGGTGGATGCGTGCGACGTCGCCTGCCGGCGATGCGACGTTCGAAGGCGAAGTGGGCTGGAGCAACGAACTCGGTTACGGTCTGCGTGCCGCCGAGCCGGCCCAGGCCGAACGCGATGCGTCCGAGCGGCCAGTGAAAGTCGTGAAGCGCTGAACCGATGACCACCACGTTCCTCGAATACCTCGTGTTCTTCGCGGCCGCCGCAATGGTGCTCGGCGGCGCGATCGGCGTGATCACGATGCGCAATCCGGTGCACGCCGCGCTCGGGCTGGTGATGACGTTGTTCGGCGTCGCGGTCCAGTTCGTCGCGCAGGAGGCGCACTTCCTCGCCGCCGTCCAGGTGATCGTCTACGCGGGTGCGATCGTCGTGCTGTTCCTGTTCGTGATCATGCTGCTCGGCGTCGACAACGCGATGGACCTGTCGATCGAGCCGATCAGGGTGCAGCGCCCGCTCGCCGGCGTCATGAGCGTCGGCCTCGTCGCGCTCGTCACCGCGGCGATCGTGAAGGCGGACGACAGCGCCGTCCTGCAGCCCGGGGCGGGCCTCGACGTCGCCGGAGCTCCGCCCACGCAGGGCGCGTCAGGCGAGCTGAACTTCGTCGCGGGTGGCGGCCACGACAGCAACATCCGGCAGCTCGCGACCAACCTCTACGGCGACCACGTGTTCGCGTTCGAGCTGACCTCGGTGCTGCTGGTCGTGGCAGTCGCGGGCACGGTCGTGCTCACCCGCAAGTGGCCGCGGCACCTCGCCGAGCGGCCGATCGGCGACGACGCGGGTGATGTGGTCGACGGCGCGACCGACAACGGCGGTGCCGGATGATCGCGGCGATCGAACCGTCCTGGTATCTGGTGCTCGCCTCGCTGCTGTTCGGGATCGGCGCGTTCGGCCTGCTGGTCCGGCGCAACCCGCTCGTGATGTTCATGTGCATCGAGCTGATGCTCAACGCGGCCAATCTCACGTTCGTCGCGCTCGCCACCAAGCTCGGCGACATCAACGGCCAGACAGCGGTGTTCTTCGTGCTCGTCGTGGCTGCCGCCGAAGTGGTGGTCGGCCTCGGCATCATCGTGTCCATCCTGCGCCGCCGTCCCGGCGCGACGGCCGACGACCTCGCGGAACTGAAGGGCTGAGGGGCCGGCGATGACCGACGTCGTGTGGTTGGTGCCGCTGTTCCCGCTCGTCGGGTTCGTCACGATCCTGCTGTTCGGCCGCCGGCTCGGCGAACCGCGCGCCGGGTACGTCGCGACGGCGATGGTGTTGGCGTCGTTCGTGGTGTCGGTCGGGCTGTTCTTCGACCTGCTCTCGAAGAGCGAGGACGAACGCGAGCATGTCGAGACGCTGTTCTCGTGGGTGCCGGTGGCGTCGCTGCAGATCGACATGGCGTTCCTCGTCGACCCGCTGTCGGTGACGATGCTGCTGTTCGTCACCGGGATCAGTGCGCTGATCCACCTGTACGCGGTCGGGTACATGCACGGCGACCCGAAGTTCTCGAAGTTCTTCCTGTACCTCAACCTCTTCGTGCTGTCGATGACGCTGCTGGTGCTCGGCGAGAACCTGCTCGTCACGTTCCTCGGATGGGAGGGCGTCGGCACGTGCTCGTACTTCCTGATCTCGTTCTGGCACACGCGTGAGTCGGCCGCGACCGCGGGCAAGAAGGCGTTCGTCACGAACCGCGTCGGCGACTTCGGCGTGATGATCGCGATGTTCCTGTCGTTCAGCGCCGTCGGGTCGATCAGCTATCTCGACCTCAACGGTTCGGCGCTCGGCGGCTCGCTGACCGAGACGACGGCCACGGCGATCGCCGCCTTGCTGTTCCTCGGTGCGGTCGGCAAGTCCGCCCAGCTGCCGCTGTACTTCTGGCTGCCGGACGCGATGGAGGGCCCGACGCCGGTGTCGGCGCTGATCCATGCCGCGACGATGGTGACGGCCGGCGTCTTTCTGATGGTCCGCGTCAACCCGGTGCTCTTCGTCGCCGCCGGCTGGATCGGCCCGCTGATCGCATGGGTGGGGGCGATCACCGCGCTGTTCGCCGCGACGATCGCGCTCGCGCAGACCGACATCAAGAAGGTCCTCGCGTACTCGACCGTGTCGCAGCTCGGCTACATGTTCCTCGCCGTCGGCACCGGCGCGTACGTCGCGGCGATCTTCCACATGGTCACCCACGCGTTCTTCAAGGCGCTGCTGTTCCTCGGCTCGGGCTCGGTGATCCACGGGATGCACGACGAGCAGGACATGCGCAAGATGGGCAAGCTGTTCCGGTTCATGCCGGTCACCGCGGGCACGTTCATCATCGGCTGGCTGGCGATCGCGGGCGTGCCGCCGTTCGCCGGGTTCTGGTCCAAGGACGAGATCCTGCTGTTCGCGCTCGCCGACAGCCCGGCGCTGTACCTGATCGGCATCATCACCGCGATCCTCACCGCGTTCTACATGACTCGCCAGGTGGTCATGACGTTCTTCGGCCAACAGCAGTGGACGAGCCACGCCAACGAGGCCGAGGCGCCCGAGCTCACCGACGACGAGATCGCTGCGGGCGTCGAGCCGGCCGAGACGCACGGCGCGCACGGCGAGTTCAAGCCGCACGAGTCGCCGCCGACGATGCTGCTGCCGCTGATCGTGCTCGCCGGGCTGGCGATCGCCGGCGGGATCATCCAGTTGCCGAGCCTCGGGATCATCCCGAAGGACCTCCAGCACAAGCTCGAGGACTGGCTGCACCCGATCGTGCCGGGCGAGGCCGACATCACCGGCACATGGGCATACGACAACAAGTGGATTCTGATCGCGATCGCCGTCGCCTGCGCCGTCGTCGGCATCATCGGGGCGTACCTCGTCTACGAGCGGCGTGAGCGCGAGCCGTTCGAGCCGCAGCTGTTCGCCGACGGCTGGAACTACGACCGGGCGATCTCGTGGTTCATGGGCAACCCTGGCCGGCAGGGCTTCGAGGGTGCCGCCACGTTCGACGCCCGCGTCGTCGACGGCGCGGTCAACGGCGTCGCCACCGCGGTGCGCGAGACGGCGGGCCAGGTCCGCAAGGGCCAGACCGGGTACGTCCGCCAGTACGCCGGCGTGATCGGCATCGGTGTCGTGCTGCTGCTGGCGTGGTTCGTCGTGATCCGGGGGATCCTGTGATCGCCGCGACCACTGCGCCCGTCGCTGCGCTGCTGGCGGCCGAGGGCCCGGCGCTCGACTTCCCGATCCTGACGATGCTCGTGATCGTGCCGATCGTCGGCGCGGTGCTGGTGGCGCTGACGCGCCGCACCCGCCCGGAACTGACGAAACTGATTGCGCTGATCTCGTCGATCACCACCGGGGCGCTGAGCGTCTGGCTGCTGTACGCGTTCGAGGCGGGTGACGGCGGGTTCCAGTTCACATCGAAACACGTGTGGATCGAGCAGTGGGGCATCTCGTGGCACCTCGGCGTCGACGGCATCTCGCTGTTCCTGATCGTCCTGACCGGCGTGCTGTTCCCGTTGTCGATCATCGGCATCGACCCGCACCACGACGAGCGGCCGTACCTCGCCTGGCTGCTGATGCTCGAAGCGGGCGTGATGGGTTCGTTCATCAGCCTCGACCTGTTCCTGTTCTTCATCTTCTTCGAGATCGTGCTCGTGCCGATGTACTTCCTGATCGGCGGGTGGGGCTACGAGAACCGGGTCTACGCGGCGACGAAGTTCTTCCTCTACACGATGTTCGGATCGGCGTTCATGCTCGTCGGGCTGATCGCGACGGCGTGGATCGCCCGCGACGACCTGGGGCGGCTGTCGTTCGACCTCGTCGAGATCGCCGAGGGCGCCGACTTCGCCGCGACGACCGGCCGCTGGCTGTTCTTCGCGTTCGCCGTCGCGTTCGCGGTCAAGGTGCCGATCTTCCCCTTGCACACGTGGCTACCCGACGCGCACACCCAGGCACCGACCGCCGGCTCGGTCGTGCTGGCGGGCGTCATGCTCAAGCTCGGCACGTACGGCTTCCTGCGGTTCGGGCTGTACCTCTTCCCCGAGGCGGCGGTGTGGAGCCGGTCGCTGTGGCTGACGCTGGCGGTGATCGGCATCATCTACGGCGCGATCGTGGCGACGATGCAGAAGGACCTGAAGCGCCTCGTCGCGTACTCGTCGGTGGCGCACCTCGGGTTCATCATTCTCGGCACGTTCGCGTTCACGTCGCAGGCGATCTCCGGGTCGGTGCTGCAGATGGTCAATCACGGCGTGTCGACCGGCGCACTGTTCCTCCTCGTCGGGATGGTCTACGAGCGGCGCAAGACGCGCCAGATCTCCGAGCTCAAGGGCATCCAGCAGGTCGCCCCGATCTTTGCCGCCGGGTTCATGGTCGTGATGCTCAGCTCGATCGGCGTGCCCGGTCTCAACGGGTTCATCGGTGAGTACCTGATCCTGATCGGGTCGTTCCAGACCGCCCGGTGGTGGGCTGTCGTCGCGACGGTCGGCGTGATCCTCGCCGCGCTGTACCTGCTGTGGGCATATCAGCGGGTGTTCCACGGTGAGCCGGACGACGAGAACCGAACGTTCCGTGAGTTGCAGCCGACCGAGGGTCTCGTGCTCTTGCCGTTCCTTGCCGCGATCGTGTTCGTCGGCGTGTACCCGAAGCCGCTGCTCGACCGCATCGAACCGAGCGTCGACGTGTTGGTCACCCACGTGGCCGAACGCAGCGACTTCGAAGTGCCGGAGATCGGCACCCAGTTCTCCGTCCCGCCCGACACGCACGGCGACGATGACGGCGACGACCACGGCGACGCCGACGACCATGGTGACGAGGGCGGCGAGTGATGTTCGAGCAGGTCGTCACGCAGACAGTGCGACAGACGGACGCCTTCTTCGGACCCGAGGTCGGGTGGTTCGCGCTGTCGCCGATGCTGGCACTGCTCGGCGGCGCGCTGGCGATGATGCTGGTCGGCGCCCTGACGCCCACATGGCCGAAGGGGATGTACGCGCTCGCGTCGGCGACGACGGCCGGTACTGCGGGCGCCCTCGCGATGGTGCAGTGGGACGACATCACCGACAACGGGCCGGCGACGCTCGTCGGTGGCGCGGTCGCGTTCGACACGCTGTCGATGTTCCTGACGATCACGATCTGCCTCGCGGTCGTCCTCGTGTCCCTGCTCAGCGATGAATTCTTGCGGGGGACGCCGAACGACGGGCCGGAGATCTACGCGCTGTTCCTCGTGGCGGCGGTCGGCGGGATCGTGATGGCGTCGGCGAACGACCTGATCGTGCTGTTCCTCGGCCTGGAGACACTGTCGCTCGCGCTGTACGTCCTCGCAGCCTCGAACCGCCGCAGCCTCGCCAGCGCGGAATCCGGCATCAAGTACTTCGTGCTCGGCGGCTTTGCGTCGGCATTCTTCCTGTACGGCGTCGCACTCCTGTACGGCTCGGCCGGATCGACGAACATCTCCGAGATCGTCGCCACGTTCCAGACGGGCGTCGACATCGACAATCCCGACGCGCTCGCGCTCGCCGGGCTGGCCCTGCTGATCGTGGGGCTCGGGTTCAAGGTCGCCGCAGTGCCGTTCCACGTGTGGACGCCCGACGTCTACCAGGGCGCACCGTCGCCGGTCACGGCGTTCATGGCGTCCGCCGGCAAGGCGGCCGCGTTTGCGGCGATGCTGCGCGTGCTGGTGATCGCGCTGCCGTTCTTCCGCGACGACTGGCGCCCCGTGATCTGGGTGCTCGCCGTGGCGTCGCTGGTGGTCGGTTCGGTGCTGGCGATCGTGCAGACCGATGTCAAGCGGATGCTGGCGTACTCGTCGGTGAGCCACGCCGGGTTCCTGCTGGTCGGCGTCGAGGCCGCCGGACATCGGGCCGGCGAGGCCGATCCCGGCAGCGGGATGCCGTCGGTCGTGCTGTACCTGATGCTCTACTCGGTGCTCGTCATCGGTTCGTTCGCAGTCGTCACCGTCGTCAGCCGGGGGTCCGGTGCAGGCGACGGCGACAGCTCGCTGGAGTCGTTCAAGGGCCTGTCGCAGCGCCGGCCGCTGCTGGCGCTCGCGTTCACCGTGTTCCTGCTCGCGCAGGCCGGCGTACCCCTGACGAGCGGGTTCGTCGCCAAGTTCGGCGTGATCCAGGCCGCGGTCGAGGAGCGCAGCTATGCGATCGCGATCATCGCGATGGTCGCGGCGGTCGTCGCGGCGTTCCTGTACCTGCGGATCATGGTCAACATGTGGCTCGCCGAGCCGGCGGACGGTGTCGACGAGGCGACCGCGGCCGGTGAGCCCGGCGGTTTGCGGGTGCCGTTGTCGGCCGGTGTCGCGATTGCGGGTGCTGCGGCGTTCACGCTGTTCGTCGGCGTGCTCCCCGGCTGGCTGATCGACGCCGCCGACACCGTCACCGCCTACGCCCGCTGACCCCGGGCCTCCACCGCACCCAGCGATGACGATGATCCCGTTCCGCCGGGGCGATCGTCACCGCTTCAGCGAGTGCCGTTCGGCGAGCCTGGCCGGTCGGTAGCCTCGCATCGTGGGCGGGTACGACGTCGTTCTGTTCGATCTCGACAACACGTTGTCGGACATCCACTGGTCGATGCGCGAGGCGCTGCCCGCGCTGCTGAACGAGTTCGGCATCGAGTGCTCGGCCGAGGATGCGGCCCGCTACCTGGCGACGTTCAACGAGGTGGCGACGCCGCTGTGGCATCGGCTCGAACGCGGCGAGATGGGTCTCGACGAGCTCAACGACGAACGCTTCCGCCTGTTCGTCGAACGCGCCGGCATCGACGCCGACCCGGCGGTGCTGGCACCGGCCTATCTCGGATGGCTGGGAACCTCGGGCGGGCTGATCGACGGCGCCCGCGAGCTGCTCGACGACCTCCACGGCGACGTCCGGATGGGGCTGATCACCAACGGATACTCCGAAGTTCAGCGGCCCCGGCTGCTGAAGTTCGATCTCGAGAAGTACTTCGAGGCGATCGTCGTCTCCGGCGAGATCGGCCATGCCAAGCCGCACGCCGAGTTCTTCGACGTCGCGTTCGAGCAGCTCGGTCACCCCGACCCTTCGTCGGTGCTCGTGGTCGGTGACTCGCTCACGTCCGACATCGCCGGTGGCGCGAATGCCGGCGCCGCGACGTGCTGGTACAACCCAGCCGGCTCGCCACGCCCCGACGCCCCGCGCATCGACCACGTCGTCACCCAGCTCGACGCGGTCGCCCCGATCGCCCGCGGCTGAGCGCGACCCACCACGCCGTGCGATGACGATCGCCCCGCCCGGGCGGGGTCAACGTCATCGCGAGGGTTCGCCGGGGTCAGATGCAGAGGTCCGGGCCGCCGCCACGGCCGCAGATCGCCGACACGTACCAGTCGGCGACCCGGTAGTCGTCGGGCCCGCCGGTGAGGTGGACATAGTGGACCGCCCCGACGACCGAGTCGTCTCCGCCGACGTCCTGCCGCACGACGACGAGCGTCGGCACGCCCTCGGCCGGCCACGTCGCGAGGAGCGTCGGGTTCGTCGGGAACTCCGGGTCGACGCCTCGCTCCAGGAGTTCGACGATCGCCTGAGCGTTCGCCGATGGATCGGTGCTGCCGCCCTGCAGGCCGACCTCCGATGGGTCGACCACGTTGGCCGTCGTGTCGCCGGGCCATGCGGACCACAGGTCGAACGGCAGCACGTCGTACGGTCCGGCCGCTTCGTAGAACGTGCCGCCGCCCAGGTAACTCCATTCGTCGATCCGGGCGGCGCGCTGGAACTCCTCGTACCCGCCGTCGGCGGTGCCGTTCTGCAACCTCGTGAAGGGGTCCTGCAACACGCCGCTCGTGTCGTCGCAGCGCACGGCCGTGAACATCGGCGCCGGTGACTTCTCGGCGTACACGGTGTTGACCATCGTGTCGAGGTCCGCCAAGCCGCATCCGCTGTACGGGAGGCCGCGGCCGTCCAGGGTCGAGGCGGTCGGTGCGCTCTCGTCGGCGACGTCGAGCTGGACGATCGCGCCGTTGATCGCGGCGATGGCCGAACTGCCCGCGGACTCCGTCGTCGTCCAACACTGCTCACGCCACGGGCTGCTGCCCGGCGGCAGCTGGGTGATCGCCACACAGCGCACGTTGTCCAGCGGCTCGGCGTAGTACGCGTTCACGCCGCGCAACCCGGCAACCGGGACGGGCCCACTCAGTTCGGTGCCCTCGGGAAGCCACTGACTCGCCGTGGTGAAGGCAGCCGGTGATGCCCCCTGCTCCTGCGGGATCCGTGCGCCGAGCGCAACCGGCCGGTCACCGCCGCTGCAGGCCACCAGTTCGATGACCAGCGGCGACGCGTCGGCGCCGGGCTCCGGCTCGGGCGGGAATGCGTCGATCAGGCCGCAGCTCGCCGACGACCATTCGGGGAACGAGCTGATCGTCAGCAGCGGTCGTCCGGCCGCGTCGAGCACATCCTCGGTGGCCGTGATGCGGTACAGCTCGTCCTCCATCAGCGTCAGATACAGCCGGTCCGAACCGAGCGCGTCGAGGGGGATGCACCCGGCGGCGCGGCCGATCCGACGGTCCGGGGCGTCGAGGCTGATCGCGAAGCAGTGGTCGTCACGGAACTCGTGGACGACGCTCAGCGCGTCGGAACTGCTCGCGTCGGTCGGCGATGGCACAACCACTGGATCGCTGCTCGGCGTGGTCGACCCGGTGGTGGACTCGTCGACCGTCGTCGGCGCGGGCGGGTCGGTGGGCACCGGAGCGACGGGAACCGTCACCGGTGTCGTGTCGGCCGGGATCTCCCTGATCGTTTCCTGCTGCGACCGGGCCACGAGGGCGACGACGCCGATCACGGCCGCCGCTGCGAGGCCCCCGGCCCACGCGTAGGGCACCCAGCGCGTCCGATCCGGCTTCACCGGCCGCGCCGCCGCAGTCTCGTGAACCTGGCGGAGTGCCTGGTGTGTCGTCACCGAATCCGGTGCGGTGTCGCGCAGCCGCATGCCGGCGGCCCGCAGCCGCTCGTCGATCGGGTCCGGTCCGTTGCCGACCATGACGTTCAGGTCGTTGCTCATCGTTGGTCTCCTTCGAGCGTCGTGGCCAACCGTCGGCGGCCACGCTGGAGATGGGTCTTCACCGTGCCGACATTGCAGCCGAGTACGGCGGCGACGTCGGCCAGCGGAAGATCGTCGACGTAGTGCAGCACGATCGCGTCGCGCTGTCTCGCCGGCAGCGCCCGCACGCGATCCCACAACTGCGTGTCGAGCACCGGCACGCCGGAGAACTGCGGTGCGGATGAGGCCGCGGTGCGAAGGCGCCGGATCGCCGCCCGCTCTCGTCGCCGGCGCCGGCCTTCGTTCGACGAGCGGTTGAGCGCGACGCGCCGGACCCACGTCCCGGGATTGTCGAGCCGGACGATCTCCGCCCAACGTCGTTGGGCCTTGAGCAACGCGTCCTGTGCAAGGTCCTCGGCGGTGGCGCGGTCACCGCACCACGCGGTGAGCATCGAAACCAGCCGCGGGAATTCGTCGACGAAGAATGCATCGAAGGTCCGTGTTTCGGGCCGGTCGGTCATCAGCACAACGATCACACACCGCAGACCCTCGCCCGGTGGACGCGTCCCGTCGAATTTCCGCACGTTCCTCCGGGCGCCGCATCGGAGCGGCCCCGTGTCGCGCCCTGACACGCGGATGCGGGAGAATGGGCCGATGGGCGATCTGTACGACGCAATGAGCACGCAGCGGGCGGTCCGGCGGCTCCGCCCCGACCCGATCCCGAACGACGTCATCGAGCGGGTGCTGCAGGCCGCATGTTGGGCGCCGACCGGCGGCAACACGCAGCCGTGGCGGGTCGTCGTCGTCACCGACCGGGCGCCGAAGCGGGCGTTGAAGGCGATCTACGAGCCCGAGTGGCAGCGCTATTCCGCAGGCTTCATGAAGATGATGTCCGCGCTGCCGCCCGAGCAGTTGGCGAAGTGGGAGCGGGTCGCCGCGGCCGGCGACTACCTCGCAGAACACCTCGACGAGGCGCCGGCGATCCTGATGTTCTGCGCCAACCCGGCGATGATGGCGATCACCGACGCGAAGCTCGACCGCATCAGCATGGTCGGCGGCGGCTCGGTCTATCCCGCTGTGCAGAACGCGATGCTCGCCTGCGTCGAGGAGGGGCTGGGCTGCACGCTCACCACGCTGCACTGCCTGCGCGAGGACGACGTCAAGGCCGCGCTCGGGATCCCGGACGAGTGGGCCACGGTGGCGATGGTGCCGATCGGCTACCCCGTCGGGGGCGGCCACGGGCCGACCTCCCGGCAGCCACCACGACAGCTCGCGTATCGCAACACGTTCGGGACGGCGTGGATGTGAACCGGTTCTGACGCCGTCAACCCGGCGGCGGCAGCTCGTTGGCGGGCGGTCGCCACGTGTTGCGCGTCGTCGTCCAGATCATCAGCCGGCCGGACTCGCCGGGTGCCTGCGGCTCGCGCGTCTCGATCCGGTCGAGGCGGAATCCGAGTCTGGCGGGCACGCCGCCGCTCGGCTCGTTCGCCTCGTCGGTGTGTACCTGGACCCGATCGAGGTGGTCCAACTCGAACGCCGCGGTGGTCAGCGCGGCCGTCAACTCGGTGGCGTAGCCCTGCCGGACATGACGCTGATCGATCCAGTACCCGATTTCGACGGCGTCGGGGCCGACGCGGTTGTGGTAGCCGGCACTGCCGATCGCCTCGCCGTCGAGGAAGACCCCGAGGTACGCGTCGCCGCCCTGTTCCCAGCCCTGCGTCCAGTCCTCGATCAGCCGGACGCGCTCGGGGATCGTCAGCGGCTCGTGCATGATCCATGGCATCCACGGCCGGAGATGTTCGAGGTTCGCCGTGACGATCGAGTGCAGGACGCCCGCCTCGTCGTGCCGCCACCGGCGCAGCACCAGCCTCGGTGTCGTCACTCGTTCGGGGAGTCGGTCCATCATGTCTCGTTCGCCGGCCGGGCCGACGGGTGGCGGTCGCGACAATCCGTCAACCTGGGCTGACACGACCGTCAACCCAGGTTGACGGATTTGGCGAGACAACACAAGCGGCGCCGGCACACGCAGAATCGGGATACATGGCGTCGGGGGCCGGCCGCGAACGCGACGATCACCGTGTCGGCCACGACGCGACGGTCGTGTATTCCGATCCCTGCGGACGGAGCCGGCTCTCCACGAGCGCCACGGTGTCCACGTCGAACTCGGCGTCACAGCGCAGGCCGACGACGTTGCGGACGGTGGCGCCGCGCTTCACCCGGGCGATCGTGATGTGGCCGGTGTAGCCACGGCGCGGCGGGAGGTCGCCGACATCGGCGGTCGCTTCCACCACCCTCGCGGCGAGCTGGTCGAGCCCGCCCACCGGCGCGATCACCGAGTGGCGGCCGAGCATGTCGATCGCCGGGCCGACCCGAGCCCGCGCCGCAGGCAGGTCGGCGTCGTCCATCGCGGCGAGGACGTCGCCGATCTCGGCGTTTCCGAGGAACCGCAACGTCGCGTGCCACATCTCGGGGGCGAGGAATCGGACGCCACGCTGATCCTTGCGGGGGAGTGCCCGCAGCACCTCGACGACGTGCTCGGGTGGCCACACGGCGAGGAACAGGCGGGCCATGTGCCCAGCTTGGCAGTGGACGGGGTGGTCAGGCGGGCTGCATCGCGGCGTCACGCTTCTCGGCGTACCGCTTGGCGACTCGTTCGCTCGTCGCCATCCGCTTCATCAGGCGTTCCTGCGCCGCGGCGCCATCACCGGACAGGCCGCTGATGTTGGCGGCGTCCCACTGGCGCAGGACGACCGGGGCGAGGATCTGCTCGTGGTGGATCTGCAGGTCGTAGATGCCGGCCCGGGCGATCGCTGCGGCGTGGCGGTCGAAGTCGGGGATGCCGGTGCCGGGCATCGCGAACGAGCGGACCTGCTTCTCCATCGCGATCATCATCACGTCCGGTGCCGCTTCGATCGCCGCAGCGGCGAGGTCGCGGTAGAACAGCTGGTGTAGGTTCTCGTCGGCGCTGACGCGCTTCATCACGTCGTACCCGACCGGGTCACCGAGCTGCATGCCGGTGTTGCGGTGCGAGATGCGCGTCGCCAGCTCCTGCAGGGCGAGGTAGATGAATCCCTCGTGGGTGGTCGGCGGCTCGGGCGTCTGGCCCTTGGACACCTGTACCATCCGCGACCGCTCGAGTTCGACGGGGTCGATCGCCCGGGTGGTCATCAGGTAGCCGTAGATCGCCATCGCATGGCGACCTTCCTCGGCGGTCCACCGGCGAACCCACTCACCCCACGGGCCGTCGGCGCCGAACATCCGCTCGACCGTACGGAAGTAGTACGGCAGGTTGTCCTCGGTCAGCAAGTTGACGAGCAGCGCGCTGCGCACCTCTGGTGTGATCGTCGCGCCGCCGAGGTCGGCGTCGTCCTCGCTCCACTCGTGGCCTTCGACGTGGTCGCGCCCGCGGCCGTACGGGACGTGTTCGTGCGGGAACCACTCCTTGCTGGTACTGAGGTGCCGCTCGAGGAGTTGCTCGACGATCGGGGTGAGTTCGCGGAGGATGTCCTGTTCGTTCACGAGCGCCAGCCTACTGACCAGTAGGTAGGAGTGCGACCCGTACCGGCAATTTCATGCCGGCATGGCAGGCTGAACCGATCGAGACGGTACGCATCGATCAGTGGCTGTGGTCGGTCAGGATGACCCGCACGCGCGCGGACGCGGCCGCCGTGTGCCGGTCGGGCCACGTGACGGTCAACGGCAAGACCGCCAAGCCGTCGACGGCGGTACGCGCCGGCGACCGGGTCGAAGCCCGCATCCACCAGCGCGAGCGCATCCTCGAGGTGGTCGGCGTCATCGCCAAGCGGGTCGGCGCCGCACTCGCCGTCGACTACTACGTCGATCACAGCCCGCCGCCACCCGAACGCCCCGAGCCGGTGTTCGAGCGTGACCGCGGCGCGGGACGGCCGACCAAACGAGACCGGCGCCAACTCGACAAGCTCCGGGGTCGCCGACGCTGAAGCGTCGCCTCGCGCGACCGTCGGAGCAGTAGCATTTCTGCTCTGGCTGCGACCGATCCCACCCACCCTGCCGCGACCGTCGCACGCGACGAACTGTCCGTCGATGGCGCGCCCGTCGTGCCCGGCGACGACGCGGCACACACCCCGACCGACGCGGCCCGCGACACGTCGTCCGGGATCATCCGGCCGGAGAAGCCGCCGACCGCGAGCATGTGGTCGCTGTTCCTCGGCCTCGGGCTGCTGATGATCGGCAACGGCCTGAACGGCGCCGTGATCGGTGTGCGCTCGGGCAACGAGGGCTTCGGCGTCGCCGTCACCGGTGTGATCATGGCCGGCTACTTCGCCGGCTTCCTGCTCGCTCCATCGCTCGTCGTCCGAATGATCTCGTCGGTCGGTCACATCCGGGTCTTCGCCGGGCTGGCCTCGACGGCGTCGAGCACGGTGCTCGTCCAGGCGGTCTCGGTCGTCCCGATCTCGTGGACGGCGATGCGGTTCGTCTTCGGTTTCTGCTTCGCGGGCCTGTACATCGTGATGGAGTCCTGGCTGGGCGAGCTGTCGACGCCGGCGACGCGAGGGCGCACGTTGTCGATCTACATGATCGTCACGATGGGCGGCCTCGGCATCGGGCAGTACCTGATCGCGGTCGCCGACCCCAACGGGTTCCGGTTGTTCGTCGCGTCGTCGGTGCTCGTGTCGATGGCGCTGGTGCCGGTCGTACTGGTGACGACCGCACGCGTCCCGATTCCACGGGCGCCCGAGAAGGTGTCGGTCCGGCAGCTGATCGGGTTCGTCCCGACCGGTGTGCTCGGATCGTTCATGAGCGGCGCGGCGGCCGGCGTGCTGCTGGGCCTGGCGGCGGTCTACTCGTCGCGGATCGGGCTGTCGATCCACCGCACCGCCGGGTTCCTGATCGCGCCGACGATCGGAGCGCTGCTCCTGCAGTGGCCGATCGGCAGGCTGTCCGATCGTGTTTCGCGGCGCGCAGTGATCTTCGGCGTCGTGGTGATCGCGTCCGCCCTGTGCGTCGTCGGTGCGTTGCTGCCGAACCAGACGCCGCTCGTGCCGCTCGTGATGTTCGGTATCGGCGGGATGATGTTTCCGCTGTACTCGCTCGTCGTCTCGTACACGCTCGACTGGACGCCCGACGAGTTGACGGTCGGCGCGGCGGGCACATTGATCCGGATCAACGGCTCAGGTGCGCTGTTGGGCCCGCTGATCACCGCCGTGATGATGTCACGGTTCGGCTCGGCGTGGTTCTTCTGGATGATGGCGTCGTTCTTCGGTGTGATCGCGGTCTACCTCGGCTATCGGCTGGCGTCGAAGGTCGCGATGCCGCAGGACCAGCAGCACCCGTTCGTGCCGTTCCCGGCCCGGGCGACCAATGTGGCGATCCGTCTGATCAGCGCGCCCGTCAAGGCGACCAAGTCGGTCGGGCGCACCGTCGTCACCCGCAAGCACGAACGCCCACCCTCACTCGACCTCTGAGTTGCGTCAAAGTTGTGCCAGGCACAACTTTGACGGTTCAGGCGAGGATGCGCTGGCGCCAGGCTTCGGTCGTCGCCACCTGGTTGAACGTGTACAGGTGCAACCCGCCGATGCCCAGCTCGAGCAGCTCGGAGGCGAGCGGTCGCAGCAGCTGGTCGGGTTGAAAGGCGCGCTGGGTCATCATCTTGCCGATCGCCTTGCGGTTCTTCGACAGGTAGCGCAGCGACGTGCCGACACCGAGGCGCACGCCCATCGTCATCAGCTTCGCCTTGTCGATCACGCCGGGGATGCCGAGATGCACCGGGATCGTCAGACCGGCCTCGCGCTCGGCGAGCAGCCACTGGCGGATCTGGTCGGCGGAGAAGCACATCTGTGTGCTGACGTGCGCAGTGCGACCCGATTCCAGGATCATCGCCTGCTTGGTGTGCAGCGCCGCGTGCAGCGCCTCGCTCGGGATGATCGGGTGGCTGTCCGGGTAGGCCGGGAATCCGATGTGGTCGACATTGGGATCGAGGTCGAGGAATGCATCGAGGAACTCGATCGCGTCGAAGAAGCAGCCGGGTGGATCGGCGTCGCCGCCGACGACGAACACCTCGCGCGTCCCGATCTCGTGGACCCGATCGACGATCTCGGAGAGGTGCGCCGCGCTCTGCACCATTCGGGCCGAGATGTGCGGGGCCACCGTGTGCCCGTCGGCGACGAGCTTGGCGGTCTCGTCGAGAGTGTCCTCGATCGTCCTCGCCGGCGAGCACGTCATCGAGATCGAGCGTGCGGGAAGCAGCTCACTCACCGCCCGATCGAGGCTCTTCATCGGGACGAGTTCGAGCGTGGCGTGCTCGATCAGTGAACGCAGGTGGGGGGTGTCGGAGCCGACGAGCGGCCGGCGCCCCGTCGTCAGGAGGCGGGGCCGGTAGCGGACCGGCGGCGTGGGGAACGTTTCGGGGTTCACGGCCATCGTCGCGCCGTCAGCTCAGCCCGACGATGTTGCCGTCGGCGTCGATGTCGATCGTCTGCAGGGCGGGCGTCTGACCGAGCCCCGGCATCGTGCGCATGTCGCCGCAGATCGGATAGACGAAGCCGGCGCCGACCGATGCGCGCACTTCGCGGACCGGCAGCGTCCACCCGGTCGGCGCACCCTTCAGGCTGGCATCGTGTGAGATCGACAGGTGCGACTTCGCGATGCACACCGGCAGGTCGCCGAAGCCGTTCGCCTCGTAGTTGTCGATCTGTTTGCTCGCCTGCGGCGAGAACTCCGCACCGTCGGCGCCGTACACCTTCTGAGCGACCGTCGTGATCTTGTCGCGCAGTGACATCTCGTCGGGATAGAGCACCTGGAACTCGCTCGGCTCCTCGGCCGCCTCGGCGACCGCACGGGCGAGTTCGGCAGCTCCGGCGCCGCCGTCGGTGAAGTGGGTCGACACCGCAGAGCGAGCATCGAACTCGGCCGCGATCTCCTTGATCGCGTTGATGTCGCCGTCGTGGTCGCCGGGGAAGACGTTGATCGCGACGACCGGAGTGCACCCGTGGATGCGCATGTTCTCGAGCTGCTTGCGGAGGTTGTCGCCGCCCTGGTGCACCTCGTCGGGGTTCTCCTTCAACAGGTCGTCGGGCAAGGGCTTGCCGGCGACGATCTTGTGGTTGCCGGAGTGCGCCTTGAGGCCGCGGACGGTCGCGACGAGGACGGCCGCGTCCGGGGCGAGGCCCGACGCCCGGCACTTGATGTTGAAGAACCGTTCGGCGCCCATGTCGGCGCCGAATCCGGCTTCGGTGATGAGGAAATCGCCCATGTGGATCCCGATACGGTCCGCGACGATCGACGAGTTGCCGGTGGCGATGTTGCCGAACGGGCCGGTGTGGACGAGCGCCGGCGTGTTCTCCAGTGTCTGCATCAAGTTCGGCTTGATCGCCTCGCGCAGGATGACCGCCATCGAGCCGGCGACCTGCAGGTCCTCCGCGGTGACCGGCGTGCCGGCCTTGGTGTAGCCGACGACGATCCGCCCGAGGCGTTCGCGCAGGTCCTGCAGGCTGGTGCACAGCGCGAGCGTGGCCATCACCTCGGACGCGGCGGTGATGTCGAAGCCGGTCTCGCGGGGGACGCCGTCGAGGCGGCCGCCGAGGCCGATCACGCAGTTGCGCAACGCGCGGTCGTTGACGTCGATCACCCGCCGCCACGTGATGTTGTGCATGTCGAGGCCGGACTCGTTGCCGTGGTACAGGTGGGCGTCGAGCGCGGCCGAGCACATGTTGTGCGCCGCCGTCACCGCGTGCATGTCACCGGTGAGGTGGAGGTTGAGCAGCTCCATCGGCACGACCTGGCTGTAGCCGCCGCCGGCCGCGCCGCCCTTGATGCCGAACGTCGGGCCCATCGACGGCTGGCGGATGGCGATCGTCGCCTGCTTGTCGATGTGGCTGAACCCCATCCCGAGCCCGACGGTCGTCGTCGTCTTGCCCTCGCCGAGCGGTGTCGGCGTGATCGCCGAGACGACCACATACTTCGCGCGCGGGCGATCGCTCATCTTCTCGATCGCGGCGAGGTCGATCTTGGCGGCCCCGCTGCCGTACGGCTCGAGGCATTCGAGCGGGATCCCCGCATCGCCGGCCACGTCGGGGAGCGACTTCAGTGTCGCCCGCGACGCGATGTCCAGATCTGATGGAAACCCCATGTTCACGTCCAATTTCTGCGCGGCTCCCGAGCCGCGCGCTCACCCGCCCAGAGCGGACACCGATGCGTTGAACCCGTGCATCACCCCGCAGGATTCCGCATCGTGGAACGGTTCCATCATACAGAACAGGAGATGTGGTGTCGACCCTGTATGCGCTGGTGATTTACTGGAACGGGACGTCGACGGCAGTGCACTCGCGCGCTGCTGCGCCGTCGACGATGATCACGAAGTCCTTCGTGACGGGTCCGGTGAAGGCGGCGCTGGACGCCCGACCGCGGATCTCGATGCCGTCGTCGAGTGTCGCCGAGTTGGCGGCGGGGTCGACGAAGCCGACGACGAACGGCTCGCCGACATGGAGCGTCATCGTGCCGTCGCCGTTCGGGGCGGCGGTGAACGCGGCGCCCTCGGACAGATAGGCGACGTATTGCAGCGGCCCGGCCTGTGACCCGAAGCAGACGTCGACGATCGTCCGGGTGGAAGCGAAGTCGGGTGTGTCGGCGTCGTTCGTGACCATCCGGCCAGGGCAGTCGGTGGCGCCGTCGGCCGGCGGGTTGACGGCGACGCGCGTCGTACCGGCGTCGGTTCGCAGCGTCAGTGCGAACTCGTCGGCGCCGAGGAACTCGTAGCCGCTGGGGACCGCCCGCCCGCCGTCCGAGTACGACCCGCCGGTGACGCCGCCCTCGTCGAACCAGTGGTCGGCGATCTGGGGCACGCCCGCCTCGTTGCGGAACAGGTAGCTGAACACGACGTACTCGACGCTGTTCGGCTCGAACGGACGGGTCACGCATGTGCGCTCGATCGGGAACTGGGTGCCGCCGACGCGCGCGAACCCGTCGTCGGCCGGGACGATCGGGCCGTCCGGCGCGGCGGGCGCGGCCGTCGTCACCGGGGCAGCAGTGGTGTCCGGTGCGGTGGTGTCCGAGGCGGTCGTCGAGTCGGGGGGCGCAGTGGTGACGGGAGCACTGCTGGGCGGGAGAAAGAACTCGGTCGTCGACGGGGTGGGTCCATCCGTCGCACTGGGTGGATCGGCTGCCGGTGTGGTCGTCGCATCGGCCGCCGTGTCGGGGGCGGGATCGGTCACGGCGGGTGTCGTCTCGACGGGGTTGGTGGCGCCGGTGACGATCTCGTCGCCGTCGCCCTGCGTCACGACGACGGCAACGACGGCCACGACGAGTCCGATCAGCAGACCGAGGACTGCCGGCATCAACCAGCTCGGTCGGGAGGGGCTGCCGCCGCCTGTCTCGGTCGTGGCCGCGACCGTGGGGGGTGGGGGTGGTGTCGCCTGGCCACCGTCGTCAGCGGCCCCGAGATCGGGTTCGCTCGGGCCGTCGGTCATCCGCTCATCGTTGCACAGCGACCCCCCGGAAACGGGGGACGCTCGACGTCGCTCGGGGGCGTGGTTCGGGGGTGGCGGGCGGCCCTCGACACAGGGTGTCACCGGTCGCGTCGATGACCAACTGCGTGGCGCCGCCGGCCCAGATGCGCAACTGACGGTTGCGGCTGAGCTTGGCGAGCGATCCGTTGCTGAGGATCTGTCTCAGTTGTTGATGCCGATGGTTTGGATTTCGTCGACGTTGTGGTCGAAGGTGGCGGTGCGGGTGAATGCTCCGAGGGTGCCGGGTCCGCTGGAGGAGGTGAAGGGCAGGTTCCAGGTGGTGTGGATG
>JABDKP010000154.1 GCA_013002175.1 Ilumatobacter sp.
CCTGACCCCGATGGGACACCCCTTGGGCATGATCGGGTCATGTCCAGACCACCCCGACCAGATCCGATCGACGGCTGGCACCACGTCATGAATCGTGGCGTCGACCGTCAACGAGTGTTCTTCGACGACAGCGATCGCGTCGACTTTCTTCGGCTACTCGGCGTCGCGCATGAACGGCATGGCATCGAGACCCACGGTTACTGCCTGATGGGCAACCACTTTCATCTCCTCCTCCGCTGTCCGAGCGGACAGCTCTCCGAGGGCATGAAGGGGCTGACGTCGACCTATACCCGCCACGTCAACGATCGTGTGGGGCGGGACGGCCCACTCTTTCGGGGCCGATTCCGATCTCGCCTGATTCTGGAACCGGCCGACATCGTCGGCGTCGTCCGCTACATCCACCGCAACCCACTCGACATCGTGGGGGTTGATCGCTGCGACCGCTACCGCTGGTCCAGCCATCGCGACTACCTCGGTCACCGGGACGCCAAGAGCTGGCTGCGGACGGCGGAGATCCTGGGGTTCTTCAACGACGATCGCGGCATCTTCGCCGCCTTCGTGACAGGCGACGCGGACGAACAACTCGCCGCCGCCTGACACCGTGCGAGCGGCGCCGACCAGCGGCCAGGTGTCTGACACCTGCCTGACACCTGCCTGACCCCGATCAGATGGTGGCGAGGGCGGCGTTGAAGGTGGCCGAGGGGCGCATGACGGCAACGGTCTTGGCCGGGTCGGGGGCGTAGTAGCCGCCGATGTCGGCCGGGCTGCCCTGCACTGCGAGAAGTTCGTCGACGATCGTCTGCTCGTCGTCGGCCAACCGTTTGGCGATCGGCTCGAAGATCGCCGCCAGCTCGGCGTCGTCGCTCTGGGCGGCGAGCGCCTGCGCCCAGTACAGCGCAATGTAGAAGTGGCTGCCGCGGTTGTCGATCTTGCCGAGTTTGCGGGCCGGTGACTTGCCGTTGCGCAACAGCTGACCGGTCGCGTCGTCGAGTGCCTCGCCGAGGATGCGCGCCCGGCTGTTGTCGGCGACGTCGGCGAGATGCTCCAGCGACACCGCGATCGCCAGGAACTCGCCGAGCGAATCCCACCGGAGATAGTTCTCCTTGACGAGCTGCTGGACGTGCTTCGGCGCCGAGCCGCCTGCGCCGGTCTCGAACAGCCCGCCACCGGCGAGCAGCGGCACGATCGACAGCATCTTCGCGCTCGTGCCCAGCTCGAGGATCGGGAAGAGGTCGGTGAGGTAGTCGCGCAGCACGTTGCCGGTGACCGAGATCGTGTTCTCACCGCGACGAATCCGCTCGATCGAGTAGTTCGTCGCCTCGACCGGCGACATGATCTCGATCGTCAGCCCGTCGGTGTCGTGCTCACCGAGGTACCGCTCGACCTTCGCGATCAGCTGTGCGTCGTGCGCACGGTTGCGGTCCAGCCAGAACACTGCGGGCGCGTCCATCGCACGCGCCCGGCTGACCGCGAGCCGCACCCAGTCACGGATCGGCTCGTCCTTGACCTGGCACGCCCGGAAGATGTCGCCGGCCGCCACGGCGTGCGACATCAGTACACCGCCCGATCCGGCGTCGACGACGCGCATCGTGCCGTCCGACGGGGCCTCGAAGGTCTTGTCGTGGCTGCCGTACTCCTCGGCCTTCTGCGCCATCAGGCCGACGTTCGGCACCGTACCCATCGTCGCCGGGTCGAATGCGCCGTGCTCGATGCAGTCGTCGATGACGGCCTGGTAGACGCCCGCGTAACTGCTGTCCGGGATCACAGCCTTGGTGTCCTGCTGCTCGCCCGCCTTGTTCCACATCTGCCCTGAGGTGCGGATCATCGCGGGCATCGACGCGTCGACGATCACGTCGCTCGGCACATGGAGGTTGGTGATCCCCCGGTCGGAGTCGACCATGGCGACGTCGGGACCTGCCTCGAACGCCGACCCGATCGCCTCGAGGATTGCGTCGCGTTGGTCGTCCGGCATACCCCGCACGACGTCGAGCACGCTGCCGAGCCCGTTGTTCGGGTTGGCGCCGGCCTCGTCGAGCGCAACGCCGTACTTCTCGAAGACGTCGGCGAAGAACATCTCGACGGCATGGCCGAAAATGATCGGATCAGAGACCTTCATCATCGTCGCCTTGAGGTGGAGCGAGAACAGCACACCCTGCGCCTCGGCGTCGGCGATCTGCGCCGCGAGGAACTCGCGCAGCGCGGCAACCCGCATGACGGTCGAGTCGACGACCTCACCGGCAAGCACCGGCACGGTGTCCTTCAGCACGCTCACCGCACCGTCCGCGTCGACGTGCTCGATCCGCAGCGTCGCGGGCTCGGCAACGGTGATCGACTGCTCGTTCGAGGCGAAGTCGTCGGCGCCCATCGTGGCGACGTGGGTCTTCGAGTCCGGCGACCACGCACCCATCGAATGCGGGTTGGCCTGCGCGTACTCCTTGACCGCCTTCGGTGCCCGACGGTCGGAGTTGCCCTGCCGGAGCACGGGATTGACCGCCGACCCCATCACCTTGCCGTACCGCTGCTTGATGTCCTCTTCGTCGGCGGACTGCGGCTCTGCGGGATAATCGGGCAGCGCGTACCCCATCGCCTGGAGTTCGGCGACCGCCGCCTTCAACTGCGGAAGCGACGCCGAGATGTTCGGCAACTTGATGATGTTCGCCTCGGGCGTCAGCGCGAGTTCGCCGAGCTCCGCGAGCGCGTCGCCGACCCGCTGCTCGTCGGTGAGCCGGTCCGGGAAGGCCGCGAGGATGCGCCCGGCGAGCGAGATGTCGCGGGTCTCGACGGCGACGTCGGCCGCGCCGGCGTAGGCCTCGATGACGGGCAGCAACGAGTACGTGGCCAGTGCCGGCGCCTCGTCGGTGAGTGTGTAGATGATCTTCGAGGTGCTCATGAATTCCTGACTACGTGGGGCCGGAACCGGCTCCGGACGCCGTGCGACTTGTCTCTCACTTGTCTGGCACTGTACCGGCCGAGGACGGATCTCACCCAGTGCCGCGACGGCCACGACGTGGTCGGAAGGGCTCGCCGTCGCCTGACGCGTCGACGGTGGATACGGTACGAGCCGATGGACTTCAGCTGGACGCCGGAACAGGTCGAACTCCGCGAGCAGGCCCGCGCCGTTGCGGCGTCGGCCGTCGAAGAGTACGGGCGGCACAACGACTCGTGGATGAACGGTTACTCCAAGGAGTTCGCCCGTGAGATGGGCGAGATGGGCTGGATCGGGATGACGTGGCCGCAGGAGTACGGGGGCGGCGGCCAGCCTCCGATCAACCGCCTGATCATCGGCGAGGAGCTGATCGCCGCGGGGGCGCCGATCGCGGCGATGTGGTTCGCCGACCGGCAGATGGGGCCGTCGCTGATCGCCTACGGCACCGCCGATCAACAGGCCGAGTTCCTGCCGGGGATGCTCGCCGGCGAGACGACATGGTGCATCGGGATGTCCGAGCCGAACTCTGGTTCCGACCTCGCCTCGCTCACCACGTCGGCCCTGCGCGACGGCGACGACTACGTGATCAACGGGCAGAAGATCTGGACGAGCTTCGCGGCCGACGCCGACTACTGCTACCTCATCTGCCGGACGAGCAGTGACGGCCCGCCCCACCGCGGCATCAGCGAGGTCGTGGTGCCGATGCAGACGCCGGGCATCGAGGTCCGTCCGATCAAGGACATGACCACCAACCGGCATTTCTGTGAGGTGTTCTTCACCGACGCCCGGGTGCCGGCCGCCAACCTCGTCGGCGTCGAGGGCAGCGCGTTCAAGCAGACGATGGTGCAGCTCGAACACGAGCGCGGCGGCATCGATCGGCTCGTGTCGAACAAGGCGCTGTTCGACATGGCCGTCGCTCGCGCCGATCGCTCGGACGCCCTCATCCGCCAGGAGATCGCCGACCTCGAGATCGGATACCGGCTCGGGCGCATCCTCGTCACGCGGGAGGTGCTGCGCCAGGCGCCGGCGGGATTCTCTGCGGCGACGAAGTGCTTCTGCACCGAGCACGAAGTGCGCGTCGCCGAGTTCGTGGCGCGGGTCTTCGGTGCGGAGGCGACGCTGTGGTCGGACGTGATGCACGGGTACTGCTACGGCCCCGGCTACACGATCATGGGCGGCACGTCGAACATCATGCGCAACATCCTCGGCGAGCGGGTGCGCGGCCTCCCCCGCGAGCCCCGCTGAGCGCCGGGCGACCGCCTGACCAGGACAGGCGTCACCGGATGCGACACAATGGCGCCGTGGCGACCAGACCCGAATTCGTGACGTTCGACGTCGACGGGGCCGCGCTCGGCGCGCTCCACTGGCCGGGCATCGACG
>JABDKP010000177.1 GCA_013002175.1 Ilumatobacter sp.
ACTTCGCGTTGAGCGCCACAACATCGGATCACATGGGGAGGCCCATTTGCACAGGAGAGCAGTCTCATAGCACCTCGAAACGAACAACGCGGCGAACAGCACCGCATCAACGACCGCATCCGCTCGCGCGAGGTCCGACTCATCGGGCCGACGGGCGACCAACTCGGAATCAAACCGGTCCCCGATGCGTTGCGGATGGCCCGTGGTTTCGATCTCGACCTCGTGGAAGTCGCACCCGGTGCGAACCCACCGGTCTGCCGGATCATGGACTACGGCAAGTTCAAGTACGAGGAAGGCCAGAAGGCGAAAGAGGCTCGCAAGAAGTCGACCAACGTGTCGGTGAAGGAAGTGAAGTACCGGCCGAAGATCGGCAAGGGCGACTTCGACACCAAGACACGCAACGTCATCCGGTTCATCGACGAGGGCCACAAGGTCAAGATCACGCTGCAGTTCCGCGGTCGTGAGATGGCCCACCCGGAGCTCGGCTCGAAGATCCTCGACGACGTGCTGGAGGCGGTCGGCCCGATGGCCAAGGTCGACACTCAAGCCCGTTTCGAGGGTCGCAGCATGACGATGGTGCTGTCACCCGACAAGCAGGCGCAGGAAGCAATGAAGAAGGCGGCCGCCGAAGCGGCCAAGCAGGCAGCCGCCGACGAAGCAGCCGCAGCAGCGGCCGCCGACGAACCGGTGGCCGACGAAACACCTGCCGACGAAGCACCGGCGGAAACACCGGCGGACGAAACACCGGCCGCCGACACGGACGAAACCTAGGAGCACCCCGATGCCGAAGATGAAGACATCGAAGACCGCGGCGAAGCGGTTCAAGAAGACCGGGACCGGTCGACTGCGTCACGAGCAGCAGAACAACCAGCACAAGTTCGAGTCGAAGTCGTCGTCCCGCAAGCACCGCCTCGACCGGGATGCCGACGTGCACCCCGGCGACGCGAAGAAGATCAAGCGCCTCCTCGCCGAGCGCTGAGACAGCAAACCAGACCACCTCGAGGAGGAGAAGATGGCACGTGTCAAGCGTGGTGTGACGACCAAGAAGCGCCACAAGAAGGTACTGAAGCAGGCCAAGGGCTACTACGGCAACAAGAGCCGATCGTTCCGCGCCGCCAACGAACAGCTGATGCGGTCCGGGAACTACGCGTTCCGCGACCGTCGTGCCCGCAAGGGCGAAATGCGTCGGCTGTGGATCCAGCGGATCAACGCCGCCTGCCGCCAGAACGACATGACCTACAGCCGGTTCATCGCCGGTCTCAATGCCGCCGGCATCGAGGTCGACCGCAAGATCCTGGCCGATCTCGCCGTGACCGACGCGGCGTCGTTCACCAAGCTCGTCGAGAGCGCCCGAGCCGCGCTCTGACCGCTTGGCACCGGCCGGCCGGTGCGGAAGCGACCGTGACATGAGCGCGTTGTCGTTCAACAACCGAAATGTGCAGATGCTGCGGCGCCTCCTGGGGCGCCGCAGTGCGCGTCATGCCGAAGGATGCTTCGTCGTCGAAGGACCGGTGTTGGTGGCCGAGGCCGTTGCTGCCGGTTGGAAGTGCATCGCCCAGTACGCCCCGATCGACAGCGATGCGCAGGTACCGGGTGCCGGGCCGCTCAACGAACTCGGCGCCGGCGTGCTCGAACGGATCGCGACGACCGAGTCACCACAGGCTCCGTTGGCACTCGTCCGGATGCCGCACGCGCCCGACGTCGGCGCGGTCGTCGGTGCGGCGACGTTCGTCGTCGTGCTGGACCGGGTGGCCGACCCGGGCAACCTCGGCACCGTCCTGCGCTCCGCCGAGGCGGCCGGTGCCGACCTCGTCGTGCTCACGCCCGGCAGCGTGGACGCCTTCAACCCGAAGGCGATCAGGGCGTCGGCGGGCGCGATCTTCCACGTTCCCGTCGTCGTCGCCACGCTCGAGGAACTCGCCGCGGCCGACATCCGGTTGATCGGGACGACGAGCCACGATGCTCCCGGTCGCACGGTCGTCAACCACATCGACGTCGACTGGTCCGGCCGGGTCGCGATCGTGCTCGGCAACGAGGCGGCCGGCCTCCCGTCGGAATGGACCGACGAGGACGGGCCGATCGGCGAGTGGGTCACGATCGCCCACCAGGGACGGAGCGAGTCGCTGAACGTGGCGATGGCGGCCACGGTCATCGCGTTCGAAGCGGCACGTCACCGCAGCTGAGTACGATTGGGCCATGTCCACCGACGTCGTCCCGATCTTCCGCGTCACCGATGCCGCCGCTGCGGTCGACTGGTACCGCCGGCTCGGTTTCGAGCAGGTGTTCGAGCACCGCTTCGCGCCCGACATGCCTGCGTACGTCGGCATCAAACGTGACGATGCCCAGATCCACCTGTCCGAGCACGCGGGCGATGCCCTGCACCCCGGACTCGCATACGTCTGGGTCGACGCGGTCGATCCGCTCGCCGCGTTGTTCGACGCCACCGTCGACGAGATGCCGTGGGCGCGCGACTTCGAGGTCAGCGACCCGGACGGCAACCGTCTCCGCCTGGCCGAACCCGTCGCAGCCGAGTCGTGAACCATCGGCCGTCACCGAGGTCGGTGCCGCTAGTGTTGCGGACGTGAAGCGCATGTCGCAGCGATTTCTGTTCCCCGGGTGACCGGGGACGTGTCCACGCTGAATCGCTCCTGCGCCACGTTTCGTCGTTCATCCGGGGATTCCACCTGCTGACGCGCCGACCGACCGGTCGACCCCACTGAACGAAAGGACTCCCGTGATCTCCGACATCACCGCCGCCCAGGACGCCGCACTCGCCGACATCGCCGCCGCCCCGTCGCTGGAGGACGTCGTCGTTCTGACCACCCGCCTGTCCGGCAAGAAGGGCGAGCTGGCTGCACTGAAGAAGCGGCTCGGCTCACTCGACTCGATCGACGACCGCAAGGCGGCCGGTCAGGCGGTCAACGACGCGATGGCCGCCGTCGACGCCGCACTGGCGGCGCGTCGGGCCGAGCTGGCTCAGGTGGAGATGGCGTCCCGCGTCGACGCGGAACGCCTCGACCTCACCGAGTTCGTGGGGCGACCGACGCGCGGTCATGCCCACCTCGTGACCCAGGCGTGGGAACGACTGGAGGACGTGTTCGTCGGGCTCGGTTTCCGTGTCGCCGAGGGCCCCGAGGTCGAGACCGACTGGCACAACTTCGAAGCGTTGAACATGCCGGTCGGCCACCCCGCACGCGGCGAGTGGGACACGTTGTTCGTCGACCATGTGCCGCCCGGAGGTGAACCGGGCACGACCGTGCTGCGGACCCACACGTCACCGGTCCAGATCCGGACGATGCTGGAAGAGGAGCCGCCGATCTACATCGTCGCTCCCGGTCGGGTGTTCCGTCGCGACACGCCGGACGCGACGCACATGCCGGTGTTCCACCAGATCGAGGGCCTCGTCATCGATCGGGGCATCACGATGGCCGACCTCGCCGGCACGATCGAGGCGTTCACCCAGGCGTACTTCGGGCCGGGCTTCCACTCCCGCCTGCGGCCGAGCTACTTCCCGTTCACCGAGCCGTCCGCCGAGTTCGACATCCAGCGGCCGAACGGCGACTGGATCGAACTGGGCGGATCGGGCATGGTCCACCCCAATGTGCTGCGCGCCGGCGGGCTCGACCCCGAGGTGTGGAGCGGCTTCGCATTCGGCTTCGGCATCGACCGGATGGCCAAGGAACGCCATGGCATCGAGGACATCCGAGAGATGTACGCCGACGACATCCGTTTCATCGAGCAGTTCTGAGGAGGCGCGATGAAGATCCTGCTCTCCTGGCTCAACGAATACGGCGACTTCGCCGACCCGACCGATCCGGTCGCGGTCGCCCGCCTGGCCGACACGCTGACCTCGCTCGGACTCGAGGTCGAGGCGATCGCCGTGATCGGCGACACGGTCGACGGCGTGATCACCGCGCGCATCGTCGAGTTGGTGGCGCACCCGGACGCGGCGAACGTGCAGCGCGTCTACGTCGATGCCGGTGACGGCGAGCGGTTGCACGTGTGGTGCGGGGCGGACAACATCGCCGTCGACGACATCGTGCCGCTGGCCGTGATCGGCACCGAGATGCCGAACGGGATGAAGATCGAGCGTCGCGGCATCCTCGGCATCGACTCCGAAGGAATGCTCTGCTCGGCGCGCGAACTCGGGCTGGGTGACGACCACGCCGGCATCGAGATCCTGCCGCCCGGGACGCCGCTCGGTGTGCCGTACGGCGACGCGTTGGGCGTGACGCCCGATGTGTTGCTCGACGCCGATGTCACTCGCAATCGGCCCGACTGCTGGGGCTACGTCGGCATCGCCCGCGACGTGGCTGCGAAGCTCGGTGTCGAGTTCCGGCCGCCGCGCCCCCAGGTGGAGGCCGACGGTCAGCCGGCGACGACGCCGGTCGAGATCGTCGACGGGGATCGGTGCGCACGGTTCACGTCGACGGTGATCTCCGGCGTCGAGGTCAAGCCCTCCGCCGGGTGGATGTCCGCTCGGCTGACCGCCGCCGGCATGCGTCCGATCAACAACGTCGTCGACGTCAGCAACTACGTGATGCTCGAACTGAATCAACCGAACCATGCCTACGACCTCGACACGCTGGGCGGCGGCGGGTTCCGCATCCGGCTGGCGACGGCAGGGGAGACGTTGACCACCCTCGACGGCGAGCGGCGGGCGTTCAGCACCGACGATCTGCTGATCTGTGACGCGAACGACGTCCCGATCGGCGTGGGCGGCGTCATGGGCGGTCTCGACTCCGAGATCAGCGGTGCCACGACGACGGTCGCGCTGGAGATGGCCTGGTTCTCGCTCGTCGGGATCGGCCAGACCGTGACCCGGACGAATCTCCGCTCGGAGGCGTCGGCGCGATTCGAGCGAGGCGTCGACCCCCACGGGATGCCGACTGCGATCAAGCGGTTCGCCGAGCTGCTCCGCGAGACATGCCCCGACCTCGTCGTACACGCCGGGGGAGCGGACGAGCAGACGTCGCATCTGCCGCCGGCCGAGCGCTCGGTCGACGTGCGCATCGACGCCGTCAACCGGTTGCTCGGCACCGACCTCGCGGTCGACGCGCTCCCCGGCATGCTCGATCCGATCGGGTACACGGTGTCGGGGTCCGGCGACGTCCGGACCGTCGTGCTGCCGTCCTGGCGGCTCGACTCGACCGACGAGGTCGACGTCATCGAGGAGGTGGCGCGCCACTACGGATACGACCGCCTCGGGACGACGGTTCCGAAATCGGTCGTCCACGGCGGGCTCAGCGTCCGCCAGCAGCGGCGCCGACGGGTCCGCGACGTGCTGCTCGGGCTCGGCATCTCCGAGGCGATGCCCAACCCGTTCCTCGCGCCCGGCACGCTCGCCAAGGCGGGCCTGCCCGTCGACGCGATCACGATCTCCAACCCGCTCGTCACGGAGGAGAGCGTGCTGCGCACCTCGCTGCGGCCGGGGCTGCTGCAGGCGATCGCGTACAACGAGTCGCACCGCAGCGCCGGTGTCCGGCTGTTCGAGATCGGCCACGTCTATCCGCCCAGCGACGGCGAACTGCCGGCCGAGTACGAGGCGTTGACCATCGTGCTCGCGGGCGAGGAGGCGCCCGCAGCCGTGGCGGTGTGGCGCGAGCTGGCCGCGGCGCTCGGGGTCGGCGCCCGCATCGATCAGGGACGCGTGCCCGCCGGTCTCCACGCCACACGTTCGGCCACGCTGCAGGCCGGCAAACAGCCGCTCGGCGCCGTCGGCGAGGTGGCGCCCGCGGTGCTGGCGGCGTTCGGTGTCGGCGAACGCGTCGCGATCGTCGAACTGAACCTCGACGAGATCATCGATCGCGACCCGAAGCCGGCCCAGTGGCGGCCGACGAGCCGCCAGCCGTCGAGCGACCTCGACCTCGCGTTCGTGCTGCCCGTGTCGATCCCCGCCGAGAAGCTCGACAAGGCGATCCGCCAGGGGGCGGGCTCGCTGCTGGTCGACCTGACGCTGTTCGACGTGTTCCGGGGCGAGCGGTTGGGGCCCGACGGGCGGTCGCTGGCCTACCGCCTCCGCCTCCAGGCGGCCGACCGCAACCTCACCGACGCCGACATCGCCGATGTCCGACGCGGGGTCGAGGCCGCGGCGACAAAGCTGGGTGCGGAACTGCGAAGCTGAGCGCGTGAACGCTCCAGGAGAGACCGATGTCGACAAGATGCTCGCTGACCTGTCGGTCGAGCGGCGTCCCGGCGTCTTCACGTTCGTCGCGGTCCGGGTGCCGACGCCGGGGCTGCTCGCGGCCGCTCACGCGATGGTCGAGGAGGGCGAGTTGACCACCCTCGTCGTGCCGATCGATGCGGCCGAACGGGCCGGGCTTCCGGTCACGGTCGAGATGGCGTGGCTCACGCTCGCCGTGCAGTCGAGCTTGGAGGCGGTGGGTTTGACCGCCGTGGTCGCGCAGCGCCTGACCGCGATCGATGTCCCGTGCAACGTCCTGGCGGGCTACCACCACGACCACCTGCTCGTGCCGGTTGACCGGGCCGACGACGCCGTTGCGGCGCTCGTGCGCGACCGCGCCGGCTGACCGATCAGCGCTGCGGTCTCCACGAAGTCGGCGAACGTCGAGCGGATCTCACCACGCGGCGACCTCGAACTCGACGACGTTGCGGCTCTCGAGCCGCCCGGCGCCGTAGGCGTCTGCCGCGGCGCGCTCGCCGGAATCGGCCATCTGGAGGAGCTCGACGAGTCCACGCCGGGCTTCGTCGGGACGCATCGATCAGTTCATCGACAGATCGTCGGGGGCGTTCGCGAGCCAGGCGAGTCGCCCCGACTGGCGGCGGAGCACCGCCCGCCACAGGTCGTCGGGCTCATTGCAGAACACGTCACCGGGTTCGGAGTCGAGCACGAGCCATGCCCCTGCATCGATCTCGTCCTCGAGTTGTCCGGGCCCCCACCCGGCATAGCCCCGAAAGACACGCACGACGTTGACCGCGGCCGCGACCATCGCAGGGTCGGCCGTGAGGTCCGCCGCCGCGATCGTGCCGGAGATCGGCGCGAGGTGTTCGTCGTCGGACGCGAGCGGGCCCTTCGTGTCGGCGAGCGCGATCAACGCGTTGTCTTCGACCGGGCCGCCGCAGAACACGGCGCTCGGTGCGGCCTGGAGATCGTGCCAGCGGTCGAGTGGCTCGTCGAGGGCATCGGCACCGGGCCGGTTGATCACCACGCCGACCGCGCCGTCCTCGTGATGATCGAGGATGTAGATCACGGTGCGGTCGAAGTTCGGGTCGTCCAGCGGCGGTGTCGCCACGAGGAGCCGTCCCTTGGTCTGCGGCACCGGATACACGTGTCCAGTCTGCCCGATCCGGCCGGACCGCGCGCAGCAGTTCCGGCTCCATCCGCTCACGGCGGCTCGATGTCGCCGATGTCACACAGCCCACCGCGACGCGGGCGAACCGCCATGCGTCCATCATCACCCCCGTCCGACCCGGCGGAGGGCTCCCCCCGACCCGAAGGAAACCCATGTCCCGCACGAAGTCCCGTGGCGCCGTCCGCACCGTGCTGTTCGGCGGCATCGTCCTCGCCGGCCTGCTGCTCGTCGGCTCACTGATCGCCGGCAGCCTGTTCGACCTCGGTGTGCCGTTCAGCCGCGAGACCAAGGATCACTCGCCGCCGCTGATCCTCAACGAGATTCGCGACCTCGCCGAGTTCCGCGCCGCGGAGGCGGAGTTCGAGGTGATCGTCGACCGCGAGACCGACATCCGGTGGGTCCCGTCGTTCGTCGCGGGCGAGCGGGTGCAGTTCGTCGCCGTCGGGACGGTCGACGCGACCGTCGACTTCGCCGAGCTCACCGACGACTCGGTGATCTTCGACGAGGAGACGAACTCGGCGACGGTGATCATGCCCACCCCGCGGATCAACGACCCGGTGATCGATCTCGACGACAGTGGGGTGATGAACCGCGACCGGGGCGTGCTCGACCGGGTCGGCAGCCTGTTCGTCGACAACCCGACCGCTGAGATCGGGTTGATCCAGGAGGCGGAGGACAAGATCGCGACGGCGGCCGCCTCGACCGACCTGCTCGTCAGGGCGGAGGCGAACACCACGGCGACACTGACGAAGCTGATCCAGGCCCTCGGCGTCGAGAACGTTCGCATCGTCTACGAACAGACGATGTCGCCGGTCGGCTGACCGCGTCCGAGGATCGATCGTCCGTTCGGGGCGCGTTGGTACAGTCGCGCCCGTGCCCCAGCGCCTGAAATCCGCCGCGCTGGTCGCGATCGTCGCGATGCTCGGATGGCCGTCGCACGGCCATCTCGCCACACCGGGACTCGACCCCGGGTGGCGCCTCGCCGGCTCGTTCGCCCACGTGCGCGGGCTGCGGTACGGCGACGACATCGTCTTCAACTTCGGTCCACTCGGCTTCGTCGTCGCGCCGATCGTCGGTGCGGGGCGGTGGTTCATCCTCGGCGTCGCCGGGCAGGCGGCGCTGCTGATCGTGTTCGCGCTGGCGGTGTTCGGCGCGCTGCGGATCCAGGGGCATGATCGGCGCGCCGCGTTCCTCGCGACGGCGGTGCTCCTACTGCTCGCCCCGACGAGTACGAGCCTGCCGGAACTCGTCGTGCTCGCGACGGGGACGGTCGTCGTGCTGGCCCGCTGGCACCGGGTGGCCTTCGGCCTGTCGGCCTGGGTGGGCCTCGGCGGCCTGGCGGCGACGCTGACCTTGGTCAAGATCTCGACCGGTCCCGTCCTGCTGCTGATCGTGCTCGTCAGCGCCGCGCTCGACGGTCGCCGCGGCCGGGCGCTGGTGGCGTCGGCGGCGGCGTTCGCCGTGACGCTAGTCGGCTGGTGGCTCGCACTCGCCCAGTCGGTCGGCGACCTCGGGCAGTGGGTGCGCGGTGCGCTCGAGATCGGGCTCGGCCACACGGCCGCGATGAGCCTCGGCACGCCCGGTGGCGCGTGGCAGTACGCCGCGCTCCTCGTCGTCCTCCTCGGGTCGATCGGTGTGTTCGTGGTGGCTCGGGCGGGCGGCGTGGGGTCGCCGTCCGCCGTCCGCCGGGCGGAGGTCGTCGGCTGCCTGGCGATGGTCACGCTGCTCGGCTGGTTCTTCGTGAAGCAGGGGTTCGTCCGGCGCGACGGACATGCTGCGGTGTTCTTCTTCGCGGCGCTCGTCGCCCTCGCCCTGCTCGTCCCGTGGCGGCGGATGTCCCGGGTTCCGGTTCGTCTGGCGGGCGGCCTGGCCGTGGTGGCGCTGGTGGCGTACTTCGTCATCGACGACGCCGGCCTCGTCGCCCGCGTGAATCCGGTTCGGCCGGGCGTCGACGTCGCGCAGGCGGCACGCCGCATCGTGTCGACGGGCGCCCGTGCCGACGCCGACCTCGGCGCCAACCGCTCGGCGCGGGCCGACTACGGGCTGCCCCAGACCGTCGTCGACCTCATCGGTGACGGGCCGGTCCATGTCGATCCGTGGGAGGTGACACTCGCATGGGCGTACGGGCTCGACTGGCGCCCGATCCCGACGTTGCAGGGCTATCTCGGCTACACGCCGTACCTGGACGAGCGCAATGCGGATGCGCTGTCCTCGCCCGACGGCCCGCGCTACGTCCTGCGCACCCCGCACGGGCCGATCGATCACCGGTTCCCGCTGACCGAAGGCCCGGCCTACCACGTTGCGCTGATGTGCAACTTCACGAGCGTCTACGTCGACGCCGACTGGCAGTTGTTCGAGCGGACGTCGCCGAGATGCGGCCCGCTGGTGGAACACGAGACCGTGCGGGTCGGAGCCGGCGACCCGATCCCGATCGTCGGCGGGGACGAGCGGACCGCAGTGCTGATCGCCGTCGAGTTCGATCGGTCGCTGCTGACGTCGCTCGCGGCGCTGGTCCTGAAGCCGCCGTCGTCGCCCGATCTGATCGTCGACGGCCGGAGCCACCGGATGATCGCCGCGACGGCATCGACACCCGGTCTGGTCGTCGTGCCGCCGACGGCCGGCTGGGGGTCCCGGATCGATCCGTTCGCGGGGACGATCGATGAGGTCGCAGTCGATCGGGGCGCCAGGGTGACGATGTACACGATGACGGTCGACGGTCGGGAATGATTGCATGATCATTCATCTTCGTGTATGGTCATTCAGATGAGTGAGATCACCGTCGGAATCGTCGGCGCGTCCGGCTTCACCGGCGCCGAACTGCTGCGCCTCGCAGCCCACCATCCGGACTTCTCCGTGCGCATCGCGACCGGTGACTCGATGGCCGGTCGTCGCGCGGCCGACGTCTATCCCTCGCTGGAGCTCGACTACCCGAAGCTCGTGTTCGAGCCGTTCGACGCCGACGCGCTCGACGGTCTCGACCTGGTGATCCTCGGCCTGCCACACGCAGCGTCGATGGACCTCGCGCCACAACTCGTCGGCACGGTGCGCTGCGTCGTCGACTTGTCGGCCGCGTTCCGCCTGCGCGACACGTCCGCCTACCCGACCTATTACGGCTTCGAGCACACGCAGCCCACGTTGCTCGCCGACGCGGTGTTCGGCCTGCCCGAGCTGCACCGCACCGAGCTCAAGGGGGCCCAGCTGATCGCCACACCGGGCTGTCACGTCACCGCGGCGACGCTGGCACTGCGTCCCCTCGTGGCGGCCGGCCTGGTCGAGACGACGGGGGTCGTCGTCAACACGCTGACCGGCATCACCGGCGCAGGGCGGGCGCCGACCGACACCAACGTGTTCACCAACATCGACTCCAACGTGACGGCCTACGGCCTGCTCGCCCATCGGCACACGCCGGAGATGGAGCAGGAGATCGGCGCGCAGGTGCTGTTCACGCCGCACCTCGTGCCGATGAGCCGCGGTCTGCTCGCCACCTGCTACGCGACGCCGACTGCCGACGCCTCGGCGACGGCGATCGACGACGCGCTGCGCAGCTTCTATGCCGACGAGCCGTTCGTCGCCGTCGTCGACCGGCCGCCGCAGACGAAGGCGCTGCTCGGGTCGAACGGTGCCCACGTCGCCGCGCAGTTCGATCCGCGCACCGGCACGGTCATCGCGATGGCCGCACTCGACAATCTCACCAAGGGCGCGTCGGGTGGTGCGATCCAGGCCGCCAACGTCGCGCTCGGCATCGACGAGACCGCCGGCCTCGCCACCGTGGGCGTCGCCCCATGACCGCGGCGGCCGCCGCGCTGAAGGCCGCGACGCTCGTCGAGGCACTGCCGTACATCCGCCGGTTCGCCGGCAAGACGGTCGTCGTCAAGTACGGCGGCAACGCGCTCGCCGGCACCGCGAACCACGATCCGCTGACGCTGTTCGCCGAGGACATCGTGATGATGCGCCTCGTCGGCATGCGTCCCGTCGTCGTGCACGGCGGCGGCCCCCAGATCTCCGAGATGATGGAGCGCCTCGGCAAGGCGCCCGAGTTCGTGGATGGGTTGCGGGTCACCGACGCGGCGACGGTCGACATCGCCAGGATGGTCCTCAAGGGGCAGGTCAACCCGCAACTGGTCGCCGCGATCAACGTGCACGGCAACTACGCGGTCGGCATCAGCGGCGTCGATGCCGGCTTGATCCGCGCCGAGGCGCGCGACCCGAGACTCGGCTTCGTCGGCGACGTCACCGCGATCGACCCTGCGGTGATCAACGGCCTGATCGAGGACGAGTTCATCCCCGTGATTGCCACGATCGGCAGCGACGCGACCGGCCAGGCGTACAACATCAACGCCGACACCGTCGCCGGCGCGATCGCCGAGGCGCTCGGTGCCGAAAAGCTCGTCTACCTCACCGACATCGAGGGGCTGCGCCGCGACGTCGCCGACGCGGACAGCCTGATCCGCCAGACCACGGCGGACGAACTCGACCAACTCGTCGCCGACGGCACGATCGATGGCGGCATGATCCCGAAGATCACCAGTTGTACCCATGCCGTGCGCGGCGGCGTCCGGCGCGCGCACATCCTCGACGGACGGATCGCGCACGTGCTGCTGCTGGAACTGTTCACCGACGATGGCATCGGCACGATGATCACCTCCGACACGGACACCGCCGACGGCGCGGCCGGCCCGGGGTCGCGCCCATGAGCTCGCACGCCTTCACCCATCCTGCCAACACCTCGGCGGATCGGTGCCCCTTCATGCCGGTGTTCGGCCCGCCGGCGCTGATGTTCGAGCGCGGCCTCGGGACCGAGCTGTGGGACTCCGACGGCAAGCGGTATCTCGACTTCCTCGCCGGTATCGCGGTCGTGTCGCTCGGCCACTGCAACCCGGCGGTGGCCGCCGCGGTCAGCGATCAGGCGACGACGCTGGTCCATGTGTCGAACTTCTTCGCCAACCCGGTGGCGACCGAGGCTGCGCTGAAGGTCAACTGGCTGTTGGACACCGCCACCGGTCATGCCGGTCAGGTGTTCTTCACGAACTCGGGCGCCGAGTCCAACGAGTGTGCGATCAAGCTCGCCCGCAAGCACGGCGGACGCGGGCGGCACACGGTCGTCTCAGCGTTCGGAAGCTTCCATGGCCGCACGCTGGCCTCGCTCGCTGCGACTGGTCAGCCGACGAAGCACGAACCGTTCGCGCCGATGCCCGAGGGATTCCGACACGTCGCCTGGGGCGACCTCGAGGCGATGGAGCGCGTCGTCGACGGGTCGGTCGCAGCGGTGTTGATCGAGGCGATCCAGGGGGAGGGTGGGATCCATACCGCGAGTGCGGCGTACCTGCGTGGCCTCCGCGACCTGTGCGACCGCACCGGTGCGCTGCTGATGGTCGACGAGATCCAGACCGGCTTCGCACGGACCGGGGCATGGTTCGCGTTCGAACACGCGGGCATCAGCCCGGACGTCGTCACCCTCGCCAAGGCGATGGGCAACGGGATGCCGATCGGCGCATGCTGGGCGCGCCGCGACGTCGCAGCGGCGTTCGAGCCCGGCGACCACGGCAGCACGTACTCCGGTACCGCGCTGGCGACCGCAGCCGTCAACGCCACGATCGACGAGATGCGGCGCATCGACGCCCCGGCGTTGGCACGCCGGCAGGGGGCGCGTCTGGTCGACGCGCTGCGCCAGGTCGACGGCGTCGTCGACGTGCGGGGCAGGGGACTGATGCTCGGCGTCGCCCTCGCCGACGGCCTCGACGCCAAGGCGATCTATGCCGACCTCCTCGACCGGGGGCTGATCGCCAACGCCGTCGATGCGTCCACGATCCGCCTCGTGCCACCGATCACCGTCAGCGACGCGGAGATCGACGAAGCGGTCGCGATGATCGCGGCCGCGATCGCCGACGCGATGGCGGCGTCCGGGGGTTCGGCCGGTGACTGACCACCTCCTCGACATCGCCGACCTCGGTGGCGCCGACATCGAGGCGATCCTCGACCTCGCCTCCGCCCCGATCGACGCGCTCGGCCATCCGCTCGCGGGGCTCGGCGCCGCGCTGATCTTCGAGAAGCCGTCCGCCCGGACGCGCCACTCGATGGAGATGGCGATCGTGCAGCTCGGGGGACACCCGGTGTTCACGAAGGGCGAGGAGATCGGGTTCGACACCCGCGAGCCGGTCGAGGACGTCGCCCGGATCATGGAGGGGTTCCACGCGGTCGTCGCAGCGCGAGTGTACGAGCACTCGACGCTGACGCGGATGGCTGCGGTGTCGGCGGTGCCGGTCGTCAACATGTTGTCCGACCACTCGCACCCGCTGCAGGCGCTCGCGGACGGGTTGACGATGCGGCAGCGGCTCGGCGCCGTCGCCGGCAAGACCGTCGCCTACGTGGGCGACTACAACAACGTCGCCCGCTCGCTCGCCGAGATCTCCGCGCTGCTCGGCATGCACGTCCGGCTCGCGTGTCCGATCGGTTTCGAAGCCGACGACACCGAGTTGGAACGGCTGACGCTGCTCGGTGCCGCGTCCATCGAGCAGGGCAGCCGCCCGATCGACGTCGTTGCGGGCGCGCACGCGGTCCACACCGACACGTGGGTCTCGATGGGCGACGAGGTCGATGCCGAGCAGCGGCGCCAGAAGTTCGAGGGGTTCACCGTGAACGAGGAGATGATGAACGTTGCCGCGTCCGATGCCATTTTCATGCACTGCCTGCCGGCGTATCGGGGGCTCGAGGTGACGGCGGACGTGATCGACGGGCCGCAGTCGGTCGTCTTCCAGCAGGGTCACAACCGGATGCATGCCGCCCGCGGGGCGGTTGCGTTCGTCCTGGGAGTGCGGCCATGACGACGAAGGTGCAACGCCAGGCGCTGGTGGCGCGACTGATCGGCGACCACGAGGTGACGAGCCAACCCGAGTTGCTCGAGCTCCTCGCCGGCGAGGGCGTCGACGCCACGCAGGCGACGGTGTCGCGCGACCTCGACGACATCGG
>JABDKP010000007.1 GCA_013002175.1 Ilumatobacter sp.
GCGCCTCCGATGGTGTCCATGTGAAGTCACCGGTCACGGCGTCGAGTGCGGCGCCGGCAGGCAGGCCGGTCGCCGAGAACGAGAGCGTCTCTGCCGGGAGGTCGGCATCGGTCGCGGCGAGGGTGAAGGCCAGCGTGTCCAGTTCGTCGACGGTGCGATCGCCGACGGCGGCGAGAACCGGGGCGGTGTTGACCTCGTTGACGAAGATCGCGACGTCCTCGCTGTCGATCAGGGCGCCGTCGGTCACCGCGAAGGTGACGAGATAGGTCGCACCGCCCTGGGCTTCGCCCGGCGTCCAGGCGACGTCGCCGGTCGCGCTGTCGAGGGTCGCACCGGCGGGGAGGCCGCTTGCCGAGTACGTCATCGTGTCGGCCGGGACGTCGCTGTCGATTGCCGTGACGGTGAACGTCAACGTGGCCAGTTCATCGACGGTGCGGTCGCCGATCGGATCAAGGACCGGCGCGGTGGCCACCTCGCCGATCGTGATCACGACAGATTCGGAGTCGGCGAGCCCGCCGTCGTCGGTGACGGTGAACGTCACGGGATGCGCCCCGTCCTGGATTTCCGTGGGCGTCCACGCGACGTCGCCGGTCGCCGGGTCGAGGGTCGCCCCGGCGGGGAGCCCAATCGCCGTGAAGGTCAGCGCGTCGGCGGGCTGGTCGGTGTCGACGGCGGCCAACCGGAACGTCATCGGGGTCAACTCGTCACCCGCGCGGTCACCGACCGGGGCCAGCACCGGAGCGGTGTTGACCTCGCGGACGGTGATCACGACGTCCTCCGTGTCGGCGAGTGTTCCGACCCCGTCGTCGGCGACGCTGAACGTGATCGGGTACGACGCGCCGCCTTGGGCCTCGGACGGCGTCCACTCGAAATCGCCGGTGGCGGCGTCGAGGGTGGCGCCGGCCGGCAACCCGGTGGCCGAGAACGTCAGCCCGTCGGCGGGGAGATCGGCATCGGACGCGACGAGCGAGAAGGCGAGCGAGGCGAGTTCGGAGACGGAGCGGTCGCCGACCGGGGCCAGTACGGGCGCGACGTTGACGTCGCCGACGAGGATCGCGACGGCCTCGCTGTCGGCGAGCGCCCCGGTCCCGTCGTCGGTGACGAAGAACGTGACGAGGTAGCTCGCTGCGCCCTGTGCTTCCGCCGGCGTCCAGGCGAACTCGCCGGTCACGGGGTCGAGCGACGCTCCGGCCGGCAGACCGGTGGCCGAGAAGGTCAAGACGTCGGCCGGCACGTCGATGTCGGTCGCCACGAGGGTGAACGCGAGGAGGTCGAGTTCGTCGACGGACCGGTCGCCGATCGGTTCCAGCAGCGGGGCGGTGTTGATCGGCGCGACCGTGACCGTCACGGTTCCGGCGTCGGTCAGCCCGGTCCCGTCGCCGACGACATAGCTCACCGTGTGCGTCCCGAACGTCGTCGGGGCCGGGGCGTAGCGGATCGTTGCGCCGTCGGTCGTCGCCGTGCCGTCGTCGCTGCTCACGCTGAGGATCGTCAACGGGTCGTCGTCGCCGTCGGTGTCGTTGGCAAGCACATCGATCGTCACGACCCCGTCTTCGTCGACGAACGCCGTGTCGGCCACAGCGGTCGGAGCGTCGGCGGTGGGTCGGACGGTGACCGTGACCGTCGCCGAGGACTCATTGCCGTTGCTGTCCTCGATCGTGTAGGTGAACTCGGTCGTCCCGAACCAGTCGTCGGTCGTCGCGAACTCGAAGCGGGTGCCGCCGAGATGGATCACCCTGCCGCGGTCCGGCGGGGAGGTGACGCGGGCGGTCTGGGCCCGTTCGTCGTTGTCGCCGACGTCGAACTCGACTGTCGCGCCCTCGTCGGTCTCGAGGGTGTCGTTGACCGCCACCGGGAGGGCCGGCGTGGTCGTCGGGACCACCGTCGTGGTCGTCGTGGTGGTCGTGGTCGTCGTCGTGGTGGTGGTCGTCGGAAGCGGCGGTGGGATGGTCGGCGGCGGGGTCGTGTCGACGACGATCTCCAGGGTGGTCGGGGGCGGCAGCGTCTCGATCGTCGTGGTCGTCGTGGTCGTGGACGGCGCGGCGGCCTCCACGATCGGCTCGTAGCGCTGCGGAACCTCGTCGATGATGCCGCCGACGATCAGCGTCGCTGCCGTCGCGGCGACGCTGGCCGCACCACCGACGACGGGCGCGATCGGTGTACTACCGACCATCGGCAGCTGCGCCAGCCAGGACAGCGGGCCCATCGCGATCCGCAGGCGACCGAGCGAAACGTTGAGGAAGGCCCGCACGACCCGCTCGTCGAACTGGGTGCCGGCGCACCGTGCGAGTTCCTCGCGCCCGGCAGCAGCACCACCGGCCTGCTTGTACGAGCGGACACTGGTGATCACGTCGAACACATCGGCCACCGACACGATGCGGGCGGCGAGGCTGATGTCCTCGCCGGCGAGTCCGTTCGGATATCCCTTGCCGTCCCAGCGCTCGTGGTGCTCGCCGACGGCGTCCACCCAGTCGCCGAGCCAGCCGCGCAGGGGCTCGCACAGCTGGGCACCCCAGCCGGGGTGCTGCTTGATGACCTCGTACTCCTCGTCGGTCAGGCGGCTCGGCTTGTTGAGGATCTCGCCGGGGACGAACAGCTTGCCGACGTCGTGGAGCAGGCCGGCCCACTGGAGCAGCTCGAGGTCTTCGTCCTTGAGGTCCATCTCCTCACCGATCATCCGGCTGTAGGCCCTGACGCGTTCGGCGTGCCCGCGGGTCAATCGGTCGTGCGCGCTGAGCGCGGCGATCAGTTCGATCAGCGTCTCGGCCGCTTCGGTCGCGTCGTTCGGGAGCCCGTTCTCCTTGATGTCGGCGACGCGCTGTTCGAGCTGGTGGACGGTCTGCGTCCGCAGCGCCGAGCGGTACCTCGACGGGGCGCGGTCGGGGAACACGAGTGACAGCTGCAGCAGTGCGGCCAGCGGCAGCAGCCGGCGAGCGGCCTTGTCGGCCACGTAGAGCACCGACGTGGCGATGAGGGTGAGGGCGAGGAACCAGACGACCGTCGGCGCCACGCCCGGCGGGCGCGGCACGGCGCGTGCCACGTAATGCGTCGCCAGCACCGACATCGCGATCGGCACGATCCAGGCGACGAACTTGATCGCCCTGGCCGCGCGCGGGCGCCCAGCCCAATGCCCTCCCTCGCGCGCGTGCTCCTGTGTCAACGTCTTGACCTCCACTTGACTCATCGGCCCGAAACGCCAGGAACATGAGGCGGCAATTGACTCGTCCGGTCGATCGCGCATGCGTCCGGGTCACCGTCGACGGAGGGTCCGGGGCGGTTCGCGACCACCGCCCGCATCGCGCGACCACGGTCGGCGCGCAGCAGCGCGCTGCACCGTGATGTGATGCCGCGTGGGCGGCGCTACGTCGTCACGGCGGCCGCGTCGCGCGCCGGTCTGTCAGCGGTGTCGTCGATCCAGGGGCCGACGCCGCTCAACCGGTCGATCGTGACGCGCACGACCACACTCGTCGGAGAGTCACGCAGCGCGAGGGGATGGCGTCGGAGACCGGTGTACTTCATCGCCAGCCGGTCCATCAGCTCGGGATCGGGCCCGGGCTCGACGCGTGCCGACCCGCGGATGACGAGGTGGCGCTGATAGCCGCGCTCGTTGCGCTCCTCGTCCTCGATCGACAGGATGACCCGCGGATTGTTGGCGAGGTTCTTCGCCTTCTCGCTGCGGGAATCGGTACCGAACAGGATCTCGTCGCCCTGGGCGATCACCCAGACCACCGAGACCTGGGGGCTGCCGTCGCGATTGGCGGTCCACACATGGGCCACCGCATCCGATCCGAGCAGCGCCTGGACATGGGCTGGGATGGTGGTCACGGTGGCCTCCTTGTGTGGAAGCCACCATAGTGCGCTCGTGAATCGACCGCCAGCGGCCACCCGGGTGGCGGGACGCGAGCGGTCAGGCCGGCTCGAGGACGCTGATCGCGGCGGCGATCTCGCGCGCCCTGGCGATCGGCAGCATGCCGGACGACCGGATCTTCTCGCTCAATGCCTGCGGCCACGTGATCCAGACGTGGCGCACCTGGAACGGGCGACCCATCAGCGGCCATGACGCATCGATGACGCACACGACGCGATGGACAGCAACGTCGCCGAGGTTCATCGCTTTCAGCCGGCCGTGCGCGTGGCGGAGCAGCCCGAGTTCGTCGACGAGATCCAGCCGCTCGACCCCGTCCAGGAAGAAGCGTGTGTCGACGTCGCGCCGGGGTCCGAACTCGCGCCGTTCGACCCGACCGTGCAGATGGAGCGAATCGACGAGCCAGATGCCCGACGGGGCGACGACCACGTGATCGACGGGCGCGCCGTGGGGCGGGAACGAGACATCGTGGAGGACGACACCGAGGTCGCTCAGCTCCTTGCCGAGGTGGTCCCCGAGGTCCCGGTCGGCACTGCGCGCGAGTACGGGACGTTGCAGCCAACGCGAGGACGGTGCGGCGGGGCCGTGGCCGCGCCCGAGCCGGTCCCGTCCGGTGGCTTGGCGGGGCAAGTGCATCGTCACGCAGCTCTATCGACCGACGCGCAGGGAACTGGAGCAGAATCTTCCTTCGCCGTCGGACGCCTGCGACCACGCCTGGCCGGCGCGTACGATCACGGCGATGGCGAGGTTCTCCAGAGGCGGCGTGAAGGTGGTGCCGACGACACCCGCGCCCGCTGCGCTCGGCGCTCGGATCCTGGCTGCGATCGACGACGGGGTCGAGCAGCGATGGGGGCCTGCACTGCGCCGCGCGGCGGCCGTCGAGGGCGACACGGTCGAGGCGCGGGTCGACGCGGTGACATCGGGGTTCCGTCAGGAACTGGGCGTCGCCGGCGCTGCGGCCGGTGGCACGTCGGCGATCCCCGGCGTCGGAGTGGCGACGGCGTCGGCTGCATTCGCCGTCGAGCTGGCCTGGTCGACCGTGCGCCTGACCGACCTCGTCCTGACGATCGCCGCACTGCACGGGCACCGCGACGCGACCATCGACGAACGGCGGCTGTGGGTCTTGACGATCCTGACGTTCGGCGACGGCGCGACCTCGATGCTGACCCGGTTGGCGAGCGATCTCGGTGCCACCGTCGGGTCACAGGCAGCCGGTCGTGTGCCGGCCGAGACGGTGCGCCAGCTGAACAAGGCGCTCGGCGCCAAGGTCGTCACGCGCTACGGCACCCGGCGCGGCGCGATCGCGGTCGGCCGGGCCATCCCGTTCGGGATCGGCGCGGCGCTCGGGTACGGGCTCAACTCCTACACCGTCAAGGCGACGGCGCGTCACGCCAACGTGTTCTTTGCCGACATTCCCGTGCGCGAGGAGTCGATCCCGACGACGGCGACCGACCTCGGTTGACGATCAGGCGCGGCGGGATGCGGGACCCGCCGCCTCGTCGACGCGGCCGCCGTGCGCGGCGTCCCAGATCATGGCGTCGCCCGGCTCGGCGGCCAGCAGGCGGCGCGCCGGGGTCTGCTTGTCGATGTGACCGATCAGTCCCCGGTAGGTGTCGAAGCCGCACAGTTGCCGGAGCCGCGGTGAGAACTGCCTGATCGTCGCGAGCGGGATGCCGAGCTGTTGGTTCTCCTGCTGACGGACCCACCCTGCGCAGTAGTTCATCGCGATCCCCGTGCGTCGCGCACCCGTCGTGTTCGCGCCTCCGCCGTGCCACAGCGATCCGTGCCAGACGAGCACACTGCCCCGCGCCATCTCGGCGGGAATCGAGTCGAAGGACGCGCCGTACTCGGGTGAGTGGTCGGCGCGATGGCTGCCGGGCACGACCCGGGTGGCGCCGTTCGCCTCGGTGAAGTCGGTGAGCGCCCACATCGAGTTGCAGACCGTCGCGGCATGGGGTTTGGCGAGCGGCATGATCTGGTCGTCGGCATGGATCGGCTGAGCGGTCTCCCCCGGGCCGATCGAGATCGACGAGATGGTCGACACGAGACACTCGGCGTCGAGCACGCCCTCGACGATCGGCAGGACGGCAGCGTCCACCGCGATCTGCTCGAACAGTTCGCCGTGCGCGAGCAGGTTGTAGATCCTCGTGGTCGCGGTGCCCTCGAACGAGTTCGTGGCGGCGGTGATCCCGAGTTCGACTTCGAGTTCGCCGAGTCGCTCGACGATCGCGGCGGCCCGTCCGGCATCGAACACGCCGTCGACGACCGTGTAGCCGTCACGCTCGATCGCGGCGAGATGGTCGGCGAGTTCGGCCATGGCCCGACGTTACGCCGCACCGCTGTGCGCTGGGGATTCTGGGCCTCGTCAAGTTTTGTGTCAAGTCGTGTGCCGATTGTTCCGAAAACAAGGTGCGCTCCCTCGTCGGGAGTTGCGGATCGAACTGCGGAGACGCAGAGGAGGTGACGACGTGAGGACGAGGCGACGGCACGGCCTTCCACCGCCTGCCGGGGCTGCGCTCGCCACTCGTCCGATCGAACTCGCCACGGTCTTCGGCGGTGGTGGTGTGTTCGGGATCGCGTTCAACCTCGGCATCGCGGAGGCGTTCGTCGATGCCGGCCTCGACGTCGGCAACGCGGCGTCACTCGGAACCTCCGCCGGGGCCTGGGCGGCCGCCCACCTCGCCCTCGGGATGCGGTTCGAGTCGTCATTCGACGCGTTCCGCCACGCGATCCCCCGCCGACCCGACCTCCGCAGTGGCCGGATGGCTGCGACGTGCCGGGACGTCTTCGGAGCAGACACGCTGTGCCCGTCGGTACGGGTGGGCGTCGTCGCGCTCCCGACGCTCCGCCGCGAGATTCTCAGTGGCGGTGACCACCGCGTGGCCGACCTCGTTGCTGCCTCGTCGGCGGTTCCGGGAATGCTCGCGCCGCATCGCATCGACGGCGTCCGCTACCTCGACGGCGGCCTGCGCTCGATGGCCAGCGCCGACCTCGGCGACCGCGCCGCACGGCTGCTCGTCGTGCTGCCGATGTCGGGGCCGATGTTCGGTCCGGCCGGCCGGCTGATCGAGCGCCGCACGATTCGCGAGATCGAGGTCTGGCGCCGCCGCCACCGCGGCGCTGAGGTGACCGTCGTGCGGCCGACTGCGGACATCGCGGCACTGGTGCGACGTCCTGACCACCTCTTCGACCCCGACCGCGCGAGACAGTGCCACGAACTCGCCTACGGCCAGGGTGCCGAGCTCGCGACGACGTGGGCCGCGGCGACGACGTTCGCCGCCTGACCGCTCCACGACCGCAGCCATCTGCGCCGTGACATCGGTCGCAGCGCGTCGTTGACCGAGCATCCGGCGAGGCCCGCGTGCCACACTCGTTCCGCTCGCCCTCCGTCGAACCGAGCACGCACCCCAGCGGATGAAGGAGAACCCATGAAGAAGCTGACCCTCGCGGCATGTGCCGCCGTACTGATCTTCACCGCATGCGGTGGTGGTGGAAGTGACCAGGACGAGGTGGCCCTGCGCCTGATCGCCGAAGCCCGCCGCGACGGCCTCAATGCCGACGAGGACTGCGTCAAGGACGTCGCCGGCAAACTCAGCGACGACGACGCCGAGAAGGTGCTCGCGCTCGGCGACGACGACGACATCGACGACGCCGGACTCTCCGAGGAGGGTTTCTCGACGGCACTCGGTGTCCTCAACTGTGTCGACACGTCCGGCTTCGTCGATCAGGCGATCGAAGAGCTGCGCAACACCGGGGTCGCGTTCGACGAACAGTGCGTCCGCGATGCGTTCGACGGCGTCGATTTCTCGCAGTTCACCGCTGATGGCCAGCTTCCCGATGGGATGGAGGACAGCTTGTTCGAGTGTGTCGATCTGACCGCCGAACTCGGCTCCTGATCACGCTGCGGCCGGCTGTCGGGCTGCGCTGATGGCGCATCGCGTCGGCATCATCGGGCTCGGGACGGTTGGTGCCCGCTTCGTCGAACAGTTCAACCTGCACCGGGACTACGAGCTCGTCGCCGCATGGGACCCAGATGACGCGGCGTGCGCCGCGCACTCGGCCGCGGTCGAGATCCGGGCCGATGCGGCGGCGGTGATCGAGGCTGCCGACGCGGTGTACATCGCGGTCCCGCCGCTGTTCCACTGCGAGTACGTCGAGGCGTGCATCGCGGCGGACACTGCGATCTTCTGCGAGAAGCCGTTGGGCATCGACGTCGCAGAGAGCGAGCGCCTCGTCGCATCCGTCGAGGCGAGCGGGCTGCCTGCGGGCGTCAACTTCGTGTTCAGCGCCGCACCGTCGGCGACCGGACTCGGCCGCGCGATCGAGGCGGGCGAGATCGGCGACGTCGTGCGCGCAGACCTGCGGCTGCACTTCGCGCAGTGGCCGCGGGCCTGGCACGCCAGGGCCGAGTGGTTGACCCGCCGCGACCAGGGCGGCTGGATCCGCGAGGTCGCGTCGCACTTCCTGTTCGTGGCGGCGCGTGTCCTCGGACCGTTGGTGCTCGACGCTGCGGTCGTGACGTTCGCCGACGGCCCCGACGGCGAGTTGTGCGAAGCCGACGCGTTCGCCCGGTTCTCGGCGGGCGGCACGCCGGTGTCGATGACCGGCACGAGCGGGGGCGGCGGTCCCGACGTCGTCGACCTCACCGTCCGCGGCGCGACGGGATGCCTCCGCATCTGGGACTGGTACCGGCTCCAGTCCTTCGACGGCGAGGGTTGGGGCGATCGCCTCGGCGACGACCGTGTCGCACTCGGGGCCGCGGCCTACGCGGCGCAGCTCGACGAACTGTCCGCGATGCTGGCGGGCGAACCGCATCGGATCGCGACGTTCGCGGAGGCGCTCGCGGTGCAGCGGCTCGTCGAGCAGACGCTCGCCGCCGCCCCCTGACGGCGGGCGCCGTCGGGACCCACTCCCCCGTCCGGACGTGGCATGGTGGTCAACGATGAACCTCGACGACGACACCGGCGCCGACGACCCGGGCGCGCAGCTCGAACGGGTCGCCGAGGCGATGGAGGCGATCGTCGACGACTCGCTCCGGCACGACAGCCCGGCCGGGTACTTCGCGGCGATGTATCTCGGAGTCACGCGGGTCGTCCGCGCCGGCATCGACGCCGGGATCTTCGCCACGCCGCGGCGGCTGGAGTTGCTCACCAGCGTGTTCGCCCGGCGCTACATCGACGCGTGGCACCGGTACAACGCGACGGGCGCCGACCCGGCAACGCCGCCCGCGAGCTGGACGGTTGCGTTCGACGCGGCGCGAACATGGCGGCCGACGGTGTTGCAGCACCTGTTGCTGGGCATGAACGCGCACATCAACCTCGACCTCGGCATTGCGTCCGCCGAGGTCGCGCCCGGCGCCTCGATCGATGACCTCCGGCCGGACTTCGACGAGATCAACAACGTGCTCGCCGGACACGTGCAGGGTATCCAGCGCCAGCTCAACCGGATCTCGCCGCTCTACCGGTTCGTCGACGACGTGTCCGGGTCGATCGACCGATCGGTGATCAATTTCTCGATCGCCAGGGCACGGGCCGAAGCGTGGAAGCTGGCCCGGTTCCTGGCGACCGCCGAAACGGACGCGGCTGCACAGCGCGTCGAGGCGCACGACCGGATCGTGGCGGCGATCGGCCAGGCGATCGTGCACCCCGGCGCCGTCAGCTCGACCGGCCTCCTGGCGCTGCGGGTCACGGAGCGCCGCAGCCCGCGGGTGATCACGGAGATCTTCGCGAGACCGCAGTGATTACCGCTCCGTACGCCCGTGGACCGGTCACGATCGTTTGAGGGCGTCCCACGCGGCGAGCGTGTCGTCGCACATGTGGCGATGCTCGCGCGCCAGCGCCTTCGCTTCGTCGCCGTCGGCACGGCCGCCGATCGCCAGCGCGGCGGACCGGTTGCCGCGGAAGTACGGCGACATCATCCGCGGTTGGAAGGCGCCGCGCTGGTCGGTGGCGACGTCGGCCACCGGCCCTCCTGCCGGAGGGTCGATCGCGCCGAGCCCGAGCGCCTCGAGCGCCCGCAGCGTCTCATCCTGGCGAGTCCGGTCTGCGAAATCGCGTCCGCGGTCGCGGTACACCTCGTTGCCGTCGGGGTCGAGCACCAGGGAGGCCGGCACCGCAATGCCGTCGCGCTCGACGGGGTCGAACAGATCGAGCGGACGCAGGTAGGTGTCGCCGGCGGGGTCGGATTGATACCAGATGTGGGGGGTTGGCCAGCGGGCGAACATCGCCGCCTGGCGCTCGGCGTCGTCGACGCTGACCGCGATGACCTCACCGCCGGCGCGGTGCACCCGTTGCGCCTCGAATGCCAACCGCACGAGTTGGCCGCAGCAGAACGGTCACCAGTCGCCGCGATACGTCAGCAGCACGATCGCCGTGCCGCCGCGACGGAGCCCCAGGATCGATTCGGTGACGCTGTCGGGCGTGATGCTCATCGCCCGATCATGGCCGACCGGGCCGTTCGGCCCGTCATCGTCGGGCTCAGAACGGCACGGGGGTGGCGAGCAGGTGATGGGTCGGCGCGGCGCGTTCGGACAGGATGCGACAGAACTCGACGGCGTCGAGTTCCAGACGCGGCGTGTCAGCGGTGACGATGCCGTGGGCGAAGTGGCCGCCGGCAGGTCCGGTGAGGTGGAGGTCCACCGGTTCGCCGTGGCGGCGTGTCCACTCGGCCGCGATGTCGGCGACGATGACGCCGTCGTGGTCGGCATCGACATGCGGTGGGCGTCCGATCGCACCGGCGACGTCCGACACGCGGTGCAGCCACGTGTCGCGAGTGAGGATCGTGCCGATCAGGAAGTCGAGGGTCCACGTCTCCTTGATCGAGCCGAGGTCGACCGGGATCTTCAGCAGGCGCGTCATCAGATTCGGCGGCCGGCGGCGACCGGCCGCAGCGCGATCGGCGTCGTGCCTCATCTGCGCGATCAACGCGGCGTGGTCGAGGTGCTCGACGCTCTCCACCTGGATCGCGGTCATCGCGTCGACCTCGGACTCGCCGGTCGTCTTCGCACGCCGCTTCACGGCGCGCTGCTCGGCGATGACGTTGCGCAGTGACGTCTGCGTCCGCATCGAGCCGGCGAGATGACCGGCGACGTCGCGCACCGCCCAGCCGGTGCAGTCGGTCGGTCGATCCCAGTCGTCAGGGTCCAGCGATTCGAGTGTGTCGACGAATCGGTGGTACTCGACTCGGCCCAGTTCGACCGCCGCGCGGCGCTCGAGTGGCTGCCTCGCAGCGAGGTCGATGGTTGTCGGTGTCATGGTCGTTGCTCCCTGTCGTGGTTCGTCTGCCGGTTGTTCGCGATCTGGCCGCCGGTTGTCGCGTCGGGAATGCCGACGTGATCGCAGAACATGTCGACTGCCGCGTCGAGCAGTCGGGTCCAGCGGTCACCGCCCGGGTCGTTCGTGATCTGCTGATCGGTGAGACCGACGCTGATCGCGGTCCAGAGGTCGAGATCGGCGTCGTCGGTGATGCCGATCTCGGCCATGTGCGCCCGGAACTGCTCGTACGAGGCCACCGACGCGGCGTAGGCCGTCTCGGAGGGCGAGAAGTCCGGGACGATGCGTTGGAACATCAGGTGGTAGCGAGTCGGATCGCTGGTGCAGAAGGCCATGAACCCCTGCATCGACCGCTTGAACGCCCGGCGGTGATCGCCGTCGGGGTCGGCAAACGACCAGCGCGCGGCGACCCGGTTCATCTCGTCCCATCCCTGGCGGAACATCAGGTCGTAGATCGCGAGCTTCGAGTCCACGTAGGCATACAGCGTGGGCGCCTTGACGCCGACGGCCCGGGCCAGCTCACGCAGCGACCAACCCGTCAGGCCCTGCTCACGACTGAGTTGCCACGCCGCATCGACGATCGCGTCGCGGGTGGCGTCGGCCCGTCGATCGGCGAGCGAACTGGATTCGGCGGTGTCGAACACTGTTCGGCATTATCGCACAGTGTTCGATCCAGGTCAACCCGCCGGTCGGTCGGGGCACGTCGTCGCCGATCCGGTCTACCTGCGCGGGCGTGTTGCGACTGCTTGGTCGAGGGCGCCGTTCAGAGGATGAACGGGACGTAGTAGCCCGCCATCGCGTCGCGGTGGTCGGGGTGACCCCAGTCCGCGTGATGGTCCGGTGCACCCTTGACCTGATCTTTGGTCATGTCGAGAAAGACCTTCTCGTCCCCGACGTTGATCTGCTTCACGGCGCGGGCCGGGATGACCCGCTTCTTGCCGAAGATCCAGAAGCCGGTGTCGACGACGAGGTAGGCGTCGTCGAGCGCGTCGCTCGCCTCGTCGATCGCGCCGATGTGCCCATCGGTCGCCTCGACGTCGAACCCGACGACGTCGACATCGGTCGACTTCAGGTCGGGGCGGTAGTTCCACAGGTCGGTCATTCGATGGTCCTTTCGCTGATGTGCCCACCGCACGATCGGGGGCTCGCCCGCCCCGCGCGGATACCCCTTCTCCGCCGGCTCCAAACCATCCCCGGACCGATCCACGGACCCATGTGGAGCCGGCCGATGTTTGCCGCGGTCCAGCGAGGGGTAGCCGCACGCAGCGGGCACCAGCGCGGCGAGGAGGCCATCACGATGACGACGAATCAGTCCGGCACGGCAGCGGTCGGCGACCGGCGAGACCGGGCGCCCGCGGCCGACCTGCTGCGGAACTACCTGGATGACCACTGGGCGGGCGCCGGTGGCGGGCGCGAGCTCGCGAAACAGATCGCCGGGCGCCACGAGAACGGACCGTGGTCCGAGCCGCTCGCCGAACTGGCTTCCGAGATCGCCGCGGACGAGGCCCGGCTCGACGACGTGCGCGAGGCAGTCGACGCCGGAGGCGGGTGCATCAAACGCGTCGCCGCCCAGACCGCGGAGCGCGTCAGCCGGCTCGTCACGTCGCAGCAGGCCGACCGCGCCCCGCTGCACCGCGTGCTCGAACTCGAAGCGATGATGTCGGGCGTGCTCGCCAAGCGGCGGCTGTGGGTCGCGCTGCACGAGTCGGGCGTCGCCGACCGTTTCGAGCCGCAACGCCTCGCCGAACGGGCCGGCGAGCAGCTGGAGTTGCTCGCACTGGTCCATGCCGACGCAGCGCGATCGGCGTTCGCTGCGGGCGGCGGTGTGGAATGCTCGCGCCCATGAAGTCGTTCGGCATCGATCAGGACATCCTCACCTATGCGGCGGGTCACGCGAACCCGAGCGACGACGTCGTCTCCGAGCAACTGGCGGCGGCGACCCGTGAGCGGTTCGGCGACTGGGCGGGCATGAACATCGACGGCGACCAGGGCCGGTTCCTCGAGGCGATCGTGGCGATCAGCGGTGCCCGCACCGTCGTCGAGGTCGGCACGTTCACCGGCATGTCTGCGCTCTGGCTGGCGCGCGGGCTGCCCGCGGGTGGCCGGCTGACGTGCTTCGAGCTGGAGGAGACGTACCACGCCACCGCACTGGCGGCATGGGAGGCCGCCGGCGTGGCCGACCGGATCGACGTGCGGTTCGGTCCGGCGGCGGATGGGCTGGCGGCGCTGCCCGAGGAACCGCACGTCGACCTCGCGTTCGTCGATGCCGACAAGGGCGGCTACCTGACGTACGTCGACCTGCTGCTGCCGCGGATCGTCGACGACGGCGCAATCCTCGTCGACAACGTGCTGTGGAGCGGCGCCGTCGTCGACGCAAGCGACACGTCGGACAACACGCAGGCGATCCGGGCGTTCAACGACGCGATCGCGCAGCGCGACGACTGCACCGCCGTGATCCTCACGATTGGCGACGGCGTCACCCTGATCCGCCCCCGCCGCTGACGCCGATCAGGCGCGCTGGCGCTGCTTGAGCGTGGCGACGCCGTCCCCTTCGAGTTCGTCGTAGACGTCGCGACGGGTCATCGCCAACAGCAGTGCCTCGCCGGCGCCCTTCACGAGTTCGCCGTCACCGTGCGACCAGTCGAGGTCGGTCGCCTCGAAGCGCAGCCCGTCGAGGAGGCCCTTCTTCTCCAGCAGCAGCGATGCACGCTTGTTCGTCGTGAGGAACTCGAGGGCGGTCTGCACCAGCTCGGGGTCGGGTGCGCCGGGCAGGTCGAGGCCGCGGCGGACGTCCTGTTCGTGCACGACGACATCGGTCACCGTCAGCTCGCCGGGGAAGATCGGCACCGACGCCTTCTTGCCCGCCTTCGCGCGCAAGGTCTCGACGAGGTCGCCGGTCGGGCGCTCGGCGAGGCCCTTGGCCATCGTCACGGCGGCGGCGTCGAAGTCGCCCTTCTTCTTGGCCACGTTGAACATGAACTTCGGGAACGGCACCTCGACGAACGTCGCGAGGTGCGCCGTCACGTCGTGTGGCGTCCACCCGTCGCACAGCGTCGACTGCTCCAGTTGTCGGGGGGTGAGTTCCGCCACCATGTCGGCGTACTCGGTGCGGGCCTTCGCGGCCAGTGTCCATCCATCGGTCATGTCACCATCTTGGCCGATTTCGAACGGGTGCTTGCCAAACGTGCGCCACGCTGGTGCGTCGCGACAATCGACGGGCGCAGGGGTCAGGCAGGTGTCTGACCCCTGCCTGACCCCTGGCTCGCCGGCTCCTGCGCCTGGTGTCAGGTTCCGGTCGACGCCCGCCACGATCCGGAGCCGGTGTGGGTGACGTCGTCGACGACGAGGATCGCCTCGAAATCCAGGCTGAGTACGTCGATCCATCGGCCGTGGTCGGTGCCGATTGCCTCGCCGCTGACCGTGCCGACGACGCGCGTGCCGGCGGTCAGGTCCGGACTGCACATCACGGTCCATTCCACTTCGGTGTAGTGCGTCGGCCGCAGCCGGAAGCCCTCGGCGGTCACGCCGTCGATCTGCGCGGTGAGCGACAACTCGCACACGCCGGCGCCCATCGGCGACGCCTTGTCGACGCGCCCGCGGAGCCGGCCGTCGAACTGCGACGTCGCCGGCTGAGCGCCGAACGTCGCGTACACGAGCCCGGTCTCATGGCCGAACGTCATGAAGCCCGTGGCGTGCTCGACTCGGGCCGGGCCGTTGCGGCCGGCTCGACCGACGACGTCGACGTCGCCCTGCCCGCGAAACTCGTCGCCGATCGTGCCCACGCTGCACGGCGTCGTGGCCGACATCGCCAGACCGTTCGCCTGGACGCGGCGGCCGTCGTCCATGCGGCCCCGCAAGCGGACGGTGGCGGTGGCGTCGCACACGCCGTCACCGACGGGCCGCATGTCGGTCCACACGCCCTCGACCCGGATCGTCGCGGTTTGCTCGATCTCGACCGCGGCGTGGGCGATGGGAGGTGCGCCGATCGCCCCGGCGAGGAGGGCGACGCCGGCCAACGCCGCCGTCCGGGTGGGGGTGAACAAGCGGCGGGCTTTCGTGACTCGGGTGATCGGTGACATCGTTTCCTCCTGTGGATCGCCCGGCCCGGGTGGCCGGTGCTCGCACGCAGCGGATCACGACGGCCTTCGGGAATCCTTCCGACGCCCCGACACGTCGTCGAGGTCACGCTCGGTGGGCACCCGCCCGCTGAGGTGGTATTGCCTGCGGGGGTACTGTCGTATCAGGGGACACAACCCGAGGAGGGAACATCACATGGGAGTCATGAACATCGTCGCGTTCAGGACCGCACCGGGACGATTGGAGGATCACCTGGCGTTGACCGCCGGGGCCACGGAACGGTTGCGGGGGCTGGGCCTTGCGGCCGTGCCGATGCAGGCGCTCGTCGGTGCCGACGTCGGCACGATCAGCATGGTCGTCAACCACGCCAGCAATGCCGACTACGTCGCGGGGGTCGCCAAGCTGCAGTCCGACGCCGGTTGGCAGGCGTTCTACGCCGACGCGATGAAGTCGCAGGCTGCGGAACTCGTCGAGAACTCGCTGTTCAGCGACCTCGACCCGTCGTTCCAGCCCGATCCCGGTCGGCCGCTCGGCGCGGTGTTGGCCACGCAGTGGGCACCGAAGGCGGGGCGGTTGACCGAATTCATCGAACGGGTCGGCCAGGCCGGCGAACACGTCGCACGGATGGGCGGCCGGCAACGGCCGATGCAGTGCGTGATCGGCGCGCATCCGCTGACGATCCTCATCCCGGTCGGGTTCGAGGACCTCGACGCCTACGGCGCGTACGCCGACACGGCCGCGGCCGACCCGGCGTGGCAGGAGCTGTGGGGCGGCTTCGTCGCCGACCCGAGCGCCGACCTCGTGCGCAGCGGCATCTACGTCAACATCAGCGGCGACTGACCCCCGTCAAAGTTGTGCCAGGCACAACTTTGTCGTCTCGCCGCTGCGTGCGGTCCGCGCCTACTGCTCGGGCGCGGGCTGACCTGCGGCGGCGAGCAACGTGTCGACGATCGCGGCGAGCTGCGGGACCTGTTCCGGCGTCAGCCGATCGAACAGGTGCCGGCGGACCGACGCAAGGTGCTTCGGCGCGGTCTCGACGAGGAGTTCGCGCCCGGCCGGCGTGAGTTCGACCGTCGAGCTGCGACCGTCGTCGTCGTCGTGGCAGCGGGCGACGAGGCCGCGCTCCTCCATCCGCCGCAACTGGTGCGAGAGCCGGCTCGTCGACCAGCGCATCTCGTGGGCGAGCCGACCCGAACGCAGCCGGTCGCCGGGCGCGTCGGAGAGATTCGTCATCACCTCGTAGTCGGCGTCGGAGAGCCCGGCGTCGCGAGTGAGGTCGCGACGGATGTCGGCGAGCACGGTGCAGTCGATGCGGCGCAGCCCGCGCCATGCGCGGTCTTCGGCAGGGTCGAGCCAACGGGTCATGCAGACGACGGTACACGAAAGTTATTGACATGTCAGCAACTTTCGCTATGATTACTGACATGTCAGCTTCCTCAGCGCCACCCGAGTCCCACCTCGTCACCGCCCAACCTCCCCACGTGCTGATCGTGGTCTCGAGCACGCGCCCCGGTCGCAACGGCCCGGCGATCGCGCGGTGGGTCGAGACCGAGCTCGCCGCGCGGACCGACGTCCGGGCCACGATCGCCGACCTCGCCGAGATCGGGCTGCCGCTGCTGGACGAGCCCAACCACCCGTCCGATCGCAACTACGTCCACGACCACACCCGCCGATGGAGCCGGATGGTCGCGTCGGCCGACGCTTTCGTGTTCGCCCTCCCCGAGTACAACCGGTCGATGCCGGGCTCGTTGATGAACGCGCTCGACTTCCTGTACTGGGAGTGGCAGCGCAAACCGGCCGGTTTCGTTTCCTACTCGGGCGGCGCGTTCGGCGGCGTCCGCTCGGTCGAGATGACCAAGCAGGTCCTGTCGACGCTCGGAATGTTCCCGCTGCCCGAAATGGTCAACGTGCCGCACATCGACGAGCACATGCGCGACGGCGACTTCATCGCACCCGAACGTGCGGCCGCAGCGCTGTCGTCGATGACCGACACGTTGCTCGCCTACGCCGCTGCGACACGACAGCTGCGGGCGGCGTGATCCGGTCGTGGACCCCGCCCGACCGGCGCGCCTGCCCGAGCTGATCGACGCCGCTCCGCTCACGATCCGCCGCTGGTCGCCGCCCGACGCCGAGGCGATGACCGCGATGATCGCGGCGAGCCTCGACCATCTCCGGCCGTGGATGGCGTGGGCGAGCGACGAACCGCTGGCTCACGAGACGCGCCTGCGCCAGTTCCACGCGTGGGATCGATACTGGGAGTCAGGGCGCGGCGCCGTCTACGGCGTGTTCGAAGCGGGCTCGCCGATCGGCGGCGCGGCGCTGCACCGACGGGTCGGCCCCGGCGGCCTCGACATCGGCTACTGGCTGTCGGCCTCGGCGACCGGCCACGGACACGCGTCGCGCATCGCGTCGGCGCTGACCGCTGCGGCGTGCGCATCCCCCGGAGTGACGTTCGCGCTGATCAGCCACGCCCTCGACAATGCGGCCAGTGCGGCGGTGGCACAGCGTGTCGGCTACTCCCCCGCAGCACCGCCCGACGCGACCAACGGTGGGGTGACGTCGTGGCGGTTCGAGTGCGGCAACGGTCACGCCGCCGCCCGCTCGGGTACCGCGGGCGATGGCTGAGCCGCGGCCTCGGCGAGCGACCGTGGCCGCCGACCGGACGGTCGGCCGAGCTGCGGGGTGATCACGGCGACGGCGACAAGCACCGCGCCGACCATCTGCTGCGGTGTGAGGTTCTGGTCGCCGTCGAGGGCAACGCTCGCTCCTATCGCCCTCTGCTCGGCCCGGGCGCGGCCGACGGGTGGGCCGCTGCGTTCGGCACCTCCGGCGCCTGAGTCGCAGTTGTGCCAGGCACAACTCTGACGCGGAGGTCACGATGCGCCGTCAGCGCGAGACGCAGTTGCGGCCCTGGGCCTTGGCGCGGTACAGGGCGGCGTCAGCGGCCTGGATCAATGCGTCGGCCTCGACGCTGTCGGGGGGCATGCTGGCGACGCCGATGCTCACGGTGACGCTGGATTCGTCCCAGTCGGTGCGTTCCACACTGCGCCGGAACCGCTCGGCGAGCACCGCTGCGCAATCGACGTCCGCGCCGCTGAGGATGACGATGAACTCCTCTCCCCCGAAGCGGGCGACGAGGTCACTCGCCCGGCTCTCGGATTCGAGAATCTTCCCGATCTGCTCGAGTGTGACGTCACCGGCCGCGTGGCCGTACGTGTCATTGTGGGCCTTGAAGTGGTCGACGTCGATCATCGCGACCGACAGCATCAGCCCGTACCGGCGGCTGCGGTCGATCTCCTCGTCGAGGCGTTCCAGAAAGGCCCGCCGGTTCTTCAAACCGGTGAGCGGGTCGGTCACGCTCTGCTCGGCGATCCGGGCGAGGTTGTCTTCCAGCCGACGCTGGTATCGCTCGAGTTGCTCCTCGTAGCGTTGGCGCTCGTCGGCGGCGGTCTCGAGTGCGGCGATCGTGCGACGAAGTTCGAGTTGAGCCATCACCTGCCGCGACAGGGCGCGCAGGGCCTGCTCCTGTTCCATGGTGAGTTCATGGGGCGTCTGGTCGATGACGCAGAGCGTGCCCATCGCATGACCCGCTTCGGTGGTGAGGGGAACGCCCGCGTAGAAGCGAATGGCGAGGTCGCCCTCGACGAGTGGGTTGTCGGCAAAGCGGGGATCCTGGCTCGCGTCCGGGACGACGAACACGTCGTCGGGCTCGAGGATCGCATGCGCGCAGAACGCGACTTCGCGGTCGGTCTCGTCGGCATCGAGGCCGACCTTCGACTTGAACCACTGCCGCTCGGCGTCGACGAGACTGACCACTGCGATCGGGGTCCCGCAGATCTTGGAGGCGAGATACGTGAGATCGTCGTAGGCCTGCTCGGGCAGTGTGTCGAGGATGTCGAACGCTGACAGCTCTGCGAGGCGTTCCGCCTCGTTCCTGGGGATGTCGGCAACGACCATGAGGTTCAACTTCTGTCGCCCGACAGTACCTCTGGGCGTGGTCGCCCGACCGCGATACCGCACACGCTGGGGAGCGACGGGACTGCGGGCCGTTCGGAGTCGCTTCCGAGCCGCCGTCGGACGAACTGCCCCCCGCTGCGGGTGTGCTCGACACCTCGGCAGTGTCGCCCCAGTCCTAGTCGTGCGAGTCGTTGTCGTGCCTGGCACGACGACGA
>JABDKP010000040.1 GCA_013002175.1 Ilumatobacter sp.
GTGTCGCGCCGCGGGCCCGATCGACCCTCCGACGCGACCCCGGCGGGGCCGACCACGTTGCCGGTCGCGCCGCCCGGCACCGGCGCCGGCGCGACACAGGGAGGGACCGGCCTTCCCGATCGCAACATCGAGCGCGACACCGACAGCGAGTCGGCGGACGGCGGCACCATCGAATCAACGGACGGCGGCGCAGCCCCGCCATTCGACGCTCGCCAGGACGAATCGGACGCCCTGGCGCTCGCCCTCGTCATCAGCAGCAGCGGCGCCCCGCTGACGTCGGTCATCGAGATCGCACCGGAACTCGCCGATCTGGCGCCGACTGAGGTCGTCGCACTCGACTTCGAGAACTCGGTCGTCGAGGTGTCGATTCCGAGTGGGCGAGTGCGTGTGACCGACATCGGTTTCCCCACCAGCGGAACGAGGTTGGTGACAACGGACTTCGGAGCGCTCGTCTGGCCGATGCCAGGCGGCGCATACGAGCTGCTGTCCGCGAACAGCGAGCGCGCCTTCGTCGAGGGTGCTCCGCCGGTTGCGGTCGCCGCCACACCGGGCCTCGATCGCTTTTACGTCTGGCACAGCGACGGCGACGACACGCCCGTGTGGGTCACGGCGAACGGAGACCAAGTCGCCGGGCGGCCTGCACCGGCGAACCTGTCCGACATCCTCGTCGATCCGCTCGGGATCCTGCTTGACGCCGGTGGCGCGAGCGGGCTCCCCGACCGGCCGGGCGCGAGCCTGGCGAGCACCGCCGTCGTCGTCTCGACCGGCCGCAACCACGTCCTGCTGCGCGAGTGCGACGAGGGCGGCCACTGCGCACTGTCGACGCTCGACCGGAACGGCTTCCGGACGCTCTTCGCCTCCGACCTGCCCGACGACGCCAACCCGCTGCGGATCGACGGGCTGTCCCCGTCAGGCGACGCGCTCCTGATGGCGGCAGTACGCAAGGGCAGCGTCGACAATCCCCCGGCGCTGGAGGTGCTCGAACTCGTCGACGGATCCCGACGCGTCCTGCGGGCCCGACCCGACGCTCCGGCGCGCGCGGCGTGGGCGAGCGACAGTTCGGGCGTGTTCTTCGCCGACGTCCAGCTGTATTTCATCGATCGGCTCACGGCCGCGGCCGTCGTCGTGTCGCCCGAGCTCCCGAAGCTGCGCCTGCCGACGGCGCGTCGCCCGCGCCGGAGCGCAGCGTGCGAACTGCTCGGCGTGGTGATGCCGGTCTTCGACGACATGCGGGCAGCCGAGGGCGCCGCCCCGGTCCCGCCGCCCCAGATCGACGTGCTGCTGCGGGTGATCGCGGCGCAACCGGGCGACATCGTCCGGCAGACCCGCCCGCTGGTCAACTTCGTCGCGTCGTTCGTGTCGATCGAGCAGCCGGAGAGTCAGCGGCCCGAGAACTGGCCGGCCGACGTGCGGGCCGGGCTCGACGCACTCGACGAGGCCGCGGCCGCCTGCTGACGGCGAGATGACGACCAAGTTGTGCCTGGCACAACTTTGACGCGTCAGATGTAGGGGTCGGCGTCCGAGCCCGCCAGCGCCCACCAGTCGTCCGGTGCCGTCTCGGGCGTCCAGTCCGGGTCCGGGTAGATGCAGTCGACGGGGCACGCCGGCAGGCACTTGTCGCACCCGCTGCACAGCTCGGGGATGACCACGACGTCCGGTCCGTGGTTGAAGATCGCTCCGAAATGCGGCGGGCAGGCACGCAGGCAGGCATCGCAGTTGATGCATTCCAGCATCTCGATCCGGACCGGCACGTTCTGCCACTTCGCGTTGCGCGAGCGCGCCTCGATGCGCTGCTCGCGGCTGGTGGCCATCCGCCGACACTAGCGATCGAGTCCGGTTCCGGGCCGGACGAGACGGTCAGTTCAGCTCGGCCTTGAGCGCCGGGTGGCGGGCGACCATCACGGCGACGAACGCGTCGACGAGCTCGGGCTGGAACTGGGCACCGCTGCCCGAAGCGATGAACCGGATCGCCTCGGCGAGGTTCCACTCCCGCTTGTAGACGCGGCGGGTGGCCAGCGAGTCGTACACGTCGGCGACGGCCACGATCCGTCCCGACAGCGGGATCGCCTTGCCGCCGAGGCCGTTCGGGTAACCCGAGCCGTCCCACCACTCGTGGTGCGACCACGCCACTTCCGCGGCGAGCGCGAAGAGGTCGGTCGACACCCCGCTGAGCAGCCGGCGTCCGAGCACGGTGTGTTGCTTGACCTCGTCGAATTCCTCGATCGTCAGCGGGCCAGGCTTCAGCAGCACCGAGTCCGCGATCGCGACCTTGCCGATGTCGTGCAACCGCGCCGCCAGCCGCAACCGCTCGCACCACTCGGGTGGCTGCCCGATCGTGTGGGCGATCTCTGCGGACAGGTCGCCCACCGCGTCGGTGTGCCTCGTCGTGTTGCCACCGCGGAACTCGGCGAGCGAAGCGAGGCGCTCGAACGCTTCGAGGTGATAGGCGTCCGCATCGGCGTGCTGGGCGGCGAAGTCCGCGACGAGCTCGATCGTCTGGAGGCGGGTGATCTCGGCGCGATGCCGCGCCGTCTGGTTGTCGTGCGCGACCTGCAACGTGCGCAGGCGGAGGTCGGCGGAGTCGGTGAAGATCTCACGATGCAGCGCGAAGTGCCGCTCGCGATGAGCGAGGGCCTCGCCGAAGCGACCCGCCTGCTTGTAGGCCAGCGCCAGCAGATCGTGAACCTCGAGTTCGAGCTCGCGGTGGTCGGTGCGGTCGGCGAGATCGAGTGCCGAGACCAGCGAGGCGATCGCGTCGTCGGTCTGCCCGCAGCGCAGGGCGACGCGCCCTTCGGAGACCAGGATGTTGAGCTGTTCGCTCGTGGCGAACTCGTGGCCTTCGGCGGCGCGGTACTCCCAGTCCGCGCGGGCCTCGGCGAAGCACAGCGCGGCGCTGGCATGATCCGCCAGCCCGACGTAGGCCTCGGCGAGGTCGGCGAGCAGGCCACCGATCAGCTGCGGGGCGTGCTCGCGCGCCAGCTCGACGGCCTGGCGGCCGAGGCTGACCGCAGGCAGGAATTCGCCACGGCGGCCGCGGATGCGGGCGAGGTTGCCCAGCACCATCGCGTCGAGGTCGCGCCGGCCGAGCGGTTCGTTGATCGCCATCGCGTTCTCGTACGTCGCGATCGCCCGGTCGTAGTCGCCCATCGACTGGTAGATCGCGGCGATCGTGTGGAGGATCTTGCCCTCATCGGTCTCGTGACCCGTCATGCGGTACACCTGCAGCGCAGCCAACGACTGTTCCAGCGCCGATGCGAAGTTGCTCGCCTGGTAGTGGACGACGCCGAGCAGATGGTGCGACCAGGCAAGCGTCAGCGACGGCTCGCCCTCGGCAGCGACGTCGACCGCTTCCGCGGCGAACGCGAACGCATCGTCGGTGTGACCCTGCTGATGGGCGATCGAGGCCAGCGTGTACAGGGCTTCTGCCTCGTCGTCGGTGAGCCCTGACGCGCGTGCGAGCGTGCGGGCCTCGAGCGCTGCCTTGCGCGCCGATTCCGGGTCGGTGCCTCGTCCGGCCGCAGCCCGGTCCAACAGCTCTCGGACTCTGGACCTCTCGGTGGTCATCGATTCGTGCACTCGGTTCCTCGATCGACGGCGTGTACCCGGCGTGCCGGCATGCACGCCGTTCTGTTTCTGCAATCTGTTAAGTGCATCGGCCGGTCGTCATGCCTGCTTGAACCATTCCCGCGCACAAAATCCGGCTCGTCGACACGGTCCCTATCATGACAATGCGATGGCTCAGCAGGACGGATCTCGGCGGGTGGAAGTCGCGGCGCTGTGGGCGTTCGTGCCCGTCGTCGCGATGGCGCCGTTCAGCATGCTTGCGATCGCAATCATGTGGCTCCCGATGCGCCTCGTGATCGACGTCTCCTACTGGTGGGTGCTGCTCGCATTCCTCGCCACCGGCCTGCTGCTGTTCGTGCGGCCGTTCCAGGTGTCGGTGTTGACGCCGATCCTCGGCGCTCGTCGGCCCGAGCCCGACGAAGCGGCTCGGATCGAACCGTTGTGGGCAGAGGTCGCTCAGGCCACCGGCCTCCCGCCGACGCGATACGTCGTGCGGATGCTGCCCTCCGACGAGCTGAATGCGTTCGCGTGCGGTGGGCACCTCGTCGTCGTCACCACGTTTGCAGCCCGTGAGTTGTCGCCGACGCAGTTGCGGGGCGTCCTCGCCCACGAGCTCAGTCATCACCTCGGCATGCACACGGTGGCGATCACGGTCGGTCACTGGCTGTCGGCGCCCGTCGTCGTCCTGGCCCGTGTCGGGTTCTACCTGGAGAACGTCGCCCACGCCGCGGCGACCACGTTCGGTCGCCGCTCGCCGTCGATCCGGGTGATCGGGCAGTTCACCGCCGGCGTGATCCGGGCGCTGTCGTGGATCTTCACCGCCGCCCTGCGCGCCAGCGACGCGCTCGGCAACGTCGTCGGGCACTCGCTGGAGTTCGAGGCGGACCGTCGGGCGGTACGGATGGGGTTCGGGCCCGAATTGGCCGGCGCGCTCCGACACGTCCTCGCCATCGGATCCGGCGGCCGACCGATCGGTTGGCGGGCGCGGCTGGCTGCGTCACATCCGGCGGCGCGCACCCGCGTCGCGCGCATCGAGGCGTTGCAGCGGCACCCGGCGCGCTGACGAGCCTCGCTTCATGCGATGAGGGCGGCGAGGTCTGCGTCGAGCAGTGCGACGAGCTCGGCCGGTGCGAGCCCGATGTCGAGTCCACGGCGGCCGCCGCTGACGTACATGATGTCGAGCCGCACTGCGCTCTCGTCGATCAGCGTCCGCAACCGCTTGCGCTGGCCGATCGGGCTGATCCCGCCGACGACATAGCCGGTCGATCGTTCGGCCGCAGCCGGGTCACACATCGTCACCCGCTTGGTGCCTGCTGCCGCCGCCACCGCCTTCATCGACAGCCGGCAGCTGACGGGGACGACGGCGACGACGAGTTCGCCGGTCTCGGTGCTGACGAGCAGCGTCTTGAACACCTCGTGCTCCGACAGCCCGAGTTCGGCTGCGGCCTCCCGCCCGTAGTCCGGCCGGTCGTCGGATCGATGGGTGTACTCGCACACGTCGAACGCGATCCCCGCAGCCTCGAGCGCGCGGAGTGCGGGGGTCATGTGCCCAGTCTGGCCGGACGCGGCAGACTCTGTCCGTGCGTCTCACCGTCGACCCGTCCACCGAGCCTGCCGACTACGACTTCCACCACGACATCCGTGTGCGGTTCGTGGAGACCGACGCGATGGGCATCGTCCACCACAGCAACTACGTCGCGTATTTCGAGGAGGCCCGGGTGGCGTTCCTGAAGCACATCGGCCATCCGTTCACCGAGTGGCGGGCGGCGGGTCTGGAGTCGCCGGTGCTGGAGGCGTACGTGAAGTACCGGCGTCCGCTGACCTTCGACGACGTCCTCACCATCCACCTGAAGCTCGCGGACGTGACCCGCGCGACGTTCCAGATGGCCTACCTGACCACGGTGGGCGACACGGTGCACGCGACCGGCGTCACCGTGCACGGGTGCGTCACCACCGACGGACGGCCGACCCGGCTGCCGGCCTGGTTGGTCGAGCTCGGGTCGCGGGCTACTCGATGATGTCGAGCGGCGACGGTCCGAAGATACACAGCAGCTCGATGTACGGAGCCGGGTCGGCGATGCCGACGAACCGGTCGCGGAGCTGAGCGTCGCTGCGCCGCCCGAACGCGCAGCGGAACATCTCGAACGAGGACGCGGTGAACGCCGGGCCGGCGTCGCCACCGCCGTCCGCCGCGTCGACGATCTTCAGCGGCGGCAGTCCGGCGCCGTCGATCTTGCCGGCCCAGCCCCGGCCGAGCAAGCGCGCAGCCATCAGCAGCGTCGGATCGGCGCGATTTCCCGGGCGATCGATCGCACCGCGGATGTCGTGTTCGTGCGTGACGAGGTCGAGGACGACGGCCGGTAACTGCATCTCGCCGGCGTCGAGCATCGGTTCGAGCAGGTTCGCGGCGTCGTCCCATTCGGCGAGCAGTGCATCGATCGGCGCGTCGGCCCGCCGGTCGACGTGGCCGCCGGTCCAGTCGTCGAGGGCACCGTCCGCCGAGATCTGGTGCGCGTTGTCCGAGGCGACACCGACGAGATGCGCCACGAGATCGCGCACTCGCCAGCGCGGACACGCCGGCACATGCCGGATGAGGTCCGAATCCGACAGCGTGCGGACCAGCTCGGCGACCGTCCGACGTCCGACCGCATAGCGCTGCCCGGGTACGAGTTGTGCCTGGCACAACTTCGACTCGTCCATCACAGTTTGAGGGTGAGGCCGCCGTCGACGACGAAGATCTCGCCGGTCGTGTACTTGTTGCGCAGCAGTGCCAGGACCGCCTCGGCGCAGTCGGCCGCCGTCGCCGACCGCGGGATCGGGGCGGTTGCGGCGACCGCGGCGTGCATCGCGTCCCAGCCTCTCGTCCACGGCGTGGCCACCAGGCCGGGCGCGACGGCGTTGACCCGGATCGGGCCGTACGACTTCGCGAGCAACTGCGTCATCTGGTTGAGGGCGGCCTTGCTCATCGAGTAGGCCATCGACGAACCGACCGGTCGGACGCCCGCGATCGAGGTGATGTTGACGATGTTCGGGTCGTCGCTCTCCTGCAGGTGCGGGATCGCCCGCTTGGTCAGCCACCACGTTCCGAACACGTTGACGTCGAACGTCCGGCGGAAGATGTCGTCGGTCAACTCGTCGAGTTCGTGGTGCGGGACCTCGGTCGTCCAGCCGGCGTTGTTGACCAGGAAGTCCAACCGGCCGAATCGATCGACGGTGTCGTCGATCAGCGCGTGGGCCTCGTCCTGGCTGCTGATGTCGGCGCGCATGTAGACGGCGTCGTGGCCGAGCGACGCCGCCACCGCTTCGCCGGCCTCGACCGACGACGCCGAGTTCACGACCACGGTCGCGCCGAGCGCGGCGAGGCGGCGTGCGGTCTCCTCGCCGATACCGCTCGACGACCCGGTGACGATTGCGACGCGTCCGGCGAACTCCTCTTGTCCCATGCTGCAGAACGTAGTGAGATGAGGTCGCATGACCGTCATCGACCATCTCGTCGTCGCCGTACCCCGGCTGGACGACGCGATCGACGAGTTCGAAGCCGCGACCGGCGTGCGACCGGCCGCCGGCGGGGCCCACGTCGGGCTGGGGACGCACAACGCGCTCGTCTCGTTCGGTTCGGGCTACGTCGAGCTGATCGCACCCGACCCGCGCCAACCGGACCCGCCGGGCGGCCGCCCGTTCGGCATCGACGACCTCGACAACCGGCGACTCGTGACGTTCGCCGTCCGACCCGCACCGGGCGGCACGATCGACGACGTCTGCCGCTCCGCATCAACTGCCGGCTACGAGCCGGGTGAGCCGGTGGCGATGAGCCGCCGCACACCGGACGGCGAACTCCTGCAGTGGCGGCTGACGTTCCCCCGTACGAGCTGGTCCGGCATCGACCTCCACGGCACCGTGCCATTCGTGATCGACTGGGGCGACACGCCGATGCCGTCGTCGACCGCGCCGGGCGGCCTCGAGTTGAGCGCCGTGCGGATCGGCCACCGCGACCACGAGACGATCGCTGCGGCCCATCGAGCGCTCGACGTCGCCGTCGACCTCGGCGACGCGGATCGCCCCGGCTGCGCCGCGCGCCTGTCGGGGCCGGCCGGCCACCTCGACGTCTGACGCCGAGTTTCAGTCGCGCAGCACTGCTGACGCCTTGACCAGCATCTTGCTCAGCGACTTGGCGCCGTCGGCGGCCTGCCACCTGGTGAGCACGGCGATCAGCATCCCGAGGTACGCCCCGGCGCCGGCGTCGTCGCGGACGCCGACCGACGTCGCCGCTCGACGCCGTGCGAGGATGTCGGCCACCTCGCCGCGCCGCCCGAGCAGCCGATGCTCGAAGGCGACCGCGAGCGGCTCGTTCGCAAACACCAGCCGGAGCTGGGCCAACAGGTCACCCTCGTCGACGGCGTAGACCGCGATCGCCGCCGCGGCGAAGTCGGCTCCGGGCGACGAGTCATCGCCGACGGGCGCGGCCGCCAGCGCGGCGACCAGCCGTTCGGACCGATCGCCCCACAGCACGAGTGCCTCTTTCGTGCCGAAGTACCGGTAGGTCGTCGATGCCGACACCCCGGCCGCGTCCGCGATCTGTTCGACGGTGACGTTACCGAAGCCGTGCTGGCGCATCAGCTGGACCGCGACGCGCTGCACGTCGGTCATCGCGGCACGCCGGTTTCGCTCCCGGAGCGGAGAGACAGCCATCGACGCGATGCTAGTCGCGCGTCGCTGTTGCAATGACAGTGACTACCAAGTCGACTGATCGTCGCAGATTCGCCGGCGCAGGATCAGCGCTGCCGGCCACTGCCGGCCCCACCGGTCACTCGAAGACGGAGAGGCGTTCGGCGAGCGGCCCGAGGCTTTGCCGCAGATGCGACTCCAGCGCATGGACGAGTTCGTCGCGGTCGAGACCGGCATGGCCGGCGAGATATTCGAGGGCCTCGAACTGGAACGGCACATCCAGCATCGCGACCGTCCGCTGCCGCTCGGAGTGATTGAGCATGTCGAGTTCGGCCGCGAACTGTTGGACGAGCTGGTCGTGGAGCGCCGAACGACTGCTCTCGATCCCCTCACGGACGACGTCCCATGTCCCCGAGAACGCAGTTCGCGCGATGGGCCCGAACGCCCAGTACGTCTCGGTCCGGGCTGCGACGAACGTCGTGATCCGGTGATCCAGCGAACCCGTGCCGATGTCGGCGATGTCGAGCAGCGGGGCGATCTGATCCATCACCCGGTCGATCGCAGCTCGTTGCAACGACGCCCGGTCGTCGAAGTACCGGTAGAGCGAGCGGTGCGAGACACCGGCGCGCTCGGCGATCTCCTCACCCGACGGATCGAGCTTGCCTTCTGCCGCGAGGTGGATGAGCGCATCGAGCACTCGCTCGACATTGCGCTCGCGTCGACGGGCGCGACCGTCCGAGCCCGCTTTTGCCACCTGGCTGTTGTCGGTCACTCGTCCCCCTTCTCCCTCGTCACGAGAACCATAGCGACCTCGACCGAGCGCAGCCGTGGCCGGGCGACGCAGATCGCGATGGATCCCGATGTGCGACTTTTGACACACCGCCGATAACCTCACGAGGTCGACTAGATCATGTCGGGTCGGCTCGCTGGCTGCGGATCAGGTCTCCGGGGGGTGACCTGATCCGCACCGCATCGAAGATGCTCCTGCCGACTTCGGCGCGCCCGCACGGGCCCACGATCACGTCGGGAGATCACGTCGGGACGTCAGGCGCCGGTCAGGATGTCGGCGATCGTCCGCTGGAGCACGGTCGACAGCGCCAGTTGTGTCTGGCTCCGTTGGACGTCGGGGATCGCGGCGATCCGCTGCAGCACCGAATGGAGGTGGTCGTTGGTGCGTGCGACGATGCGACAGTGCAGATCTCCCGTGCCGGTGACGGTGTGGATCTCGAGGATCTGGGGGATCGCCGCCAACGCCGCGGTGGTTTCGTCGTGCGAACCCTGACGGATCTCCAGCGTGCAGAACGCGAGCACGTCGAGGCCCGCCTTGGTCGGCTCGACATCGGGCCCGTACCCGGAGATCACGCCGTCAGCTTCCAGCCGTTCGATCCGCGAGTACGCGGTGCCACGGGCGACGTCGACCGACCGGGCGAGTTCGGCCATCGACGAGCGGGGCGCCTTCCGGAGGGCGGCGATCAGCCGGAGGTCGGTTGCATCGAGTTCCCTCATCGCCCGGTGCCGCGTGCGGTCATGGCGTCATGGTACGCAGCGCGCGACCAGCGTCGGGCGACCGCGTCTGCCTACCCTGTGGCGACGTCGTCACCGGCTCGGACGCGACGTCGTCATCAACCACGCCACCCACCACCCCCACGAGGTTTCGCCATGCGCCGATCCGCCGCCGTCATCGTCTCGATCGTCGTGACCCTCGCGAGTTGTGGCGGCAGCGACGATTCGGCGACCGGGACGGAGCCGCCGGTGACGGATGCGCCTCCCGCCGACACCTCGCCGCCGGCCACCGAGCCCCCCACGACGCAGCCGCCCGCAACCGAGCCACCGGCGACCGAGCCACCCGTCACCGAGCCACCGGCGACCACGCCGCCCGCCGACACCACTCCCGCCGACACCGCACCGGCGAATCCGTCGGGTCAGGCGGTCGACGTGTCGCTGGTCGAGTGGGAGGTCATCGCGGCCACCGCCATCGAGGCCGGCCCGACGACGTTCAATGTCGCCAACGACGGCGACTTCCGCCACCACTTCGGCATCGCCCGCGGCATCAGCTACGAGGAGCTCCCGCAGTTGCCCGGCGGCGCGATCGACGAGGAGACGCTCGGCGACGACTACCTCGGCCGCACCGAGAACATCGACTTCGGCGGCTCCGCGACGTTCGACGTCGACCTCGCACCCGGCAACTACGTGCTGTTCTGCAACATCGTTGCCGGGCCGACCAGCCACGCCGCTCGCGGTCAGGTGCTGGCGATCACCGTCGGCTGAGCGGTCAGCTCTTGGCGCGGCCGGTGATGCCGAACAGTGCGCCGGCGACCTTGCGGATCTGGATCTCCTCGGTGCCCTCGGTGATCCGGTACCGACGGTGGTGCCGGTAGATGTGTTCGAACGGCATCGCTCGGCCGTAGCCCACACCCCCGCACGTCTGCATCGCGCGGTCGGCGGCGTCGCAGCAGAAGCGGTTGGCGCGGTAGTTGCACATCGCCACCTTGTCGGTGATCTCCATGTGGTCGACGCCTTCGTCGAGCTGCCACGCCGTCTTCCAGATCAGCGCGCGCAGCATCTCGGCCTCCGTCGCCAACTCGGCGAGCGGGAACTGGATCGCCTGGTTGCGCGACAGCGGCGTGCCGAACGTGGTGCGCTGGTTCGCCCAGTCGACGGCCGTGTCGATGCAGTGCAGCCCGGCACCCAGCGACGAGGCCGCCTGCCGGATCCGGTTCTCGTGCACGAACAGTTGCGCCGTCATCAGGCCGAGCCCTTCCTCGCCGAGGATGTCCTCGTCGCGGACCCGCACGTCGGTGAGCCGGACGTGGGCGTGGTCGGTCGGCATGTTGAACGTCCACATGAACTCCTCGACGGCGAACCCCGGTGACGCCGTCGGCACGATGAAGCAGGTGATGCCGCGGCCGTCGCCGGGCTCTCCGGACGTCCGGGCGAAGATGTAGTCGTGCGTCGCGTGGTGGAGGCCGGTGTTCCAGTACTTCTCGCCGTTGATCACCCACTCGTCGCCGTCGCGAACGGCGGTCGTCTCCATCCACGTCGCGTCTGATCCGTGCAGCGGTTCGGTCAGCCCGAAGCCGATCCGGGCCGTGCCGTCGAGCATCTTCGGGATCCACTCGGCCTGCTGGGTCTCGCTGCCGAACTTCTCCATCATCAGGACGGTCACGAGGTTGCCGACGATCGAGCTCTCGTTCTGGAGGTCGTTGTGCAGGCCGAGGCCGCGGCGGGCGAGGTGCTCACGCACGATCGCCATGTCGAGGTTGGTGCCGTTGCGGCCGCCGAAACGGGCGGGCAGGTGGTACCGGTAGAAGCCGGCTTCGTCGGCGGCGATCCGCATCCGCCGCAGCAACGCCTCCCACTCCGCGTTGGGCAGACCGTCGCGGTCCCAGTCGGTACGGCTGTCCTCGCGACGGTGGTCGAAGAACCGGACGTTGTCGTCCTCGGCCTCGATCGGCTCGATCACGTCGACGATGAACTGGTCGAGGTCGTCGAGCAACTGCTGCGTCGCCGCCGGGATGGTGAAGTCCATGCTGGGAGTTCAGTCGCTGTGCGGCATCCGGGTCGGATCGAAGTCGTCGGCACACGGGAATGCGCCCTTCAGCAACAACGGTGCGGAGAAGTGGCGCCACTGGCCCTTCGGCTGCGCCAGCCGATCGGCGATCGCGTACACAGCAGCGTTGTTGAACCCGAGCCCGCAGTGGCTGCCGTAGACCCGGATGTTCTCCGATGTCGGCGTGCGCCGGATCAGCGAGGCCTGGAAGCTGACGACGCCGTCGGTTCGCGTGTAGATCGACGTCGTCGGTACGTCGAGCCGCGGCCGGTACGCGGCGCGAACCTCGCGCCGGAAGTCGGCGGCATGGCGATGCCGCAGTGACCTCCAGATGCGTTCGGCCGACGAGCGATCATGCTCGATCATCTGGATCGGGCTGCCGAGCGTGATCACCTGACGGACGAGATCAGGTGCCGCCCTGGCGAGTTCGCGGGCGTAGATGCCGCCGAGGCTCCAACCGATCAGCGACACCGGGGCCTGGGCCTGGGTGTGGATGCGGTCGAGTAGCGCGGCGATACCGTCGACGATCCTCGGTGTCGGGCCGACATTCTGTCCGAGGCGCCAACCGTGGCTGGCGTAGCCCAGGTCGCGCAGCAGGTGCCGCAGCGGACGCGTCGACTGGTCGCCTGCGGTGAAGCCCGGCAGCACGATCACGTGGTGGCCGTCGCCGCGTGGGAGTCGTCGCAGCAGCGGCAACGATGCGCTCATTGCGGCCCGCTCGCCGAATGCCCTGACTTCGAGTGCGACCAGCCAGGGCGGGGGTGCATCGATGGTGACGGGGGCATCAACCGGGTTGCTCACACGTTCTCCTCTTGCCGCCGCGGCGACCCGGACCAGCGTATCGAAGGGGCCGGCCGAAGATGGCGACCAACGCTCTGGGCAGGGCGAGGCAGTTCACGTCTGTTCGAAACCCGGCCGCACGACCCAGTCGCGCATCTCCGGGCACCGCAGGGCACCCGTCGTAGTACGCGTCTGTTCGAAACCAGGCCGGGCCGGCGCGCCCGGCCAAGCCCACGCTGACGCGGGCTGTGCCCGACCCGTCAGGCGGCGAGGCGGTTGGGTGGGCCGGTGTTGTGGATGGTGCCGTCGGGCAGGGTGAGCGTCAACTCGCGGTTGGGGCCGAGGGTGATGTTCCAGCCGGCGTCGTGGATCTTGTGGTGGTGACGCACACAGACGGGGATCAGGTTGGCCAGGTCGGTGCGCCCGCCGTGGCGCCACCAGATGATGTGGTGGAGTTTGCATCGGTCGTAGTGGGTAGCACAGCCCGGGATCGCACACGTGCGATACAACCCGCGTAGCGCCCGCCGTTGGGCCCGGTTGGCGAGCCGGGTGGTGCGCCCCAAGTTGAGTTCGCCCGGGGCGTGCAGCACGACTCCGTTGCGGACCACGACCACCCGGACGTCGGCGTCGTCGACGAGCTCGGCGAGCACCCGGTGGGGCACCTCGATCGGGATCGGCCAGTCGACCCGAACCGGACCGGCACCTACGGCACCGGACCCAGACTGGGCGTCAGGGTCGGCGCCGACCGAACCAGCAGACCCGGCGGTCTGGTGTGCGGTGCCCGGCCCGGCGGCGACGTCGATGACGGCGACGAACTCGGGCCGGCCCGGCCTGCCCACCCCGGCGGTTCCGTCGACCAACCGTCCCAACGCCAACGCCCGGAGATGGCCCTGCTTGGCGACCGGGTCGGTCGGGCACGACGCCGGTGTCGCCTCGGCGAACAAGGCTTCGACGGTGGTGTCGAGCTTGGCGGCGAGCTTCATCCCGGTGACCGGGTCGTACCGGCCCCGCAGGTTCCACATCCCGTCGTTGCCGACCCACGTCGACAGCGTCGTGTCACGCACCTGCCGCTCCAGCCGGTCGACACCGGCATCAGCGAGAATCCTTGACGCCTCGGAGCGGACCCTCTTGGCGAACTCGGCGATCGTTGCGGTCTCGGCGACGGCGACGAGGTCGTCGACACGGCCGAACAACACGGACCGTTGGTCGTCGTTCTCCAGGCCCTTGGCGGCCTTGGTGATGGTGTCGACGTGGCCGGCGGTGATCGCGGCGTCGTCGAGCGCGTCCGCGAGGCCGGGTACCGCTTCCAACGTGGCGGCACGCTCCAGCGTCTTCGCCGACGCGTGCAGCGACTCGCCAGACGATTCGGCGAGTTCGGCCTCGGCGAACGACACCTGCTCGGCCAACCGGCGGGCCAGATCGGCCTCCGCAGCGGCGCAGAACGACCGCAAGTCGCGCACCCCGGCCAACGCGACCTTCAAGGCTGCGGGCGGTGCAGCGCCATCGGCGCGGGTGGCGATCACCCGCTCGACTCGCTCGACCACCGCCGTCAGTTCCATACGAACAACAGTACGGATGGGGTGTCACACACCCGGGCGGTCGATCAGGGCGATCAGCTTTTTCGGTGCCAGGACGCAGAAGCTCTCGACCAGCAGCTCGCTCACCTCGTCCCAGTCGGTGTCGGCGTCGAGCACCATGCCGATCGCGTTGCGGCCCCACCCGAGTACGAAGAACGGAGGGCCGGCATTGCGGAGCATCTCCAACTCCTCGCCCGCCGAGCGGAACGACAGCACGACGCACGGGGCCGCGTCGTCGGTCTCGACGCCGAGTACGTGGGCGAACGTCCGTGTGCGGACCATCCACCGGGTTCCCACCCAGGCCCGCTCCTCATGGGCGTCAGGCAGCGCCAGGCACAGCTCGCGCAGCCGGGCCTCGATGGCACTCGGGACGTTGTCGGTGTAGCGACGCTGGTCGTCGGCCATCGCCCGACAGTAGATCGACCCGGCTCGCGGCGCGCCTACGGGCCGACCGTGATCTCGTCGATCTCGATGGTGGTGGTTCCGGTGGTGACCGGGTCGAGGCGCAAGGCCGTGATCTGCCCGTCCCAGGTCGGGATCGTCGACATGTCGAGTTCGTACGTGCGCATCTCGCCGCCGCCCACGACCTCGAAACCGATCACCGTGTCGTCGGTGTAGTCGGGCTGGTCGTCGCTGTGGAAGAAGAGTTGGGCGAAGTTGTCGGGGCCGTCGACGGCCATCGTGATCGTGACCGTCGAGTACTCGGCGGGGATGCTCAGCCCGGTCGTCGACATGTACGGGTCACCGCCGGTCGACACGATCCTCAGGACGCCGTCCCCGACGGCGAACTCGCCGATGTCGATGTCGGGCTGCCAGCCGCCGGCATCTGCGTCGAAGCTCCAGACCGACGGTTCGATCGTTCGCGCGACGATCTCGACCGGATACCGCACGAGGTCGCGGTCGAGACTGGACG
>JABDKP010000086.1 GCA_013002175.1 Ilumatobacter sp.
TCCTCGCGCCGGAGTACAACATCCGGTGCATCGAGGCGGCCGTCGACCTGCCCTTCGACGAGGGCCTCGACGTCGAGCGAAAGCTGTTCATGGAGCTGATGACGGGTCCGCAGTCGGCCGCTCAGCGCTACTACTTCTTCGCCGAGCGCGCCGCAAACAAGATCCCCGACGTCCCGAAGGACACCCCGCAGATCGACATCGAGACGTGCGGCGTCCTTGGCGCGGGCACGATGGGCGGCGGAATCGCGATGAACTTCGCCAACGTCGGCATCCCGGTCACGATCGTCGAACGCGACCAGGCGGCACTCGACAAGGGCCTCGCCGTGATCCGCAAGAACTACGAGCGGTCGCGGTCGACCACAGCCGAACAGGTCGAGCAGCGGATGGCGCTGATCACCGGCTCCACCGACAAGGCCGACTTCGCCGACTGCGACATCGTGATCGAGGCGGTGTTCGAGGACATGGAGCTGAAGAAGACGATCTTCAAGGAGCTCGACGCGATCTGCAAGCCAGGCGCAGTCCTCGCGTCGAACACGTCCGCGCTCGACATCAACGAGATCGCCACTGCGACGTCACGTCCGGAGAGCGTGATCGGGATGCACTTCTTCTCGCCGGCGAACGTGATGAAGCTGCTGGAGAACGTGCGCGGCGAAAAGTCGAGCGACTCGGTGGTGGCGACGACGATGGCGACCGGCAAGCGCATCGGCAAGGTCGCCGTGATGGTCGGCGTGTGCCCGGGCTTCGTCGGCAACCGGATGCTGTTCATGCGTGGCGCCGAGGCCGAGCGGATGATTCTCGAGGGCGCGACGCCGGCCCAGGTCGACAACGTGCTGTACGAGTTCGGCTTCCCGATGGGCCCGTTCGCGATGAGCGACCTGGCGGGCCTCGACATCGGCTGGAAGGAAGAGGCGTCGTCGTCATCCACGGTGCGCGAGGTGCTGTGCGAGAACGGCCGGCGCGGGCAGAAGAACGGGCGCGGGTACTACACGTACGATCCGGAGACGCGGGCGGCGACGCCCGATCCCGAGGTCGAGCAGCTGATCCGTGACTTCGCGATCGGCAAGGGCATCGAGCAGCGTGAGGTCACCGACCAGGAGGTGCTCGAACGCCTGCTGTACCCGATGATCAACGAGGGCGCGAAGATTCTCGAGGAAGGCATCGCGATTCGCGGCAGCGACATCGACGTCGTGTGGGTCAACGGCTACGGCTGGCCGGTGTACCGCGGCGGGCCGATGTACTGGGCGGACCAGGTCGGGCTGAGCGAGATCGTCGACAAGATCAACGGCTACCGCGAGTCGCTCGGCGGCCGGCACTGGGAACTCTCGCCGCTGCTCGCCTCCCTCGCCGACTCCGGCGGCGCCCTCCACACCCACGCGAGCTGAGTGTTACACCGACCAAGTTGTGCCTGGCACAACTTTGACCTCGTCGGCGAGGGCGGGGCGGGGGCAACCGCCGCGGAGGAAGCTGAGGTGGCGGGCGACCTGGAGGGTCGTGCGGTCGTGGAGGTACGGCCCGACGATCTGGACGCCGATCGGCAATCCGTCTGCTGACATCCCGATCGGAACGACCGTCGCAGGGAGGTAGCCGACGCCCGCAGGTGCGACCCACGAGAAGAGGTCCATGTACGACGCCTCGGTGCCGCCGATCTCGACGGTGCGACCCCACTGCGGCTCGGTGTGGTCGTGCGGGATCGCGGGGCGGGGCTGCACCGGCAGCAGCACCGCGTCGTAGTCGGCGAAGAACTCGGCCCAGCGTTCGCGGATCTGGAGATGCCGCTCGTGGTTCGCCAGCCAGTCGCGGTGCCGCGCCGCCGTCAGTCGCTTGACGCGGCCGAGCGGCGTGTCGCTCACGTCGTCGGCCATGTGCTCGATCTTGTCGCGAGGGTGGCCGCCCGACAGCGCTGCGAACAGCAGCGCGCCGAACACGTCGTCGGCCTTGCGCAGGTCGAACGCGGGACGGGCCTCGGTGTCGACCGACCCGCCCGCCGCGACGATCGCGGCGAACGTCGTCTCGAACGCGGCGTTGGTGTCGGCGTCGATCGGGCAGTGGGCGTCGTCGATCCACGCCGCCAGGCGCAGGTCGGTCAACGACGTCGCCCGCGCCGGTGGCAGGTCGAGGTGCCACGCCGGCGTCGACCAGCGGTCGGGCCCGGCGAGCACATCGAGGCCGAGTTCGAGGTCGTCGACCGAGCGGGCCATCGGGCCGGACACGGCGAGGTCGGCCTGCGAGAGCGTGCCGGGCATCCCGGGGATCTGGCCGTGGCTGGGGATGATCCCGTAGCTCGGCTTGTGCCCCATCACGCCCGAGTAGTGCGCCGGCACCCGGATCGAACCGCCGATGTCGCTGCCCAACTCGATCGGCGTGAACCCCATCGCCAGCGCGGCCGCCGAACCGCCGGACGAGCCGCCGGGGGTGCGCTCGACGTCGTGCGGGTTGTTCGTCGTGCCGTACACGTCGTTGTAGCTCTGGATGTCGCCGGCGAACAGCGGCAGGTTCGTCTTGGCGAAGACGATCGCGCCGGCCTCGCGCAGCCTCGCGACCGGCCAGGCATCCTCGGTCGGTACGTGGTCGGCGAGTTCGGGAGCGCCGGACGTCGTGATGCAGCCGGCGGTCTGGAACGAGTCCTTGATCGTCATCGGCACCCCGTGCAGCACGCCGACCGGGCCACCGGCGGCGAGTGCGGCGTCGGCCGCCGCGGCGTCGGCGCGGGCGCGGTCGAGATCCCACTGGACGACCGAGTTGATCGGCCCGTCGAGGCGCTGGATGCGATCGACCAGGTGCTCGAGCGCGGTTGCCGAGGAAACCTCCCCGGCCCGGATCGCAGCCGCCAATTCGCTGGCCGACAGCCAGTGCAGCTCGGTGCGGGACTCGGCCGACGATTCGCTCATGCCCCACGTTCGCGCTTGGCCGCCGGATGCGACGATCCGGCGGCAGTCGCTGCCGTGCCCGGCACGGCGACGAGTCGGCAGGAACGACGGGCCGAAAACGGAACAAACCCCGGCGCGGGCCGGGGCTTGTCGGGTGGTCTCGACCGGCGTCGATCCGGTGACCTCTCACTTTTCAGGCGAGCGCTCTGCCAACTGAGCTACGAGACCGTGTCGAGCCTGCGGTCGCCAGGTTTGGCGGAAACCGGCGACCGCAGACTACGAGCCAAGTGTGTCGCGGGTTGCCCCGAAACACCAGGGCCACTCGTCACGACGTGACAAGTGGTCCTGTTGGCGGTCCCGACGGGATTTGAACCCGCGACCTCCGGCTTGACAGGCCGGCGTGAACTCCTGACTTCACCACGGGACCAGAACTATGTGACTTCGACTCGCACGGCGCGGGCGCCGCCGGATGCCGAAGCATTCCGCACCCCCAACGGGATTCGAACCCGTGCCGCCACCTTGAAAGGGTGGTGTCCTAGGCCACTAGACGATGGGGGCCTGATCGTTGAGGCGAGGATTCTCGACTCGTTGAGAGCGATCAGAATCTAGCAGTG
>JABDKP010000087.1 GCA_013002175.1 Ilumatobacter sp.
TCCTCGCGCAGTGGCTCGGACAGCGACAGTGGCTCGGCCGCGAAGCGCAACGCCTCGGTGACCTTGTCCTCGGGCATCTCGACTTCCTTGGCCAGCTCGGACAGCGTGGCGGGACGGCCGAACTTCAGCTCGAGGCGCGAGCGGGCCTTCTGCAGCCGGGCGAGCGTGTCGCCGGCGTGTACGGGGAGGCGGATCGTGCGGCCGGTGTTGGCGATGCCGCGGGTGATCGCCTGGCGGATCCACCACGTTGCGTACGTCGAGAACTTGAACCCCTTGCGCCAGTCGAACTTCTCGACGGCATGCATCAGGCCGAGGTTGCCTTCCTGGATCAGGTCGAGCAGCGGCAGCCCCGAGGCCTGGTACTTCTTCGCGATCGACACGACGAGGCGGAGGTTGGACTGCACGAACTGACGCTCGGCCTCCTCGCCCTTGCGGGCGGTGCGCCGGTACTCACGCTTCTTCGCGGGGGTGAGGTCCTTGCCGCCCGCGTCGAGCTTGACGATCGCTTCGTTGCCGGCCTCGATTGCCTTGGCGAGTCGAACCTCGTCCTCCTTCGTCAACAGTGTGTACTGCCCGATGTCGGTGAGATACAGACGGACGAGGTCCTCGTCGTCACGTTCGACGCGATCTTTGGCCACCGGCGGCTCCTACTGTTGATAGTCGTTGGTACTCGGTGTGCAATCCGACGCAGAGGACATGGTAAACCCGCTCGACCCCCGAGACAATCGTCACGATACCGACGACCACCTCACCCCCAACCCGTGGCGACACGAATCACCGCATATCACTGTTCCAGATTTCGATGAGACGAGTATCACAATGAGCGATGACCACCGCGAGGCCGGGGGCGGCCCGGACGACCGCGAAATCGAGCTGACGGTGATCACGATGACCTTCGATGCCGTCGACGACGCGGCGTTGCTGGCGGTGCTCGCGAAGTACGTCGTGCTGACCCGGATGGAGCCGGGGTGCCGCAATGTCGACCTGTGCTCCAGCACGACGGTCGCCGGCCGCCATCTCGTGATCCAGAAATGGGACGACGAGCAGGTGCAACAGCAGCACTTCGACTCGGACCTGATGGTCGAGATGGCCGCATCGTGCCGCGGGCTGCTCGCCCACCCGCCCGACATCGACCGCTGGGATGCCACCAGCGCCCACGACCTGCGCTGAAACCCGGCCGGTCGGTGCCAATCGGAGGATTCATCGCACCGGTAGGATGGATCCATGTCAAATCCTGTGTTCAACGACCAGACCATGCGGCGTGACGCCGCTGGGTGGGCGGCTCCGGTTCGCGGTGCACACGTCGGTACGGCGCCGATCAGCGACGGGCCGGTGACGCCCTGGGCGTCGTCGGTGATGACCGTCAACGGCACGATCACCGCGTCGGCCGTCCTGTTCATCCTGCTCCTCGTCTCGGCCTCGTTCGGCTGGGCCGCGGCCACGTCGCCGTCCACCGTCGGCGGCGAGGAGGTCTACTCCTTCCCGCCGCTCGCATTCCTCGGGATCATCGTCGGGTTCGGCGCGGTCATCGCCTCGGCGTTCAAGCCGATGTGGGCCAAGTTCCTCGGCCCGATCTACGCCGTCGGCTACGGCTTCGCCGTCGGTGCGATCTCGAAGGGGTACGAGACGTTCCAGAACGGCATCGTGCTCCAGGCGGTCGGCGCCACGGCAGCGGTCTTCGCCGTGATGCTGGTGCTCTACCGCACCCGGATCATCAAGGTCACCGAGAAGTTCCGGCGGACGGTGATCTTCGCCACGCTCGGCATCATGGTGTTCTACGGCGTGTCGTTGCTGATGAGCCTGTTCGGTGCGCAGCCGACGTTCCTCAGCAGCCCGAGCCTGCTCGGCATCGGCCTGTCGGTCGTGATCTGCGGCATCGCCGCGCTCAACCTCGCGCTCGACTTCGACCGCATCGAACGCGGCACGCAGATGGGCCTGCCGAAGGCCTATGAGTGGGTCGCCGCGCTCGGTCTCGTCGTCACGATCGTGTGGCTGTACCTCGAACTGCTCCGCCTGCTCTCGAAACTGCAGCAGCGCTGACACCGGCGGTGTCCGCCCGGCAGACCTCGCTGGCCGAGGCGGCGGCAGTCGCGGTCGGTGGCGGCGTCGTCGCCGGCGCGACCGGATCGCTCGTCGGGCTCACGGTCCCTGCCGCCGCGATCGGTGCCGTCAACGGCGCGCTCGCGGGGTGGCGACGGATCTACGACTGGTCGTCGGCGCGGGGTCACGTCGCGTTCGTGCTCGACTCGTCGTGGGCGCTGGCGACGACGGCGTCGGGCATCTTCGCCAACGTCGTCGGCCTGGCGTCGCGGACGTCGGGATACGTGCCCGAGCTGAGCACGCGTCAGAACCGCCACGTCTACCGCGCCGGGTTCCGGCCACGCAAGGGGTACGCGATCACGCTCGGCAACGTCGTCAGCGGTGGTGGCGACGTCGACGTGCCGCGCCGCGCCCGTCTCGTCACCGACCACGAGGACGTGCACGTGTGGCAGGCCCGGTGGTTCGGTCCGCTGTACCCGCTGCTGTACGGCGCGTGGCTGATCGTCGGCGGCGCCGTCGGCGCTGTCGCGTGGGCCACCAGCCGGCGGCGGCGCGGCGATCGATTCGCCGCCACCGTCGAGTCCGCTGCGTACTACCTCAACCCGTTCGAGTGGTGGGCGTACAGCCGCGACGCGGCATGGCCGCCGAGCGGCGTCGTGCAGGGCTTCGGCTGGCGCCGCCCGGTCGTGAAGCCGCTCGCCCAGGTCCGCCACCCGCGGACGGCCCGCTGATCACACGCCGCAGTCAGAGCTGTGCCAGCAGGCGCAGCAGGGCGGCGTTGAACTCCGCCGGCCGCTCCTGCTGTGTCCAGTGACCGGCATCGGCGATCAGCTCGACGCCGCGGAAGTCCGGCAGGCTGTCACGCATCCGGTCGACGTACTCCATCCGGTGGGCGATCACGCCGTCCTTGTCGCCGCCGATGAACGCGCACGGCATCGCCGGGGCGGGCAGGTCCCGGGTGAGCTCCCAGTCCGCGTCGATGTTGCGGTACCAGCCGGTCGGACCGAAGAACCCGCTCGTCGTGAACTGGTCGACGTACCGGTCGAGGTCGGCCCGGGTGAGCCAGGTGGGGAGGTCGGTGGGCACCACCTTGCCGTGGGCGAACGTGCCGAGCACGGTGCCGTGCTCGAGCGAGGGCAGCTTGCTCGGGTCGGGTGGTGGCCCGGCCATCTCTGCCGATCCCGTCCACAGGATCGTGCGCAGCGTCGTCTCGACGTCGGCCTCCAACTCCTGCTCGGGCCGGTCCGGCAGCTGGAAGTAGAGCATGTAGAAGAAGCGGTCGGCGTACACCGAGCGGAACAGGTCGGTCGGTCTGATCGGCCACGGCGTATAGGGCACGCTGACGTTGACGATGGCGCTGACACGCTCGGGACGGAAGCGGGCGAGGTCCCACACGACGAGCGAGCCCCAGTCGTGGCCCACGAAGATCGCGGTGTCGGCGTCGACGTCGTCGAGCAGCGCGCACAGGTCGGCGGCGAGGTGGTCGCTGCGGTACGCCGCGACCTCACGCGGCGCAGACGAGCCCGCGTATCCCCGCTGGTCGGGGACGAGCACCCGGTAGCCGGCGTCGACGAGCGGCTCGATCTGGTGCCGCCAGGAGTGCGAGCTCTCCGGCCAACCATGTGCGAGCACGATCACCGGGTCGCCGTGTCGCCCGGCGTCGACGACGTCGAGTTCGATCCCGCCGAAGTCCTCCGAGGTCCGTACTCGGCGGGTCGGCGGTGCGGTCATGGCTCGGCCACGACGTCCGCGAAGCCGAGGTCCTCGGCCGCCCACAGGCGTTCGAATCCGGCGTCGACGTCGTCGCTGAACCCGAAGCGGTTGCGGTAGTTGTACCGCCAGCGCTGCGGCACGACGCGATGCCCGGCCCGAGCGAGGCGACCGGCGCAGTATGCGTCCCACGCGGCGTTCTGGGCGAGGGTGAGCTGCCGATCGGGCGGCGCGTCGGCGAAGTCGTCGCGCATCCTGTCGCGGGCCCGCAGCAGCATCCGTCCGAGCGACTCGGCGGCCCGTTCCCGGCCGAACGTCTGGAGCTGCTTCGTGTTCTCCAGGGCACCGCTCTCGGCCCGGATCACGAGCGTCGCATCGGGCCCGCCGTCGTCGAACTGTGCCGACAGCTTGGCCAGCGGCGTCGCCTCGTTGACGATGATGTGGATCGGGTTGGTGACGCCGGACTCCGCGGCGAGTTCGGTGACCAACGCGGCGAGCTCGGCAGCATCGAACCGGACGTTGCGGAACACGCCCGGCGTCACCGTGACGTTGCCGATCACTGCGTCGGCGACCTCGTCGACCGCGTTGTCCATCAGCTGTCGGCTACAGCGGCCTGCATCGCGTTGATCGCGGCCTTGCGTTCGACGAGCGCCTGCTGGTCGAGCCCGGCGATCGTCTCGACCTCGTCGTCGGTGAACCCGGCGAGTTCGCGGAACCGCCGGGCCAGCTGGAACGAGCTCTCGGCCGTGTCGCCCCGTGCACCGCCGAAGCTGAACAGCTTGTCGACGACCTGCTGGAACTCGAGCGCCTTGGCGCGCCGGTCGGGGTCGTTCTCGGTGACCTTGCGCAGCCAGTCGGAGCCCATCTTCACGTGGGTCACCTCGTCGGCCAGCATCCAGTCCTCACAGAACTCGAGGAACGGGTCGCCCGCCAGGTCGCCGAACTCCTTCATCTGCGTGAACACGTCGATCGCGAGGCCTTCGAGCGCGCGGTTGACGCCGGCGAGGCGGAGCACCGGGTCGTTCGAGCAGGCGGCTTCGAACAGCACCGTGTTCTCCTGGAACTCGCCGAGTTCGGTGCCCATCCACGTCGACAACTTGGCGCTGATCTCGACGTGGCGGGCCTCGTCCCATGCCTGGCGCGCCATGTCGAGCTTGAGCGCGAACGGGATCGTGTCGCCCGATCCGTCGCCGGCGTCGAAGTCGTGGGCGGTGCGGCCGGCACCTTCCAGCGCCTGGATCTCGCCGACCATGATCCCGTGCATCAGGCCGCGGGCCCGGTCGGACGCGTCGTGGCGGTCGGGCGTGAGCTTGTTCGTCGACGACCGCGACGACTTCTTCTTGGCCGACCCGCCGCCGGGCACGCGGGGGTCCTTGATCCGCTCGGCCATGTTCGTCTGGACGAACCGCTCGTCGCGAGCGAGGTCCTCTACGGGGAAGAACTGCCGCATCAGGCGTCTCCTTCGGTGGTCGGTTCCGTCGTGGTCGGTTCCGGCGTGGTCGGTTCCGGCGTGAGCTGGGGGCCGTCGACCACGGTACTCGGGCCGATGCTGCCGTGACCAGCGATGCCGCCCGCTTCGACGATGATCGATTCGAGCTTCGCCTGGTGGGCGGCGGCCCGCTCGACGTCGGCGGGGGAGGTGATCAGCGACTGCAGCATCATCTCGCCGTCGCGCCAGTCGTCGAACTCGTCCTGGAGGATGAAGTTCAGCGACCGGATCGTCGGTGCGTCGGTGATCTCGCTGGTGTTGTTGCGGTGATACGTGTACGCCGCGATGAAGTGCGGGATCAGCACGCGGTAGACACCGACGAGCTTCTCGATCGTCAACTCGGGCGCCTCGGGCTCGGTCATCGCCTCGATGAAGCGCACCATCGCCTCGTTCGCGGGTTGCGTCAGCCGCTCGGGCTTCATCTCGCGCAGCTCCGGCAGCCGCTTGTGCCACAGCTCGGCGTGCCATGCGTGGTGATAGCAGTGGGTGCCGAGGCGCATCTTCACGTCGAGTTCCGGCACGGTGGCGATCCACCCTCCGAGCGCCTCGAACAGCTTCATCTCGGTCCACTTGTAGTTGCCGACGCGGCGGGCGGTCTCGGCGACGTCGAACAGGCCCGGCAGGTCGCGCCGGTCCCACGGCGCGAACGGGGCGCGTGCCGTCGATCGTGCCGTTGATCGTGCCGTCGATCGTGATGGTGCAGCTGCGGTTCCCTCGGCCATCGGGTCGACCGTACCGCCCGCCGCCCCCGCCGAACGTGCCGAGCCGCCGCGTTACAGATGGTGCCAGGCACCATCTGTAACGGTTAGCCGACGGGGCGGCTGGCGACCCAGGACGCTTCGGCGGCGCCGAGATCGGTGACCGGCGGGCCGTCCGCGGTGTACTCGAGCAGCATCGCCCGCCACGGGGCACGCGCTTCGAGCTTGCCGAGGATCGCGCTGACGCCCCACACCACCCGGTCGAGGATCACGAAGCTCGGCGGCAGGTTGAGCTGCTCGATCACCGGCGCGTGCGGGCCCTGGATGTCGAAGATCGTGCCGAGCGTGTCGCGCATGAACTCCCGGGTGAACGTGAACTCGTCGCTGAGGTACGGGATGTACGGGCTGGACACGTACTCGTAGACGAGACCGGCGTCGAGGCCGTGGCCGGGCCGCAGGAAGTGCGAGCGCTCCATCTCCCGCACGAGCAGTTCGGGGTCGCGCTCGACGATGATCGCGTCCATCGTCGGCTTGAGCAGCTCCCACTCGCCTGGCGACCATCGCTTGACGAGGCCGAAGTCGAGGAACGTGACGCTGCCGTCGTGGTGGAACTTGTAGTTGCCCGGGTGGGGGTCGCCGTTGAACACGCCGTGCCGATGGATCGCGTTCTGCGCGAAGCGCCAGATGACTTCCGCCGCGCGCTGCTTCGTCTCGGTGGTCTCCGTACGCCGGAACTCGTCGAACGACAAGCCGTCGACCCACTCGGTCGTGAGCAGCCGCTCGGTGGAGAGGTCGGGCACGAGCCTCGGGATGCGCACCCACGGATGCCCGCGGAAGCGCTGCTCGAACTCCGCGACGTTGCGCGCCTCGAGGTCGTAGTCGAGTTCCTCGCGCATCCGGCTGCGCAACTCGTCGACGAGGCCGTTGACGTCGAGTCCCTTGAGCATCATCGCCGAGAACATCGCGTACATCACCTCGGCGGCGTCGAGGTCGCTCTCGATCGCCTCGTGGACGCCGGGGTACTGCACCTTCACCGCCACGTCGCGCCCGTCGCGGGTTGTCGCGCGGTGCACCTGTCCGATCGACGCCGCGGCGACCGGGAGGTCGCTCCACTCGAGGAACGCCCGCTCGGGCGGCTTGCCGAGGTCGGCTTCCACGACGCTCGCCGCGAGCGACGGCGCCATCGGTGCGGCGTCGGCCTGCAGCGTGGCCAGCGCGTCCTGGGCTTCGTCGGGCAGTGCCTCGAAGATGAAGCTGATCATCTGACCGGCCTTCATCAGCACGCCCTTCATCTCGCCGAGCTCCTTGGCCACGTCCTCCGCGGTGCGGATCGCGAATTGCTCGTCGAGTTCGGCCCGGCGCTCCTCGGCCGAACCGATGCCGCGGACGCGCGAGATCGCGTAGCGGGAGGTGTTGCGCGCCGACAGCTTCCACACCTTCGCGGAGCGGGCGAACCGGCTGGTCAGCGGCGACGACTTCGCCTTCTGCGCGGCGGTGGCGAGGCCGGTCGCGAGCGCGAGCAGCCCGGCGAGTGACGCGGCGCGCGCCGGTTTCATCCCGACCCCGTCGTCCTGGCGGTCGGGTTCGCGTCGAGCACGACGTCCGGGATCGGTTCACCGGTCGTCTCGTCGGTCCAGTACGTGCCGTCGTTGAGGCGATCGAGGGCGGCCTGCACGTCGTCGAGGTCGCGCTCGATCGCGTCGAGATCGACCGGCTCGGAGGTGGCGGTTCCGGCGCCAGCGGCTGCGTCCGCGCCGTCGCGAGGACCGCCGGACGGGGCCTCGGGCTCGACCGGTGTGGCGGACGGATTGCTCGGGTCGGTCACGACACCGAACCTAGTCGCCGGTCGGCTGCATCGTCGGCACGTCATCGGCGCGCGTTCCGCGCGTATCGTCGGCGCGATGGACGCCGACGGTGCTGCCCCGCCATCCGGGGCGCCGCGGCTGCCACGCGGTCCGCGCCGCCGGAGCCGGTGGGCCGAGTTCCCGTTGGCGATGGGGATGCTCGCGCCCTCGGCGGTCATCCTCGGTGTGTTCATCCTCTACCCGCTGGGACGCGCGGTGTGGTTGGGCCAGCAGCGCTGCAACACGTTCGGTGACGTGTGTCGCTCGAACGGCTTCGACCAGTACGTCGACCTGTTCCGCAGCGTCGAGTTCCAGAACGCGCTGGCCGTGACCGCGAAGTTCGCGCTGCTCACGGTGCCGCTCGGGCTCGCCCTCGGCGTGGGGTTGGCCGTGCTCGCGGACAAGTACCTCCGGGGGCTGTCGGCGTTCCGGGCGATCTTCTCGTCGACGGTCGCCACGTCGGTCGCCGTCGCCAGCCTGATGTGGCTGTTCCTACTGCAACCTTCGGTCGGCGCGCTGGCGAACGTCGAGTTCTTCAACGCGTTGTTCCCGTCGGTGAAGGACCCCGGCTGGCTGCGCGACCCGGGCACGGCGCTGACCGCGGTGGCGATGTCGAGCGTGTGGGCGAATCTCGGGTTCACGTTCATCCTCGTCACCGCCGGCTTGCAGTCGATCCCGAAGGATCTCCACGAGGCCGCCGCGGTCGACGGCGCCGGCGGTGTGCGCCGGTTCTGGGCGGTCACGTTGCCGATGCTCGGCCCGACGCTGCTGTTCGTGCTCGTCGTGCTCACGACGCGCGCGTTCCAGACGTACGGCGAGATCGACCTGCTCACCGGAGGCGGGCCGCAACCGCAGGACTCGACGACGACGATCACGTACTTCGTGTACGGGCAGAACTCGCCGATCCGCAGCGACCCCGGGCTGCAAGCGGGCTCGGCGGTGCTGCTGTTCGTCATCCTCCTCGCGCTGTCCGCGCTGCAGCTGCGCGGCATCGGCAAGCGGGTGCACTATGGCGACTGACCCGACGTTCGTCGTCGCGCCGGCCGGGTCCGGCGAAGCCACCGCCGCCGTGGCGCGCACGCCGCCGGGCGCCCGCCGGAAGCACTTCGACCAGCCGACCGGATGGCGTCTCGCCGGGCGCTACGCGCTGCTCGTGGCGGTCAGCGCGATCGTGCTCTTCCCCGTGTACACCACGATCGTCGCGGCCCTGAAGCCCGGCGAGCAGGTGTTCCGCAACCCGCTCGTGCCCGACGCGTTCACGCTCGACGTGCTGCGCGACGCCTGGTCGTCCGGCAACCTCGGCCAGTACCTGCTCAACTCGCTGATCGTCGCCGTGGTCGTCACGGTCGCCCAGATCGCCACGTCGGTGCTGTCGGGCTACGCGTTCGCGCTGCTCGACTTCCCGGGCAAGGGCATCGCGTTCGCGCTGTTCGTGGCGACGCTGCTCGTACCGCTCGAAGCGACGCTCGTCGTCAACTTCGACACCGTCGACTCGCTCGGCTGGATCAACTCCTACCAGGGCCTCGCCGTGCCGTTCCTCGCCACAGCGTTCGGCACGTTCCTCGTCCGCCAGGTGTTCATGACGTTGCCGCGCGACCTGATCGACGCGGCCGCCATCGACGGCGTCGGTCACCTCGGCTTCCTCCGCCACGTCGCGGTGCCGCTCGTGCGCCCGACGATCGGCGCGCTCGCGCTGTTCAGCTTCCTGTCGTCGTGGAACCAGTACCTCTGGCCGAACCTGGTGATCAACGACGACCGGCGGCACACCGTGCAGAGCGGGTTGCGGCTGCTGTCGAAGTCGAACCTCGACGAACCGAACCTCGTGATGGCGGGCACGGTGATCGCGGCGATCCCGATCGCGATCGTGCTCGTGCTCTTCCAGCGACAGCTCGTGCGTGGCCTCACGGCCGGCGCAGTGAAAGGATGACGATCGTGACGATGCAGCGTTCGGGAAAGTTCGGGCTGGCCGCGATGGCCGTGGTGGGGGCGTTGCTCGCGGCGTCGTGCGGCGGCGGCGAGTCAGCGCTGCGTGCCGGCGAGGACGACCCGCCGGCCACAGATGCAC
>JABDKP010000104.1 GCA_013002175.1 Ilumatobacter sp.
TTGCTGGCGAGAATCGAGATGAACACGACGTTGTCGACGCCGAGCACGATCTCGAGGGTCAACAGCGCAGCGAGCGCGCTCCAGGCGGCGGGGTCGGAGACGAAATCCATCCCGAGAATCTAGAGAGCCCCACGCCCACCGACGCAGATCGACCCGTCACGCTCGCTTTCACCTCTCGTCCCCGATACCGGCGCGATGCGCCTTCACGATCGCCTGGGCTCGATCCGTCACCTGGAGCTTCGTGAACACGCGCGACAGATTGTTGGCGACCGTCTTCGCGGAGAGCGCGAGGTGTCGTGCGACCTGCTCGTTGGTGGATCCGTCCGCGATGTAGGTGAGGATCTCGAACTCCCGGTCGGTGAGCTCGGGAAAGGGTCGCGCTCGTCGAGCGGCCGCGCCGGAGTCGACGCGGAAGAAGTCCAGCACCCGCTCGGCCACCCCGGCGGAGAACAGCACCTCGCCCCGGGCGGCGGAGCGGATGGCGTTGAGCATCGTCACGTGGTCGGCGCCCTTCACGAGGTAGCCGCGGGCGCCGGCGCACATGGCGGCGAAGACGGTCTCGGGGTCGTCCATCATCGTCACCATCACGACGGCGACGTCGGGGTGGGCAGCGCGGCACGCCTCGGTTGCCTCGACGCCGTTCATCTCGGGCAGCATCACGTCCATCAGGACGACGTCGGGCTCGTGCTCGGCGACGGCGGCGATCGCGCCGGCGCCGTCGACGGCCTCCGCCACGACGACGACGTCGACGACCGTGCTCAGAATCGCCAGGACGCCTTCCCTGAACAGCGCATGGTCGTCGACGACGACGACGGTGATCGGCCGTTCATCCATCCGCTGCCCCTGGCAACACGAGTTCGACGGTGGTCCCGCCGCCGGCGGGGCTGGCGATCGTGACCCGACCGCCGAGCTCGCGGGCCCGGAGATGCATCGACTGCAGGCCGACCCCTCGGCCGTCTCCGTTCGTCGTGGAAGGCGTGCCGCCTCGGCCGTCGTCGGCGATCGTGGCCCTGAGGCCACTGCCGACGGCTTGCACACGGACGCTGATCGTTCCCGCGTCGCTGTGTCGGATCGCGTTGGTCAGCGCCTCGGTGATGATGCGGTAGGCCGCGGTTTCCGTGGCAGCGGTGAGGTCGGTCAGTTCGTCGATGTCGGCGTCCACGTGCACGTCGCCGCTGGCTGCAGCCGACACTGCCTGTCGCAGAGCCGGCGTGAGCCCGAGCTGATCGAGGGCCGAAGGCCGCAGATCGCGCGCCATCGTGCGGATGTGTTCGACCAGTTCGTCGGCGCGGCGACGCGCCATGCCGACGAACTCCCGGGCCTGCCCCGGGTCGAAGTCGAGTGTGTTGTCGGCGGCGTCGAGGAGGAGCGCCTGGCCAGCGAGGGTCGGGCCGAGATCGTCGTGGAGGTTGCGGTGGATGCGTCGCCGCTCCTCTTCTCGCGCGTCCACGAGGTTGGCCTGCGACCGACGGAGGTCTCCTGTGAGCCGAACGGTTGCGGCGAGGTGCGCGATCGGAGCCGAAGCGTTTGCAATCAACCGAACATCGCGAGCGGGCAGCGTGGCTTCGCCGCGGCGTGGCCACACCGTGAGGTCGCCGACGCGTTCGCCCCCCGACGCCAGCGGGATCGTCGTCGCCTGACCGGTCGGCTCACCGATCGTTCGGTCGACGACCACGCCGCTGTCGCCGACGACCGTCACCCGGCCTGCGGTCAAGTGCAGGCTCTCGACCAGGCGGCGCGCGAGCACAGTCAGCGTCGCGACGTCAGGCCGGTTCTCGTTGGCGACCGCCCACAGACTCGACAGCAGTTCGTACGGGGCGTCCCGTTGCCCGTAGAACAGACGAGTGACCCGCCGGGTGAGCGGATCGCGCATGACCAACACGAGACCGACCAGCACAGCGGCCGCGAGCGGACCGGCAATGTCCGACTGGCCGCCGGCCACGCCGGCGACGACGAATGCGGTCGCCACGTAGGCGACGACGACGGCGGCGGACGCGGTCGCAGCGAGCGCGCCTCTGCTCAGCACTCGGTCGGCGTCCCACAGCCGATACTGGAGGATGGCCACCGCCCACGAGAACGGAAAGATCGCAGCCAGCGACGTCGTGGTCACGCCGAAGGCCAAGTAGGTGAGCGGGTAGGAGACTCCATCCGCAGTCGGATCGAGAAGCGCAGCCTCGACGTACAGGTAGTAGCTGAGCAACGCCCCGAACCAGCCGACGAGGCCGATGCCGAGCCACTTGAGCTGCTGGCGATCGAGGTCGTCGGAGGCCTGGCGGAAGCGGTGGACCTGGGCGCCGATCCCGAAGAGCAGCAGTCCCACGGCGGAGAACTCGAGGGCGACGGGCGGATCGTCACCGTGAGGCGTGAACGACAATGCCACCCAGCTCGCCGTCGTCGCCGTCGCGGGCGCCCAGGCCCAGCGTGGGACGAACCGACCCGTCGGCAGGAGATACCAGGGCACGGCAATGGTCACCATCGCGACCACCCACGTGGCCTGGTGTAGCCAGCCGGGCATCGCCGCAGCTCGTTCGCCGGCGATCCCCGTCTCTGGTACGAGCACCGCACCGAACGCCACCATCACGGTGGCGGTGAGGAACGCCACGAACGTAGCGATGCGACGGATGAGGATCGTCCCGAGCACGATGGCCGCGACCGCGAGCGCGGCCTCGCGCCCGATGTCCCACCAGGCGTACATGCGGGCATCGATCCCGATCTCGGCGAGGCGTTCCTGCTGTCCGAGATCGAGCTGGCCCAACTGACGGTCGCCGCAGTACGGGTCGCACGGATTGACGAGCTCGTCGTAACGCTGCGGCACCCCGAGGACGAACGTCGTCGACAGCAGGGTCGCCATGAAGAACCATGCGCCGAGGGTCGCAGCAGTGGGCAGTCGCCACCGCCGCAGAGCGCGCCCCGGCACGCCACGCCCGAAACCGCCTGACCGCGCCCCAGCGGGTGGTTCGGGGCGCGCAGGCTCGCTCGAACCGGTTGCCCTCAGCGCAGCGGTCAGGTCCTCGATCCGTCAAGTGTCCCATCACCGGATTCCCGATGACCAGGGAGTTCGTTCCTCGTGCCTCGGGATGATGGCCGGGCCGCCATCCGGCGACAGGACGATGCCCGGCAACGGGACGCACGACATTTCCCGATCGATCGGGAGCACGCACTCTTCCTGTCGGGAATCAGCCCCGCGCACGATCGACGCCAGCAGCACTTGATCCGTCTGAGGAGGATTCATGTCCATCACCGTCGCGTCCCCGGCATCTGCGGAGCCGACCACCGATCCGTGGTACCGGTTCTTCGGTCGGCTCGTGCCGACCCTCGCCATCGCCGGCCCGGCGCTTGCGCTGGTCGGAGCGCTCTTCGTTGCGTTCCAGGTGCAGATGCTTCCAGGCGATCTCGACTGGATCAGCGAGCCGGAGTCGTTCGTGTTCTACCTCGGCGCGATTGCTCTGCCGGCAACATGGATCGTCATCGGTCGGGTCGTGGCCCTGCGGGCTTCGCGTGCCGGCATAGCGGTGACCGTTCTCGGCATGCTCGGAGCAGCGATTGCCGTGAGCGCGGCGGCCTGGCGTCAGATGTCGATCGATCTGGTCGACCAGGGTGTCAATCCGTTCGTCGTGAACGAGGTGTGGGACAACCCGACGCTGTTCAGTGCGCTCGCCACGCTGGTGACCTTGCCGCCGTTCTTCCTCGCTCCGATCGTTGCAGGGGTCGCGATCCTGCGGACCAGGACTGCTCCGATGTGGTCGGGTATCGCCCTGCTCGGCTTCGTGCCCACGTTCATCGCGGCGCAGGCCGTCGGGGTCGCGATCCGCGTGACCTACCCGGCCGCATGGGGCCTGATGCTCGTCGCCGTCGTCGGCGTCCTCCGCGCACACCGCAACGATCCGGCAGCCCGCTGAGACCCGCGGGCAGCGGCGTCATGAAGAGGCGCATTGTGGGCTTCGGAGCCGGACAGCCGCCGACCGCCGTACGGATTTCGTCGCTCGCCCACGACATCGTGCGAGCCACGCGCGCGACAGTCGCCGTGCTGGCCGCGTTCGCCATGGCGCCTCCGGCCCTCGCTGCGGAGCCCCCGACGGTGGGCGAGCCAGGCGTCGTCGTCACGTTCGACCGCTCTGCCGGGCGTCTGCCGGACGGGCTGGCCGTCGACCGTGTCGGCAACACGTACGTCGGGCTCGTCTCACCGTTCCGCTTCCCTCAGTCGAGAAGCGGCGAGGTGTGGCGGTTCGATCCCGACGGCAATCCCGTCGAGCGCTGGGCGCTCGGGACGGGCGCCACGCCGGCCGGGGTCGTCGTCGACCGGCACGGGACGGTGTTCGTCACCGTGGCCCACCCCGCTCAGGAGTCATCGGGCATCCATCGGCTCCGGTCCGGCGGTGGACACGAACGTCTTCCCGGGTCGGAGCGGATGTTCGAACCGAAGGGTCTCACGGTGGACTGGTCGGGGACGTTGTACGCGACCGACTCAGCGCGCGGTCAGGTCTGGCGTGTCGACGGCGCAGATGACCGCGCCGAGCTCTGGCTGTCGCATCCCTTGCTGCAGGGGTGCGGGCGAGGCGGTGCGAGCGGGCTCGTCGTCCGAGGCGGAGCGTTGTTCGTGGCCAACCCCGATCGAGGTCTGGTCGTTCGAGTCGATCTCGGTGTGGACGGATCGGCACGCGAGCCGCGGATCGTCGCCGGCGACGTCGACTGCGAGATCTCGGATGTGCTCTGGGGAGTCGACGACCTCGCATTCGACGTCCGGCGTGACCTCTACGCCACCCTGGCGAGCCAGAACAGGCTGGTGAGGATCGACCGCGAGGGCTCGGTCGAGGTGGTGCTCACCGCGGCGGACGGCCTCTGGCACCCGACGAGTCTTGCCTTTGGCACTCGGGACCGCAGAATGCTCTTCATCGCCAATTCGGCGAGGCGCGGACCTGAGCCGGCGGACAGCGTCGGACCCGCGATCATCGAGACCGGTGTCGGCACTCGCGGTCAGATGGTGCCCTGCCGCTGTCCGGCGCCCGTGACTCACTCGTCGTGTCCGCTCGACGTCGATGTCGGGGGCCTTGGTGAGCACGCCGGCGCCGAGCCGGAGTGGAGAGCCTGATGGTCAGGCCGTGGTGGTCAGCCGGGCGACGACGTCGCCGATCGGGACGTCCTCGCGTTCGCCGCTGCGGCGGTCCTTGAGCTCGACGACGCCGTCGTCGATGCCGCGACCGCAGACGACGATCGTGGGGACGCCGATCAGTTCGGCGTCCTTGAACCGCACGCCGGGGGAGACACCCTCGCGGTCGTCGAACAGGACCCGGAGCCCTGCGGCCTCCATCTCGGTGGCGAGACGCTCGGCGGCCGGGCGCTGTGGGCCGCCCTCCTTGCCGGCGATCACGAGGTGGACGTCGGCGGGGGCGACCTCGCGGGGCCAGATCAGGCCGAGCTCGTCGTGGTTCGTCTCGGCCAGCGCGGCGACGGCGCGCGAGACGCCGATGCCGTACGAGCCCATGGTCACCGTGACCTGCTTGCCGGCCTCGTCCTGCACCTTGAGGTCGAGCGCCTCCGCGTAGATGCGGCCGAGCTGGAAGATGTGGCCCATCTCGATACCCCTGGCGATCTCGAGCTCGGCGCCGCAGTTCGGGCACGGATCGCCGCCGAGCACCTCGGCGGCCTCGATCATGCCGTCGCCGGTGAAGTCGCGTCCCATGGTGAGGTCGACGACGTGGCGACCCTCCTCGTTGGCGCCGGTGACCCAGCGGGTGCCCTCCACGATGCGCGGGTCGAGCAGGAACCGGATGCCCGACGTGCCGGCGGAGCCCAGGGCACCCGGGCCGATGTAGCCCTTGACCAACGTCGGATACCTGGCGAAGTCGGCTTCCTCGAAGGGGCTGACCTCGGCGGGAGAGACCTGGGCCTCGAGCCGCTTCAGGTCGACCTCACGATCGCCGGGCACGCCGATCGCCAAGGGCTCGACCGTGCCGTCGGGATGACGCAGCTTGACGACGACGTTCTTGAGTGTGTCGGCCGCCGTCCACGATCCGCCGCCGTGGCGGGGAACGCCGCGTTCGTCGAGGTGGTCGACGAGCGTCTGGATCGTCGGGGTGTTCGGCGTGTCGTGCACGACGGCATCGGGCAACCCGTCGAGCGGCACCGAGTCGGGCACCGGCACCGCCACGGCCTCGGTGTTGGCAGCGAAGTCGCAGGACGTGCACCGCACGTAGGTGTCCTCGCCGACATCGAGCGGCGTGAGGAACTCCTCGCTGGCCGCCCCACCCATCGCACCGGACATCGCCGACACGATCACGACCGGCAGCCCCAGTCGCTCGAAGGTGCGGATGTAGGCCTCCCGGTGCCGGTCGTACGAGCGCTGCAGCCCGGCGTCGTCGACGTCGAAGCTGTACGAGTCCTTCATCACGAACTCGCGCCCGCGCAGGAGCCCGGCGCGCGGGCGGGCCTCGTCGCGGTACTTCGTCTGGATCTGGTAGATGCACAGCGGCAGGTCCTTGTACGAGCCGTAGAGGCTCTTGACCAGCAGGGTGAACATCTCTTCGTGAGTCGGCGCCAGCAGCATCTCGGCGCCGTGGCGATCGTGCAGGCGGAACATGTTGTCGCCGTAGTCGACCCATCGACCCGACGCCTCGTACGGCTCCTTCGGCAGCAGGGCGGGGAAGTGCACCTCCTGGAATCCGGCCGCGTCCATCTCCTCGCGGATGATCCGCTCGACGTTGCGGAAGACGATCCAGCCGAGCGGCAGCCAGCTGAAACCACCGGGCGCGGCACGACGGATGTAACCGGCACGCACCAGCAGCCGATGCGACGGCACCTCCGCGTCGGCGGGGTCGTCCCGCAAGGTCCGCAGGAACAAGGTCGACATCCGGAGCACGCAGCGACGATACCGGACCCCTCCCCGTCGATCGCGTGAGGAACGGCGGCAGCGTGTGCCATCGAACCTCACGCGAACAGGGGTCGAGGCCGGGATCCGCGGGGTTATACTCGGACCTCGCTAATTGATTGAGGGATCGATCAAGGCGTGGGCTGGGCCCACGCCTTGTTGTGTGAAAGGAGGCGAATCGGCATGAGCGACAGCCCCGTGATCCGGCGTGTCCGCGACCTGGTCGCACCGATCGTCTCCGACCTCGATCTCGATCTGTACGACGTCGAGCAGCGCGGCAGCACGATGCGGGTCACCATCGACACGCCTCCGAACTCCGAGGCCGGCGTCGACATGGATCAGCTCGCCCTGGCCACCCGCCTGATCTCACGCGAGCTCGATCACGAGGATCCGATCCCGGGTCGCTACACGCTCGAGGTCACGAGCCCTGGCGTCGAGCGCACACTGCGCACCCCAGCCCATTTCCAGCGCGAGATCGGCAAGACGATCAGTGTCCGCCTCGCAAATACCGAGGCCGAACAGCGCCGGTTCGAAGGCGTGCTCGTCGCGGCCGACGACACCACCGCCACGATCCGCCTGCACGGCGACGGTACCGGCGGCGACGAGGTCGACGAGCGCGTGATCGCGCTGGCCGACGTCGACCGCGCCCGCACCGTGTTCGTCTGGGGCCCGAAGCCGAAGCCCGGCGGCAAGCACGCGCCGAAGAAGAAGTCGCAGCAGAAGCAGCACTCGCAGCAGTCGAAGTCGAAGAACAAGGAGACATCGTGAGCAATCTCGACATGAGCGAAGCCATTCGCCTCCTCGCTCAGGAGAAGGGCATGTCGGAGGACGACCTCCTGCACGTGCTCGTCGACGCCCTCGCCAGCGCGTACAAGCGCCGCCCGGGTGCGGCGGACGAGGTCGTCGTCGAGGTCAACCCGACCACGATGGACTTCACGTTCACGGCCTACGACCTCGACGAGGACGGCAACTGGGTCAACGAGCGAGATGACACGCCCGACAAGGAAGACCTCGGCCGTATCGCCGCCCAGACGTTCCGGCAGGTGATGAGCCAACGGATCCGCGAGGTCGAGCGCGACCGCAAGTTCGAGGAGTACGCCAACCGCGAAGGCGACATCGTCACCGGCATCATCCAGCAGACCGACACGCGCTACACGCTGCTCGACCTCGGCCGCGTCGAGGCGCTGCTCCCACAAGCCGAGCAGGTGCCCTACGAGCGGCCGAATCCGGGCGACCGGGCCAAGGCGTACATCGTCGAGGTCCGCAAGACGGCCAAGGGCCCGCAGATCGTCGTGTCGCGCACCCATCCGGGTCTGATCAAGCGACTGTTCGAGCTCGAGGTCCCCGAGATCGCGGACGGCATCGTCGAGATCAAGGCGTGTGCCCGTG